>NZ_QOVX01000019.1:0-93510 GCF_008365395.1 Neorhizobium sp. P12A | reverse complement strand
TCGCTCTTCGGGCCATAATCTGCGCGCTCTCTGCCATCACTCGTCCAAAAAAACGATGGCAGCCGGCAAACAACCTTTCAAAACCGCAGAAAAACAGGCGTTTATGGATGGGCACTAGCTAGTTTGGGGGCAATCCAGCGGAAGGCCGCTGCCAGATATGATGAGCTCTGGCAGCGGCCTTTTTATAACCGGTTAGAAGTGGCTATATCTTTGTAGGAGTCGCGTCGATTTCGGGGTGCTAGCGCGCTACGTGATCCAAAACAGATTTCGCTTCACTCTCTGGGATGTGGAAGCCGTTCGACAGGGCCGCTTCTAGCACTCGGCGGTGAGAACCCCAATGATCACAATAATCCATTACAGTGGCACCGATAACCGCGCCATCCGAGCCGTAACGCCAAAGAATGCCGTTTTCGTCTTCGATCCCACGCGACGCAGGTATGCGCACACGGGAGATGTACAAAACATCGCCCCGTTTGTCATAAGAGGTCTGCAACTGGTTATCGCTCGTCATCTGAGTTCCTATAGACGGTATTTTCTGGCTTCGTGCTTCCAGAAAAGAAAACCGTTTTTACCCGGGCAGAGGTTCCCTCAGTAATTTTTACCGGTACCTTTAGCGGCTCACCAGTAAAATTTGTACTAGCATGGTCAATGAATACGTAGCTATTTGTGTAGCTGCTTTCAACGACCGTTGGATTTTCAATCGCATTCTGCACCGCCGTCATCAAAGACGGAAGCTCAATTTTCACTTCTGGGTGCTCTTGGTTAATGTGCTCGACGGTCTCGTGGTAGAATCGCACCTCACTCACGAATGGCACGACAGACGTTCGAAACACTCGAAAATCCGTCACTTATCGCCTTTCTCGGCACGCTGCGTATACTCGGTAGAAATTACGCCGAATTGGTCTTCGTACCTTTTTACCGTTCCCTGAAGTAGAAGGAACAAGTCCTTTGCTGTTTGCGGGCTCAAGCTGATGATCGCCTGGGTTTCAAGCACAGCTCCAAACTGCTGGTCTGGAGATTCAGCCTTTTTGTTTATGACCGGATGCGGTTTTGCAAAGACCAAAGTGAGATCATTCCCCGCCCAAACAGCTTGGATTGTTGAGCCGTAAAACGCAGGAGCGTTGATGCGCTCTACGTCCTCTGGATTGATTGGCGCTGGCTCATTCACCGCCATTTCTGTCATTGCGACCTCCGACTGTTCACAGCATAAGCTATTGCGCGCTATCCTTGCGCGAAAATGACAGAGAAAGCGACTTAGTCAAGAGCGGGAATCACCCCCCCACCCTTTGTTGAGGCGGGGGTGACTAGATGAGCAAGGAGGACAGCACCCCAGCAAATCAAGCTGAAGGCTGTCACGGCGATAATCCCCTTCAGCCGGAGCGTCACGGCGTGCCCCAGTTCTGGGCTGCCCAACGGCCAAGCATGTAGATCTGCTTATCCGTCAACTCGGCATTGAAGACGGCAGCACGATAAATCCACCCTTCAAGACCGATCGAGACGGTACCTCCGCTGGCGCGGCGTGCGCCAAGGGTCGCCTGGTCCATAGTCGCCCCGACATCCGGGGTGCCTGCCGCCGCCGTGAACAGGTACCGGTCATGATACATCTTCGTCGCCGTGGCCGTTTTGAACCTTGCGATGATACATGTCGGTGTGGCGAGAGGGGCGGCATTAGGATCGCTCGCATCAATAAATGTGCCGGTCGGTCCGCATTTTCGTGCTGTCCAACTTGTGCCGCCTGTGACGCACAAGATTTCCAGGCGATTCGCAGTGGTCGCCGCTGCGGCTTGGGCGATTTCAAGCATGCAGGCAGCAGCGGCAAGCGTGTTTAGTTCCGCGACGATCGCCATTGTCCCGACGCCGCCGTTCAGGAAGGACGCAATTCCCGTCCAGTCCATGAACTTACCAGATCCGAACAGAAGCGCCCCACGGCTTCGCTTGGTCACAAGGGAAGGCTGAAGGCCTCCGGTCGCCTGCGTTGCAGCCTGTGAGGAGCCGTCCGCGCCAGCAATAGCCGAGACAAGACCACCAGATGATGTGACTGTAGCGGCATTGTCGGGATCGAGCGACCCGGCAAGACCGGCAACCACCGGCAGAGGCGTACCAGCAACCACAGCGCCGTTGACCGTCGATGTTGCTGACTGGCCGACCGCATTGGTTGCTGTCACGCTCGCAGTGAATGACGACACGACCGCCGATCCATCGTTGGTAATGAGTCCTGTCGTCGTATTGAACGTCAGTCCAGACGGCAGACCGGTTACCGAGATCGTCGCCGGCACAAGGTCACCAACATCGACAGCGGCATAGAGGTCGTATTTCGAGCCTGCCGCAGAGCCGATATTGATCAGTACGTTAGACAGGTTCGGGCCGACATTGATGGCGACACGCTGCGGTTTGCAGGTTTCACCAAGCTTCGTGCCGGTCCTGACGAAGTAGAGACGCCCTGCCTTGTCGCTGACCGTGCCAGCAAGGTTGCCGCCAGTATAGGTGATGCCCGCTGGCAAACCTATCCAGCCGCCAGAAACATTGCCACCCGGCGCGATGACTTCGTTGACGATCGCTTCAAAGGTCTCATTGACAGCCCCATCGCCCCAGAGAGCAGCGGCGGTCGGCTGCGCAAACGAGAACGGCGTGTTGAAATCGACGTTATAGGCGTTATTGGCGATCAGCGGTGTGCGATGCGTCCCCGCCGTGGTCCGCCATACGCGAATGAAGTCTGTCTCGAAGACGTTCCCCGGGTTGCCTTGACCCTGCCATGCCGCCAAATTGTATTTGGCCTGGAAGTCGGCAACGTGGTTCGTCAGGAGGGCATAGAAAGGCCTGTTCCCCTGCTGTGCCGTGTTCACGGTCGTCGTCTTAACGACCACGCCATCAACCGTATACTGGACGTTCGCAGTACCGACGATGAAGCCGATGGTATGCCAGTTGCCGTCCCAGAGGTTCGGGGCATATGCAGGATTGCCGTTATCATCAATTGGGTTTGAAGATCCCGTTGTCCATTTCTGATTGTTCGGCGCAAATGTGTCCGGGTTGGCGGTGTCGGTCGCTTCCCAATCGAACTCAAGTGAGGTGTAGGAACTCGCTGGGCCTGCCAACATAAGCCAGAACGAGGGGTGCCATTCCCGCTGCGCCAGATAGCCAGGGCGAATGCGGATCTTCGCCTCGATAATGCAGGGCGGCCGCCCGACGATAAGACCGACGGTGTCCAGCATCGAGGAGATGATATCGCAGCCATCTCCCATCAGCTTTTCGGGGGCAGTCGCGGCTCGGCTTTTAAGGGCAAGCGCACTGCTGCTCGTCTGCATCAAGTCGTTGAAGGTCGAGACAGGCTGCCCTCTGTTGATGTCCATGAACCCGGTGTGCATGGCATCGACATCGTAGCCTTTAAGCGTGATCGAACCGCCTCGCGCCGATCGAGCAGTTTGCCCGACGGCCGGCAATATGTATGAGCGGCTGGAAAAATAATCAGCGGCTGGAGTGGACGGCGATACTATAGCGGGCGCCGAATTATAGTCATCGCCGCCAGACAGGGTGTAATTTTCGTAGATCGTCCCGACCGCGCCGGGTGCGCCGATCGGGATTCCGCCGATGGATGGGGCACCCCCACCCTGCGACGGGGAGCCACCCCGCAAACCGGCAAGGGTGCGCAGCGCGCTCCCCCGCCTAAGGCTGGTTCGAAGCCCCGTCATTACGCGGCAACCCACTGGAACTTGTCGTTCGGCTCGGCATAGACGTCGTAGTCGGTATTGGCCGGCACGAGGAAGCGCTTGCCGTTGGTGGCGTCAGGCGTAGGGCCGACCGAAACCCAGGCGTCGGCCGAAGCGCGGATGCGGAAGATTGGCTGGCCGGAACCGGAGTTTTCACCCGGTGCCTGATTGGTGGACGTGACGCCGGTGGACGGCGCTTCCGACCATGCGATTTTGCCAAGGATTGCCTGCGACTTGTCTCGAGCGAAAAGCGAGCCAGCGAAACCGCAAACGACATGAACGCCTGAAAAGGCCATGGAAGTCTCCTAGAATTGTGGTGGTGGTTGCCGTCGGGCGGCTTAGGAAGCGCGCGTGGTGCGCTGCGCCTTGGATTGGTTTTCGACGATGCGGTCGACGCGAAGGGTCATATTTTCGACGGCGGCTTTCACGCCGCCGATCGCGCTCATGATCTGGTCTGTGGTCTCGCGGAGGCCGGCCTTGGTGATGTAGGTTTCCGCGATGTGCAATTTCGTTGCGGCCAGTTCTTTTTCTTGTTCTTCGGCGCGCTTGGCCGCTGTTTCGCGGTCCTTTTCCATCTTATTTTCGAGGCGCCACCAGATACCCAGAACAAGGGTAATAACGGCCACGATCGGGCTGATGTACGGGAGAAGCTCAGTCATTGTGCCACCCCGCCAGCGGCCGGCCTCGGCGTGGGTACAGCTAACCGCGCGTCACGGTCAGCATAGAAGTCGCGCAGTGCGGCCTTACCGCGCCCACACTCGACAAGCGATTGCCGATCGCGCATCCAGAACTTCTCCAACTTGGCCTGCGGCAAGTCGGCAGAGCCGATATCCACCGGCTTATTGCAGTCTTTTGTGAGCGCCGAATCCGGCTTTGCTAAAACGGGCACCGGCGGCGGACTAACGAATTTCGTTGATGCGGCGCACGCTGGAAGAGCCAAGAGCAGGCCCATTAGCGTTAGGGTCTTGATCAGCTTCACGCTGCAGCTCCTGAATTTGATCTTGAAGGGATTGGTTGTCTGCTTGCATCTTTGCGATGCTTCTGGCCTCGGCAGCCTTCGCCGCGTCATTCACGGCGTTCTGGCGCTCGATCTCGGCGGCGCGAGCAGTCGCAAGGTCGGCCTTGGTTTGCGCAATCTGTGCCGTATATGTCGTGGCCGCCCGCGCGTAGCCACGGTGGTCGCCGTAGACGTAGGCGCCGACCGAAAGCAGCAGCGCGCCGAGTAGGCCGGCAAGGAACCGGCCGCCGGGGGTAGCTAATAGGCTCATGACGCACCTCCATCCGGCAGGCCAGAGACGCAGAGTTCCGCCTCGCCGATGCGCTGCGAGTCGCCCATTTCTCTCCGCGCAACAAGCCCTGGCACAACGTGGCCGCCGGCCTTGTTCCATGCGGTCTGCGCCTCGCATGCCGCGCGCCACTGGCCTTGCTTGGCGAAATCCATGGCCTTTGAACTGACCATGCCGCCGACGCCGAAGTTATAGGCGCCTGAAAGCTGTGACGCCTGGACGCTGACCGGGAAGCCGGTATAGGCCGGCACCTTCTTGGTGAGCGGCACGTAATAGCCGTTGTAGAGGTCGTCTTCCAAGAAATCGGCGCACTGCTGTTTGGTGAAGTGCATGCCCTTGGTGATGGGCTTGCCGTTCAGCCGGGTCTTGCCGTAGCAGATGTCGTAGATCTTCGCGTACGGATCCCAATGTGCCGTCAGCACCTCGCCTTCCCATGTCTCGATCAGCGCCTTCTGCGCGAGGATGACGGCCGGCGGGTGTACCGTGGCGGAGGTATCGCTTACCGCGTGCCAGCCGCCTGCTGCGGCCGCGACAATCGCAGCGGCAATAGCTGCGGCCGCGCGTTTGCTTGGCCGGATTTTATTGATTGGCATTGGCTTGTTCCTTGTCAGGCTGCGCCACGAGGCGGGCCGCCCACGCACCGACCAACAGCAGCAGCGTGAGCCACCACGGCAGATAATCGGCGGTGGCCGGCACAACGTTGATGATGACGTCGGCGAGCGCGGCGAGCTCCATCAGCCGGAGCGACCAGGCGCGCCTCAAGATGCTGGCCACGTCTGGCAATAGCCGCGCACGCACCAGCGACCAGGCGCGCGAAAGCACCCGGCGAACGTCGGGGATGAGTTGCATGGATTTTCCTTGATTTAGAGCGCCGCTGCGGCCACCCAGAGTGCGTCAATATCGGCGGAGGTCATGCCCTCCATCTGCCCGAAGGCGGCAACGAGGGGATCGGAGCGCAGAAACTCTCGTGCTCCGGAAATCTTCATCTGCGCATCGAACTGCTGGTCGGCAGGCAGCTGATTGACCAAGGCCTGCATCGCGGCCGGGATAGTGCCGGTTGCGACGGCGGCGATAGCCTCAGTCTGCGTAATCAGGCTCTGGGCTGCCAGCTGCTGGAAGAACTGGCGGTCGGTGATGCTCGGAAGCTCAGGCGGTGGCAACAGATTAGGGTTCGCGAGCGTCGCCGCGTAATCGGCTTCTTCTTCCGGCGTCATATCGCGCTCGACACCGTCGATATTGATTATCATGGCTCAACCTCTGATTTGCTCAACGGCAATCACGCCGGTCATCGTTCCCGATCCTGAATTGAAAATCTTCAGCGCGTTTCTGGCAGTTGGCGTCAGGTGAAAGTTTGCCATGTTTTGCGCATATCCCGCGCCACCGGCAGCAACGAACGCTCTAACAAAGCCGTTCAACCGAGCTGCTTTGTTGAAGTTTGACAGGATCGCTTCAAAAGGGACCGGCGTCGATACGTCTGAACTTCCTTGACCGGATAGCGGGAAAGAAGCGGCAGCGGACAAAACGCCCGCCGCTAGGCTGGCGCTGCTTGCGGACCATGCTTGTGAATAATAATTCGTGCCAGTGTCGTACGTTGTGCCATTGTCCGTACTTACCTGCATCGTCAGCAAACCAGCCGCCGACATCGAGTCAATCATGCCGGTTAGGCGTAGGAACTTCGCATTTCCTAAGTTGGTAAGAACAAACGATGATGCTGCGCTTAAGGTGAAGACTCCGACCGGATCCCAAAGGCCGGTCCGCATGACAGCGAAGAAGTTCGAGCCGTCGCAGATGATCTTGCAGGAGGTACCGTTCTTGACGACAATCGTCGCTTGCCCGTTAATCGTCTGCGTTCCGCTCGGATCGATCGTAACATCGCCACCGTCGGCGGTGACCGTGTAGTGCCAGTCGGCGCCTACGGTCGCCGCCGAGGTGAGTGTAAGTGTCGCGGTAGCCGTAAAGCGATGTTCAGCGTCGTTGTCCCCGATGACTGCCGTATAGTTACCGGTCTTGACGGCATATTTATTGACGCCAGTGATCGTCGACAGTGCCTGCGTGCCGGTATGGTTGGCGCGCGCGAAGGCATCAGCGGCTTTGCCCTGCGGGTCATAGACCGAAGGGTCCATGGCGCCGGCCGGCCCGGTCGCGCCAGTGTTGCCCTTTGCCGCCAAAACATCCCAGAAGGTTGTCCAAGATGCGCCGGTGCCCGGCGCGTTCGTCGAAGATGACGTATGGCTTAGCTTGCAGACGTATGATGCGCCGCCATTGGTGACGGCCTGATTGATGGAATAGGCGTGAGCCGTAGCCCATGCACCTTGCCAGGTGATATCGCCATCCGCTCCGCGTGGAATGTGGAAGGTCAGATTGTAAGGACCGGACCCGGTAACGACGACACTTGCGGGGTTGGTTGACGGCTCGGTTACAGTGGCGCCGAAGTTAAGCGAGGTTGCTGGCCCCATTGGACCGACACCATACGAAAACGGGCCATCCCAATCGCCTGACGTCGCCGAACCCTTCACGTAAAGCTGCGGCTGCGTCACGCCGACCGAAACGAGATAGGCAAAGCTCTGCGGCCGCGTGTCATATGTTGCCCTGCCGGCAAGATCGCCGCTGGCGTCATATTTGAAAATCGTGCCGGCCGCCAGTTCAGCGACCAGCTGAGCAAGCGTGCTGCTGTTCGTCGAGACCTGTTGCAGGTAGGCGGTGTCGCGAACAAGGGCGTAGTTATAGGTGCCTGTGGCGCCCTTCCACTTGGTGGCGGCAGTGATTGCGAGATCGCCATCAACGCTTGCGATCGGCAATGGGTTGCCATCGGCCTCTGGATAGATGACGCCGCCGGCAATCAGCGCCGTAGCCCAAGCGGTAAGTACGCCAGTCACCACGGCGCTGCCGTTGGTCAGGATGACCTGGCCAGTCGTGTAAGGTGTCGTCATTACAGGGGGTTCCTAGCGCTTATTGAGAATGTAAACCGCTCTTACGGTTATGTTTGTGAAACCAGTGGCGCCGCCCAATTGCCATTGATACTGGTTTGTCGTCGGTGCACCCGGTCTGAAATCGAACGCAACAACGTTGCTCCAGGAACCGGATTGAATACCGGTACCGCTGATTGACCTGCTCGCAAGTACAGCGCCCGTGCCTATGTTCACAAGTTGCAGTGTGGCCGAACCTGTACTTCCGCCGAAGTTGCTTTGCAGCGAAAGATCGAAATAGATAAAGCACGGGTTCGGGTTCGGGTTCGGGACGGAAACGGTACCGATAGCTGCTACGGATGAGCCGCTGTAGCTCTGGTTGACCTGAGTCGTCACTACGTCGAAATCCAAGTTGGAAACGCCTACTTGTAGATTTCCAATCTTCGCAGAAGTGATTGCCGCGTCCTGAATTTGCGCCGAGGTGATCAACGCATTGACGATGTCGGCCCATTCCACCTTGACGTTCTGCAATTTCAGCACGCCGCCTTCGAAGACCAGCGGTAGATAGGCTGTGCCGATCGCATCTGGATTGAGAACGGTAAATTGGTCAGCCAAAACCGAGAACCGTGACTTCTGCACGCCGCCTTGCGTGTAGATTTCAAGGAACATGCCGCTCTCGACGAAGGCCGAAGAAGAGCCAGCCCGAAGCACGACAGAGAATCGTGCGTCAACACCAGTCTGATCTGCTGCGGCTCGAAACTCGATAAGTCCTTCGGCGAACCGGTCGTTGAGGTCTGCCGAAACGAGCGTGGTTTGCTCGGCAACAGCCGAAACTTCGTCGACAACAGTTGCGATCTGCTCGCTGAATGTCGCCGATGCCTGGTCAAGCTGCGATGTGAGTTTGCGGCCGTCCTGCGAGAACACGACATCGGTCATCTGCTTGCCGGTTGTCAGTTGCTCCAGCAGCGTCCGCGTATCGTCAAGATCCGCCTGCAATTCCTTGAAGCGGTTCAGGATGTCAGATTTGACGTGCTGCAAATCGACGATCAGATCATCGGTCGCAACATCCGGCGTGGTCACCGGTAGCCAATCACTCCAATCCGTGGCTCTGCCAGAAAAAGGAATGAACCTGCCACGCGCCTCGTAATCCGTGCCGCCTTTGAAATTGGCGTTGAGTAGCCACGCAAACGGCTCGGCATACGGCGTCTGTTGGCTGTCGAAAACGACATCCGCTGTGGCCGCCAAGCGAACCTGCACCCAGACGTTACGGACGTCTTTTTGCGTCGGGTCGCAGCTGACTTTAATCGTCGGTCGCCAAGGCTGGCCGTCGCTGTCTGTCAGAACGGCCGGTTCAACCTGCCACCCGTACATCGGCTGCGCTGGCGGCTTAACCGGCCCGAGCGGCGCAAAAACAGGAGGCGTATAGTCGTGCTCTTGGTCCCAATCGTAATCGGTCGGGTCGACTTCAGTCAGATCGAGCGTAACGTCGAGATTCGCGTGATCTGCCACACCATCAACGCGGAATAGCTTCAATACGAAGCCGTTGCGATTCGATGTGAACGTGACAACGTCACCCGGCTCAAGAACCCATGCCGAAGGAGGAAGCACGAAAGTCAGGCGCCGTGCTCGGCGCGCCTCACGTAGTGCTGAAAGCATGATCCGCTGCACCTGCGATGCGCGGTAGACCATGTTCATGTCGACGTTCGACATCAGCCGGCGCGAGCCGTCCTGATTCTCAAAGGTCGTGTTGTATAGCGGCGGAGCGGTCTTGGTATTCCACGCCTCGTTCGGCTCTGGATACGTCGCCGAGATACCATTGACCGTATCCGACAGACCGAAGAACGGCGTGAAGGTCTGCTCTTCGGTCGAGATGATGTCGCCATCACCAAAAGCGAATACCGACGCGCCAGGATCGCCGACACGCATCTTGTAGATGCCGCCGGTCTCGATCATTCGACCCTGGCAGCCAGTCAGAAGGCTTTCGATGCTCGTGCCGATCTCGGCGTTGACGGAGACCTCTATGCCAGTCAGATATGTCGGCTCGATCCCCGCAGGCCCGTCTATGCCGGCGCGGCACTTGTTGATCTGGGCAATCCAGTCTGAGGCCGGAAGGCGATTTCCGGTCAGGCTTTGCAGGCCATAGAGCCATGCGCCGTTGTAGGTGATGCCGCGCAGGAGGTTGTAAGCCTGAACTACAGGCAGATCGTCGCCGTCACCGCCCCACGTAGACGGGTCGGACCAGCGATGCGATCCGGAACCGCCTGCGGTGCTGTCTTTCGAGACGTCATAAAGCCGTGCGCCCTGCACTTCGAAGCGGAACGTCGGGAAGCCGGTAAACAGCTCGTCGTTCGCCTGAGACGTGACGACAGCGTACGCGACACCCACGCCGACGCGCGTTGCCTCATACGGACGATCCGCGCTCGAGACAGTGCCAACGAGGAATGGATCCGCGACGGTCTGCGTGCCGTCGTAGAACTTGATCCACATGTTGTTGTTGGAGCCGTCGGCATACTCGACAACCGGAAAGCCCCAATCGCCATAGACGGTATTGCTCGTGTCGATGGTGACTGGCGAGCCGTTGACCCAGACAGCAGAAATCGTGTTGATCGGAATATCCGAAAGCGCGATGACCTGCGTGAAGTAGGCGTTCGGCGTCTTGCCGGCCTCACCCCATGTGTTCGCATAGGCGAGCGAACCGGCCGTGACGCGGCGACCCAGAATGAATGAACGGGCGATATCTCCGCCGGCCTGAAGAGTGCCGTTGACGCCGTTTATTGCCTGCGCCGTCGACTTCGGCTTTGTCAGTTCCTGTGCAGCCAGCGAGAGGCCAACGCCAACGGCTGCGTTCAGCGCAAATGCGGAGACGGACGCCAGGAAGGACGACTCGGCAACCCCGAGCCATCCCGCCACAATTGCGGTGGTAAAAAACGCCATCGATGTATCCTGAAATGGGAAAGGCCGCTCGTTGGCGGCCTGAGGCGCGAGGCGCCTAGAGAGACTTCATGAAGTGCCGCTCTGCCGGCTGATAGCCGCGGCGCTCGTAAAGCGCTCCGACGGCTGGATCCGAGCCAAGACCGACCATGGCGGCGAACGCGCATCCTCTATCGCGCGCCCAATCCTCATAGGCGGCGAGCATTTTAAGGGCCACCGAGCCGCGATTGTTGGGATCGATCCACCACATGATTTCCGAGGCAACCTTGATAGCCGCAAACTGATGTGCGCCCGCCTGCGCAGCGAGAACGCCGCGTGCAATGCCACTGACGTCGTAGACAAGGCAGGCGCGGTCTGGATCGGTCAATGAGGAGCGAAACAAAGCGTCAGCATGGGGCGCCGAGAACTGAAACGGCAAACCTGATGCGGCGTGAAAGGCTTTTGCCATTGTCAGTACGCGCATCTTGTCCGCCAATACAGCCGGCCGGATCATCGATTTGCCGCTCTGATTGAGACGGATATGCGCTGCGCAGATGCAGTTTCGACCTTGCCGGCGTTGCGGCCCCAGAAGAATTCCCAGTCGCCGACTGTTGTCGTGTCCTGAAAGAAATTGTCGGTGGCCGAACGCAGAACCTGACTATCCTGCGAGCGTGTGTCGGGGTTGCTCCGCGTCACTTCCTGCGTATGGGACGCGCATGTGAGTTCGACAGAGCCCTCCTCGCCTTCCTTTGGCGTGGTGATCACGACGTTGTCGACGAAGCCAATGAAGCGGCTGAAAGCTGGTGCCACCATCTGCCGCGTATCCGGATCGAACATGCCGCGGTAGATTTCGACGCGAGCCTGTTTCAGGTCGTAGCCGCGAACAATGTTGGCCACGCCTTCGTCGATCTGCGACATGCTGATGGTGGTATTCTGCACCGTCAGGTTGGCGACGAGCGGAATATCGCTGATCTGGATGAGCGAGCCGCTGCCCTCGAAGTTGCGCGACTCCGCGGCGCCGGTATCTGGATTGAGCACCTGCGCGCTGACGTTGCCGACGTCAGACCAGAAGCCATAGCCGAATGGCAGGCCTGTATCGAGCGTGCGGACAACCAGCCAGAGGAAGTCGCGCGCCACCAGCCGCCGCGCTTGAAGCGCAGCGTAGTTCTCAGCAGATATATTGCGCATCGAGCATCCTTGTGCGTATTCTACAAAAAACAGGCGGGGGTTGCATGCGGAAGTTTATTGTTTTCATAGTTGCAGCAGGGCTATCGTCATGCGCGGAAACGCAAACAGGTATGCGAGCCATGGAAAGCGCTGGCGAACTGGCGGTAACGCCAGAAACCGGAAAGCCATACGATTACACCGTCAAAATCCTGAATAGACGCGATATTGGCTACAACCCAGACGATCTTGATCAGCGTAAGAAAACAGCGCTGCTGTTGCTGAAAGATCAGTGCCCAAATGGATCAGTTATTGGTGAGACTGTGGTGAACACCGGAACATACGGAATAGGCACCCCGGCTCGCGCATATTTCGTTCAGGTGAAGTGCAACGCTTCTACTTAACGAGCCTCGATAGCCTGGAAGGTGATGGCCCCTCGCCCGTCAGGCAGGCTTGCCGTAGAACTGAGCGTTCCTGGCAGCAGCCGCATGGGACAGGAAGGCTTGATGAGCTTGGCCGCGGCGTTGATGACCGTTGAAGGCCACACGTAGGTCCGAACCTCGAATGCGCCTGTCACGCCGCTGCCATTTGCCGTCGCCGTTTCGAGCGCCTGATAGAGGTCATTGCCGACTTGGATGTAATCGCCGATGCTGACGACATACCCGGGCGGCACGGCCTTCAGTGACAGCGACTTGCTTGTGAGGCTGTTGACCTGTCCAGAGCCAGCGAATGCGCCGCCCGTCGGCCACGACCCATTCGGGTACGCGATCGGGAACGCCCGGCTGGTAGGCCAGCCGACAAAGGTCTGTAGGCCGTTTTCGAGAGCCTTCAATCGAGCCCGCCAGTAGTCGAGCTCATTGACGCGCAGGCTCCGTGATTGAAACGTCGCCTTCCAGAGTGGCGAGCCGAGATCCTTTGCGATCACCGCGCCGTTGGCAGTCGTGCTCTGCTCCTGGCGATAGTTGAAATCGAAGTCTGTCGACCAACCGGGGAAGGTCGACAGAATATCAACCGGAAACGTGATTGCCATTTAGCCCTTCCAGTTTCTGGTCTTCTGCGCCACGCGCATGGTCGTCACGACCTTTGAGGCGAACTCCGCCTTGTCGCGGGCCAACGTCTCTTGGATGCGGGCCACCGCCGCAGCGTCAGCGCCTCGGGCGTCTATGACCGGAGCGTAGGTGATTGCGGCGTTGTCGTTCGCGGCGCGCGGCATGATGGAAGGCATGCGCGGGCCGCCGACTAGGCCGCCGGCGGAATAGCTTCCAAGCATAGCCTGGATGCCCTTGAGGCCGATCTTGTCGACCATCTCCTTAGGGATGACGTATTCGCCCTTGTGCACCACGCCGGCTGGCTGGAATTTCCCGCCAAGTCCGGTATAGCCACCCGCATCGAAGCCGCTGGTGATCCACTTGCCGATAGACGAAAAGATGCCACCGAACTGACCGCCGGACGAGGTGTCGGTGGCCGGCTTGAATAGGCTGTCGAACGCCTCGTTCAGCAGCATGTCGCCGAGCTTCTTGGCGATGTCACCAAGCGCGTCGCTCAGGCTTTTCGCACCGGTCAGCGCGTCGATCGTGTCAGACTTGAACGTATCGTAGAACTCGCTCGCCGCCTCTTGCGCCTTTTCGTGGCTCTCCTGAACCTTTCGAAGTGCATCGGCTTGTGCTGCATATGCTGCGGATTCGCTCTGAATCTGCGCTATGCGCTCGGGCGAAAGCTTAATTGCATCAAGATCAGTTTGGCCTTTCTTGCGGGCCTCCTCACGGAGATCCTTCAGCGCCTTCTGCTCAAGATCTAGTTCAGTGCGCCGCTTCGTCTGCTCCTCGTAAGAGAGACCGACGAGACCGATTTCCTGCTGGAGCGCGGCCGAGCGGTCGCGGATAGCCTGAATGTCTTCATTGATGCGGTCGTCGGCTGTCTTTTTGACGTCTGGCGTTTTTTTGACCTTATGGTCACTTTCGTAGGTCTTCGCCTGCGACTTCAGCTTGTCGGCAAGGTCATTGCCGCCGCCTGAACGAATGAAAAAGTTCTCATCCTGGCCGATTGTCGCCATGCGAGCCTTGAGGGCATCCATAGCGGCATTGCGGCCGCCCTTCTGTAGATCGGTTCCGACGTTGACGTAGGAATTCAGATCTTTGGCGGTATCTCTAGCCTGCTCCAGCTGCGTGATGATGTTGGCAAGGCTCTGAATCCACCCGCTATAGGTCGGGTAGGATTGCTCAAGTACCTGCGCCTGCGCGGTGAAATCGGCGGCGTTGGTCTTCCCAGACTGAAATTCCGAAACGAGCTGCTCAAGCTTGGTGCGCATGTCACCAAACGGCAGATTGCCCAGCTGATCAGACGCCGTCTGAAACGAGGCGGCGAGCGCATTGATCGTCGGGCTGATTTTGCTAAGGCTGTCGCTTGTATCTAGGCCGGCTTTTGTCAGGTTAAGAAGCTGAAGCGCGACGGCATCACTGATTGCGCCTGACTGCTTCAGGCCGTTGACCGCTTCTTGGAATTCCCGCACTTGCGGAACACCAGACTTGATGGACGCACCGAGGGCGTCAATCGCCTTCTGCGCTGGCGCAAAGTCATATCGATTGACAATGCCAGGGTCAGACTGCGCCGCCTCAGCGACAGCGATCTTGTATTGCGCGATGACGCGCATAATCGCTTCATAGCCGGCGCTTGCGTCGGCAATCTGACGCTTCGTGGCGTCATTTGCCGTCCCCTGCGCACGCAAATTCGCCAGCCCCTGGCTGTCGCGCACGTACTTCTGCTGCTGGTCGAGCACCTCTTTGTAGGCCGGCCCGAGCTTTTCAATATTGGCTTGATGGGCCTTCAGAATGTCGTCGACATCCGGAATCTTGCTCTTACTGTTGGAAACGTACTCGATCAGCGCGGCAGTGCCGGCAACTAGACCAATGGTGACCAGCGAAACCGGACTGACAAGCGACAGGAATCCGGCACCGAGCGCCTTGACTGCGCCGGCGGCGCCAGATTCACCGAAGGCAGAGGAAAGCTGCGTGCCTTGCTCAAGTGCAATTTGCAGCGGGCTTTGTCCGAGCGCGGACTGCACCGCGATATCCTGAAACTGCGCGGCAATATTCGCCGTCTGGAAATGGTTGCTACCCGCTTTCGCCGCTGGCGTGTCGACTACTGCGGCGTTGCGCTTCTTGATAGCGTCAATGCTAGCAAGGGCGGCCTGCCGCTGCCTCTGGATGGCCGTGGTCATCTCATCGGCAGAAATGGCGCCTATGCCATTGGCCGTCTTGATCTCGGCGACAGCGGCCTTGTACTGCGTAATCGCCGCATAGAGCGGATTGTATTTCGCGCGCAGCTGCTCCAGCTGCTTACCTTGGTCGGCAAGCGCGCCGTTCCATTCCTTGACGCCTTGCTGGCCGATCCCGACTACGTCGTTGATGCGCGCCTGTAGCGCGGTCGTCATCGACTTATCGATTCCCTGACCTGTAGTGCTGAACTTGCGGGAAATCTGATCTGAAGCCGAGCCAACATCGCCTACCAGCTTGTTAAGCTGGCGCTTCACAGAAGTCAGGTCGGTGCTGATCGAAATAATCAGGTCATCTTGATCAGCCATATAAATTCATCCTAAAATGGAAAAGCCCGCGTGGTGGCGGGCTCGTAGGTGCTGGTATGGACGGTTGGTTGAAGGCGCTTGTCGCGTGCGCGTGTGGCGTTGTTATCGCTAGTGGCGGATGGTATGCGACATCGGCAGCATTGGATTGGCAGGCGCAGCGAAACGTAGCGCAACAACAGGCGACTTTAGCCGACCAGCAAGAGTGCGCTACATTTAAGGAAGAGAAGAAGTGGCGCAACGAGGGCGGTAAGCCGCGGACGCTCGATTCTGACGGCCTGCTATCGCTACGCATAGATAACTGCGCATCAAACTAACCATACTTCGCCACCAGCGCCTCAAGCTCTTCGTCCGTCGGCGCCCCAGACTTCTCTCCTGCGCCGTTGGCCTCATTGAAGCCTTCTATCGCCTCGAAATATTCCGTCAGCGTGCAGTTCCAGAAGTCTTGCGGCTTCCATCCGAGGGCACCGAATGCGGTTCGCATCCAGCGTCGCCACGGAAACGGTGCCGTATCTACTTCGCCGCCTGGTCGGCGGCCTCGGCGTTTCCCTCATCACCATCGAAGTGATGCGCGAGAGCAGCAGCGAATGCCTCTGAGCAGGCCTTGAAGTCCTTCAGCTTGAGCTTTGCCAAAGCCGCTACTGCGTCACCGCGCACGGTTAGATGCGCGATCGCAGCCTCGGTCGCCGCCACCTCAGTGCCAGTAAGCCGCACGAACAGGTCGGCGAGCGACTTGCACTGCAGCTGCGTCGAAACGGCCGAAAGTCCCTTCATAGTGGCGGCAATCACAAGATCCTGGCCGCCGGCGCGGAGCGCGACTTCGCCACGCGCTCCGTTGACTTCTTGCGACATAAATTACGCCTCCGGAGTGAATGTAAGCGGGCCGCCGGCAGTCCAAGTGCCGTTGAAGGTCATCGTGCCTTCCATTTCGCCGCCGAATTCGAACGAAGTCACACCCCAAAGGCCGGCGAACGTGCCGAGGCCGGGGACGATAACCTGCGCATTGAACTGCTCGCCGTTCATGACGTGGTTCAGGAATGCGGTCGAGTTCGCCGATTTCACAAACTTGCCCTGTCCGGTAAACGTGCGGTTCAGAATGCCGAGGTCCGACGTCTTCTGTGGCGTGTTGCCAGGATTGAGGCAGTCAGGGATGGTGGTATCGACATCATTTGCCGACATGTTGAATGTCGTGGTCGTCAACCCACAAAGGTTGTTGAAATTCTCGGGCGAACCGCCGTCGCCGATCTTGATGAGGAGCTGACGCCCGCTCTGCTGGCCATTTGCTGCCATTGATGTCTCCAGATGGTGATGTGGTGGGAGCCGCGGCTTGGTCAGCTAATCGGCTTTTCGACGTACGCAACGAGCTCTATGACCGCGTGCGATGTCAGACCATCGTCATCGCGAAAGACGCGATTCTGACGGTGATTTATGGAAATCAGTCTGTTCGTAGGCAGCGCCAGCGCCGCCAAATGAAGGCATTCGACAACTGCATCGGCAATCCGCTTCACTTCCGGAAAGCCTACTGCGCGCGACCAAGCATGAAGTGTCAGAAAAACCTGACCGCCGGATATGCAGGTCGCGTCATCGCGGACAAATTGAGCCTCGCCGATCGTGACGTATGGGTACGTCACTGGTTCTGGCGGCTGGTCATAGATGCGCCCAGCAACCAAAGATGAAAGAGTCGCGTCAGCCTTCAGGGCAGCGAGCATCGCGCCTTGCAATTCAAGATCTGCGCTGGCCATGGGCTATTTCTTCATCGCTTCGCGCGCGCCCTTGCGGACGGCCGCTTGAATTCGTTGTTTTGCGCTTTTGCGCATGGCTCGCCAGGTGGTAAAGATGTGCGGTTGCGCCTTGGTGCCGGGATGTTGAAAGCCCTCGCCACCGGCATGCGTTGCCTTGCCTAGCGCGGTCCCACCGCCCTTGGCGGTGTTGTGCGGCGCAGTGCCGAACTCCAAGAAGCGCCAAATGAACGATGCGAAAATGCCGGCAGCGTCAGGGTCTTTCGTCTGGCTGACACCGACCTGTTTCGCGCCCGCATGAGCCTTCAGAAAGTCGCCCTCAATGCTCTCCGCGTATTCCAGGGTTGCGCCTCGAGGTGCGGCGGCCCGCATCTTCTCGGCCGCTTCTTCGGCGATCTGCAACTTCACTTCGTTCGCGTATTTCGTGGCGGCCGGCGCGACCGCATTAAGCTTTTCCATCAGCGCCGCACGGCCGACAACGGTTGCTTTGAGCGCCATCAGGTAGCCACCCCATCTTCCGCCATGATATCGAGCCACGCGTTCTTCTGATCGGTGTTCGCTACTGACCGAATATTGAAAATCTGGTTCTGATTGCGGGCATCGATCGCCCGCCAGGCTGTTGTCATGCCCCTCGCCGCGGCGCTGCTGCGAATGCGGATGATATACGGCTGAACGCCCGTCAGGCGGGCCGCAAGCACTGGCTCGCCGCCTTTGAGCGGGATGATCTCGGCCGCTGATGCAAAAACCGTCGCCCAGTCGCCAGACTGCGGATTGCCGTAGCCATCGTCCTCGGTGGAGCGCACCTGAAACAGCAGTTTCTCGCGCATCCGGCCGGCGCCGGGTTTGGTCACGACCATCAGCGCCTCCCTATCGGCGTAGGCTTCAGTTCAGCGGGCCGCGCGCACGGCACGGCCTTATCGCCCGCCGCCTCGGCGCATCGCCTTGTCACCGAGTGGCGACCGTCCTTGAGCGGGCCGCCGTCTGGCTTGAACACGATGTTCGTAGCCGGCGTGGCGACCCAGCAGAATTCCTGCAGGAATTTAACCCACACTAGAGAGTGACGCCTGGATCCTGAATCGAGATCGTCAGTATCGAAGTCGACTTGGCGACGCCAATCAGGATCGGATCCATGCCGGTCACAAGGTCCGCTACGGGACAAATGCCGCCCGGCGTTCCAGATGCGTAATATGCGACGCCTGCCGTCAGGACGGCGCCGAGATTGATGTCGCCGCCCTTCTGAACGGTGACAGGCTGGCCGGCAGAGGCGCCGTTGAGCGCGATGCCCTTGGCCGAGCGCGTGCCGGTGCCGTTGTTGTCGGTGAGCATCCAGCGATTGGTCGTGGTGTTCAGAAACACCACCTTACCGGCCGCGATCGTCTCGCCGGCGAAGCCCTGGTCGATAACGGCGTTGGTGCTCGGCACGACAGCCGTGTTTGTAATGACTATGTCGGTCATGAATTATCCTTCTGCCGTCAGTGCGGCCAGCTTCTGTAGGGCGCCAGAAGCGCGTCAACTGCCAACGGCAAGTTGGCCAGCCCCTTCATGTCTGTGGTTGCGGCTTCACGATTCTCGTACCAATGGCCGATCATCAGGAGCGCGGCATGCTTTATTGAAGGCGGCAGATCAGCATAGCCCGCCGTGAATTCGACGCGCACGGATCCAGGCTCGCAATCAGTCATCGGCCATGGCTGCTTTTTGGCAGGCAAGAGATATGCACCGTTGGTGTCAGCAGTGCCGATGGTGCGGAAATCGGTGATTTCGACCTCTGCGCCGCCATTCGCCGGCGTGTAAAATAGCCCTGTCACCTCTTTAAGGGGTGGCTTTGGCAAGTGCAGCGCATTGGGATGGTAGTCGCCGTGTCGACGCATGTGCGGCCACGGCTCGCAATATCCATGCCATGGAAACCGATCTAGCGTCAGTTCCCAGCCCTGCTCTACCACGCTGCGGCCAAGCCAGTTGTTCTCGCCTGTCAGCCAATCCTGTGCCGCGGCGGCCAATGCCTCGATGTAGCTGTCGTCGTCATCGTGGAAGACGCGTAGATGCGCCTTGGCTTCGTCCAGCGATACAATCGTGTCCGTCGCCGGCGTCACAAGGCGCAAATTCATAGCTATTTCCTCTGAGGACGCACTTTGATGGTTGGCAGGTCGATAACCGTCTGCTCGCCGTCGCCATCGCCGGTAGTCGCCACCTCAATGGGCTCAATCCAGCCTTCGGCAACAAGACCGTCGGCCAAACCGCCGAAATCACGCTCGTCGCCCTCATTCAGGTCAACGAGCGTGAAGCCATCCCACGAACAAGGGAACGGCTTCACAACTCGATGCATCATTGCGGCGGGTTAGCCGTCGGCGCGCTGCGGGCATTGCCGAGAACGGCGACGCCAGCCACGAAGATGTTGCCGGAATCGTTGCCAGACGGCGTGACGGTCAGGCGAACGTAGCGCTTGCCGCCAACGTAGCCGATCTTTCGGCATTCGTTGTCATCGGCGAAGGTGAAGCCAGCGAGCGTGGTCGTGCCGATCAGCTGATTTGCAGCAACGGCATTGGAGCCGGTCAGATCCGAGGCATCACCTTCGTCCACCGTCACGGCGAACGTGGCGTTGGTGTCGGTATTGGTGCCGGTGACCAGGACGAACTCGATAGACTCAAAGCCTGCCGTGTCGATGATCGAGGAAACGATTGCAGTGTTGTCGGTGCGCGCGGCGACCGGCGGGATAAGCGGCACGAAATGCAGCTTGTTATGAATATCTCTGGAAGCCATCAGGCTATCTCCTTTTCAAGCTGGAAATGGGCGGCACAAGGCCGCCCGCTGTTGGCTTAGACCGAGCAGGTCAGCTTCTTGATCGCTTCCGGCAGGACTACCTGACCACCGAGACGGCGGCGGAAGATGAAGCGGATGTTGCCGCTCGTTGCCTGCGTGTAGGGATCGCGGAGCATTTCCATGGCGATGCGGTCAACCAGTGTGTAAGCCTTGTTGAAGTCGCCATATGCAACCGGCGTGGTGCCGGCACCTTCGTTCGGCATATCCGGAACCTCGACGTAGGGGTCGCCGTCAATGGTATTCGGGCGGCCGAGGGCAATGCCGGGCATCCAGATGTAGTTTTTCTGGCCATCCTTCAAGCGGCGAACGGAACCGAGCGTAGTGCGGTTCAGCGCCCACGAAGCGTTGCGCGTGTAGGCCGTCTTCAGGCTGTACTTCAGCTTGAGCAGGCCGTCTGCCTGGCCATCAGCGTCGGCGATCGTTGCCGCCGAACCTGAATTAGCGCCGCCAACGTTGGCAGCGACGAGGAAGCCTTCTGGCTTACCGACACCGTTGCCCGAAACGAATGCGGCACCTTCGGAAACTTCGAACTGCTCGGTGGCCTCAGACGAAATCTCCGCTCCGAGGTCGAATGCGGAGTCTTCGAGGTTCTGGTTCGAGATATCGATCAGCGCGAAGAGCTCGTGGGTCGGGATTTCCCACAGGCCGTAGCGCAGGCCGTCGGTTTCGGACTTGTTGCCCTGCTCAGCGACCCACTGCGCGGCAAACTGGCCGGTGCGCTTCGGAAGCTGGATGGACTTGGCTGCCGTCGAGCGAACGCGGGCAAGAGCGCGGGCCGGAGAGATTTCCGTCACGGTCTTGATGATTTCGCGGACATATTCCGGAGGAGCCAGGTAGCCGCCAGTCGTGTCATTGCCGAGCGACAGCGCCTTGATTTCCGCGGCAACGTCAGCGAGGGCCTTCTGCTGGTCGGCAGGAAGGTTCGGGATGCCGATGGTGTGCGCGTTGACGACGGCACGAGCCCAGAGGTTGACCTTGGACTTCAGCTCTTCCGCGCGCTTGGCCGGATCAGCAGAGCCGGCGAGCGACAGGCGGTTGAGCTTCTCTTCCAGGTCGTCGACGTGCTTCTTTTCGTCATCGAGCGCCTTCTTGGTCTCGAGGAGTTCGGCGGTGGCCTTCTTGTTGGCTTCCTCGAACTTGTCCATGGCCGTGTTGATGCGGTCGACCTTCTCGGTCAGAACCACGTCAGCAACGCCCTTCTTCTCGATTTCCTTGAGGCGATTGTCGTTTGCGGCCTTGAATTCTTCAAAGGCCGACATGACCTGCTCAACGGCAGTTTTTTCCGTCATGATAGTCTCCAGTGATGTGGTGGTGTGGTGAGAGCGTGCCGCAAGCAGCCGAACGGCTACGCGGTCAGCGCTTTGATGCGCTCCGCCAGCTGGTTAAGCTCGGCGTCGCTCTTCTTGGCCACTTCATCCTCATCACGAGGAGTCGTGTCCTGCTCTGCTTCGTCGCGAAGCAGCACGCTTTTGAGGACCGCAACAGCTTTCACGCTGTCTGCCCGCGACAAGCCGGCTTCGCGCAGGCTATCCTCGATTTCTCGCGGGTTGAATTCTGATTTCACGCTGGTAACACGTGATTTCGGGTTGGCCGGAAACGTCACGAGCGAAACCTCGACGAGATCAACAGCCTTCAACGTGCGCCGCGGCTCGTCAGGAGCCGACCGCATGGACCAATCGACCGCCTTAAAGCCGATAGAAAGACCACCAATCGCCGGTCTCGGCGTCATTTTGAGCAGCTGATAGGCCTCTTTACCACGTTCAGTAGGCGCCAGCTTGCCTTCAACGTAAAGGCCGACATCGTCCTCGCGCATCTCTGTCCAGACGCCGATCGGCGTCATTTCCGTGCCAAAACTGCCATGTTGAGACAGCATTGCCGGCCAAACGCCGGAATTCTTCGCCTTGGCCAGCGTATCCTTGAAGGCGCCTTTCAAAATGACATCGTCATACGAGTCGGCGTTGCCAAAGACGGCGCCGTACCCTGAGAATGTCATGTCGCCATCGTCGCCACTGATCGCATTCAGCTTCACTTCGCCGAGCACGAACCCAAGGCGCTCAATGGCACCAAGATCTGTCTTTTTCGTCATGTATTTTGGTCCTGCTTGCCGTCTGGTGGCGGCGTAGGAGGCTTTGCGCCCGCAACATTGGTCGGTTTCGGCAACTTGCTGGCCTCGCCACCCTCGGCGTTCAGGTCTTCTTCGGCGCGAACCTCATCCTGCGTCATCCATGCTGGCGAGCCGCCGGCGCCGAGCGCCTTGGAATAGAAGTTTGCGCGGTCAGCAGCTGCGCCTCGGAGCAGAGAATTCATCGAGAATTTTGCGAAAAACTCAGCATCCTCGTCGCCATCGAGCAGATCGTTGTCGGCAGATTGCTCGATACGAACCACCCACGGCATCAGCGTATGAACGACGTGCGCCAGGAATATCTGCTCGGCGCTAGCAAACGTCATCGCTTGGCCGGAATGCCCAACCATGGGCGGCAAAACGCGTAGTGACCTGCAAATTTCCTCTATCTGGAATTTTCGCGTCTCGAGGTGCTGCGCGTCGACGCCGGTCATGGACTGAGGCGTCCATTTGAAGCCGGAATCGATCACAAACGGCTTGTGACGGTTCGAACCGCCGATCTGCGCCGCAATCCAAGCCTGAATCTGCTTGTATTTCTCTGGATCGATCTTCGCGTCTGTCGAATACACACCCGAAGTCTGCATGCCATTGGCGTGCATCTCGGCTTGCGTGTTTTCTGTCGCGATCGTGAGCCCGATTGCTTCACGAGCACGGTGGACCGCGTCCATGCCGCGCCAGGTGTCCCATGACGGGCCGCGGATATGCCAGATCAGCGATTGCGGGAAGTCCATCGACTGCCCGTTAATGCCGGTCACTGTATATGCGAGCGAATAGTCGTTGTTGCGCGTGATGGTCACGCAGCCAGGGTCGATTGGAATGAGTTCCTTGACCTGATTACGGACGATATTCTTGTAGAAAAACGCGTTGCCAGTCAGCGCTAGATGAAAAATCATCGTCTCTCGCATAGCGAAAGACGTCTGCCAGCGGTTCGGCTTGCTGTTCAGCACCTTGTAGAGCGGGTGATCCGTCGCCGGAACGCTACCCTTGCCATCTGGCAACTCGCGCATAACCCGCAGAGGAACCTGCGCAACGCCTTCCGCAATCACGCGAATGCAGGCAAACACGGTAGAAACGTCGAGAGCGCGCTCCCAATTTACGGGAACACCCGCCTTTGAGACGCGCGAGCCGAAGAAATCGAACCAAACGGGGTCAAACGTAACAGACTTCTGCTCGTCCTTCCGGCCGAGCAGCCTATCGATGATACCCATGGGCATTCCTTGTTTTTTTGTATTGCCCGATGGGCTATGCGGCTTGCTGCGCCGGTGGCGCGGAGTAGTCCGTCGCCGGGTCTAGGACTTCCCAGAAAGAAGTCTCTTCGTTTGCACCCTCGTAGGTGCCAGCCATCGCCGTCGCCATAGAGAGCGCAACGGCGCCATCGATACGGCCGCGTGACCGTTGCTTGTCGAGTTTGCGATTGCCCGACGGATCAGGCCGCACCGTCGCATTCATCATGCACATGGTCAGGACAGGATGGCCGCCGTGAGCCAGCTTCTTGTTGAGCAGGATGCTCTCAAGATCTCGCAAGGCTGGCGACATCGAAGCGTAGCCCTGCCCGAACGGTTCAAAAACAGCTGCATCGCCGTCCAATTGCTCGTCAGTGAACCCGACATTCTGAAGCCATGGCTTCAAGTGCCGCCAATTCCAGCGATCGAAAGCGATCTTGCGGATATCGAGCTTATCGAACAGGCCGCGCAGATGAGCCGCAACGAACTCGTAGTCGACCGTCGGTCCTGGCGTCGTTTCCAGCGACCCGTTGTCGTGCCAGACATCGTAGGGCACGCGGTCGGCCTTAGCCTTCTCGCGCAATGCATCGCCAGGCAGCCAGAACGTGGGCTTCACGTGCCATATGCCGTCCTTCGGCGCCATGAGCACCAGAGACGTCAAGTCAGACACTTCTGAAAGGTCGAGCCCGCCAAAAACCGGCAGGCCTTCGAACGTCTCAACCACCGCCCCGTCACATGCGCGCCAGACAGCCGGCGACACGAATGGCGCCGATGCATCGATGCGCTGATTCAGGAAGAGCCAGCGAAAACTGGATTCCTTGGTTGGCATGCGGCTGGCGAGGAGCGAGAAGTCCTCAACGTCCTTGATCGAGCGAAACACGCCGAGCGCCGGATTTGCTGCTGCCCATGCGGCACGATCGTCGAGCTCACAGTCAGCCGGTGCCGTGTAGATGTGGCTGACAATACGCGGATCCTTCGACGTCTCGGCGTCGTCGATCCAGCGCGAAAACAAATCGTTGTCGGTGGCAGCCTGCGTCGAGATAGCAAAGAGCATCGCCTTGCCCTCATAGGCGCCCTGCGATGTTTCTATTGCCTCGACGAAATCGTCCGTCGGCCCCTTGATCTGGCCGACCTCGTCCAGAATGGCGAGAATGGGCGAGCCGCCGTGCGCGCTCTTCGCCTCGGCCGAACTCGCCTGGTATTCAACGTTCTTGGCCAGTCCAATAATCATTTTGGACGAAGGCACGATGCGCACGAGCCGCTTTAGCTCTGGCGACATAAGCGCCATCTTCGAGGCGTAGTTGAACACCTCGGCTGCCTGCTTGCGAGACCGTGCGCCTGAAACTATACGGCCGTTCTGATATGCCTCGGGGCCGACAATGTGAGCCAGCAAGAGGCAGGCAATCAGGCCGGTCTTGCCGTTCTTGCGTGCGATCGACAGATAGGCGCGCGACGTGCCGGCCGGATTGTCGTAGACATCAAGGATGAACTTTTGCTGGAATGGCAGCAGGCGCACCGGCTTGCCGAGAAGCGTCCCTTCTGGGACTAGGCAGTATCGCTGAATAAATGCAATCACCCGCTCCCCGCGGGTCAGCTGCTTCTTGGCCATGCGCTTCCGATGCTAGCCCGGCCGCGCCAGGAGATCGTCCTCTAGAGGATTGTCGCCCTCGATATCCTTGGCAGCCTCACGACGCTTCGCGACGTCCCTCGCCTCGCCCGCTTGCGCACGCGCGTGGAGCGACAGCGATCGGCGGAATGACAGAATTGATCCCGCGTGCATCTGGACGATGCTTTTTCGTGGGTTGGCAACGGGCGTGCCTTTTTCTGAATAAGCCACGCCGCCTTCTTCGCGCAGGAGTCGCTGCTCTCGTGTGAGGTCGGCCATCGTGCGGGCCAGCATTGCCGCAAGCTCTAGCTGATGGGCCGACCACTCCGACCGCGCGTATTCGGCGATCACGTTTTGAAAGAACGGAATGTCTTCTGCATCGAGCGGAACGTTGCTCGGCGGTTCTATCTCGGTGGCAGCCTTGGCCATGACGCGCACGGCTTCCGCCGCGCTGTCAATGCGCGCCTTGCGCTTCGCCATCGGCTCATCCTCATAGGAAAATCTGTGTTAGCGTTATTGTTGTGGGGGGCCGCCGGTACATCGTTAGCACCCTACCGAAGATTTGACCCACCCCTCCGGTCAACCTTCGATGATACCACATTGGGGCGCATCATGTCAACAGGTAAATGTTGAAAAATCAAAGATTTATTCGATTATTTTCGAGCATTAGTTTAACTCGATCGGGTATCCATCGACCCCGTAAGTCACCACCTTGTGACCGTGATCGATCATCTGCTTGGCGCTGTCATGGTGATGCTTGCACAATGACTGCAGGTTATCGACCGCATAGAACAGGTCCAGTTGACCGTTGTGCTTGCGAATGTGGTCAACGACCGTTGCCTCAGTCACTTCTTCAGTGATCAGGCAGAAGCGGCAGAGCGGCTCACGCGCAAGCTGCCATGCTCGCAGCGCCTTCCAGCGCTTACCATTATAGAGGCGACGATACTGCGCCGCCTCTTCGCTACGGCGGTCGGTCACAGCGCCTTGGCGAGCGCCTTCACCTGATCCCATGCATGGACGTCGATGCCGAGCTTGTCATAGACGGCCTTGATCTTGGCAGCTGCGTCTTCGAATGCATCGACGACGGCAGGCGCGGGTGCGACCACCTGCTCGACAGCAGGAACAATGGCCTCAACAGCCGTCTCTACGGCCTGAACAACTTCGGTCATTTCGGATTTCCCTTTGGTGAACTGGCTCTTGAGCCAGGCGATGATCTTCGTGAACATGGGTGATTTCCTTGCGGAGAAAGCAAAAGCGGCCGCTCAACACCGCGATAGCAGTGGAGCGGCCGCACGATCGCCCGTCGCCAGAGGAGGAGAATAGCGCCAGGGATTGGGGATAGTTACCCGGCGGGAGCCGGGCCGGTCGCCTTGTATGGTATCGGCGCCGAAAGCTGGGCGGCCACTTTCGTAGCCGCCTCTTCAACCATCGCCAACTTCGGGGGCATTGACGGTACCCACTATGCCACTGAGCGAGCCATGGCATCGAACCTGGCTTGCCGAATGCGTATCTCTTCCCACGCTCCGTCCACAGCAGCGAGCCCTCTGAAGACAAGTGCCTTGCCGGCGATATCCGGCTTCGTTTCGAACTTGTCGCCGCGGCCGATCTGCGAAAATGTGCGGCCACCAAGCACCGCATCCTCGAACGGGTCGAGCAGCGGGCCGAGCGCACCGCGCAATGCAGCAAGCACGGGTTTCGCGTCGATGTGCTCGATCAATGTCGCATCCGTGAATTTGACATGGAAGCCAGCCGTTCGAACGCCCTGCCCTGTCTCGGGATTGGTTGGAACAGACCGCTTTGGCGGCAGCGGCTGCGCCGCCTTGCTCCGCTTGATTTCGGACCGATAGACGATTTCGCCGCCGGGCACGGCGCCATCCACCCATTCCACACCCGCTGCTTCGTCAATTTCCTCAACGCCATCGCGAAGTGTGCTTCTGGTCACCAAAGGCAGATCTTTGCCGGAGCCATAATCCAGGCCCTTGAGCGGTTCTGCTTCAGCCAAGGCCACCAGGCCCCTATATGCCAACACCAGCTCGGCATATCGGGAAAGTTCATCCCGGCGAAGAACCGTCATCAGTGGGAAGGCTTCGCTGTCGTTCGCGGCGCACGTGGGATCGCCGATCGCTTGACGCGCCTCAATGCGCTTCCGTTGCGGACGCATGGCCTTCTCCGCAAGCCTAGTTGCTGATCTCGCTGTCTTCCGAGCCTCGGCGCGCTCTATATCCGTGTGTTCCGGTTTTGCGCCACCATGGACAATGCTCGTCGCCATTCTTGCTCCTATCATGTGTTTCAACTCCATTTCGGCTTGATGTCGGGAATTGCGCGGATTGCTTCGCTGCGCTCGGTTGGCTCACCGTGCTCGCCTTCCATGAGCGTCGCAGCTCGCTCACGCATGCCTGCCGCAGCCAGGCGCCTTGCTTCTTCGGCTGCTGTCCTGGTGACGCAGAGAGACAACTTGTATTCCCGGTCGCGTTTCACCGCTTCGCGCTCGGCCTCGACATCTTTGATGCGGTTCTGCAGGGTCTCGATGGTCCTGTGGGCATCGATCAGGTGTCCCCGATAATGCTCGGCTCGCCGATGGGGATCGCGTGGCGCGGTGCTGTCCGCCACCGCTGTGTAGGCCGCCGTCTTGGTAGCCTCCCTATCGCCGCGCGCGGACTCCTCGGCAGATCTAATGCGTGGGCTCATGCGTGGTTCCTCCTTTCGTTTTTGAAAGTTGTGAACTTGTTAAACCTACTAGGCAGACAGTAGGAATGGACGAAAAGACAGGGAGAAGAGGAGTCGTCACAAGTTCACAAGTAAGAAGAAAATAGTTATAACTATTATATACCCATTTGTTTTCATTAATCTTTCCCCTTGCCTCTTTGTTGTGAACCCATTCAAAGTTCTTCCAAACTTCACAAGTTCGCCACTCACCTCGTCACAAGTTGGGGCCAAAGTTGTTACGCCGCCACAAGTTGGAAGCGCCCCCTGGCGCCTGGCTTTGCCTGCTTGGAAAGGCTGACAACCCTCTCGGTATCTATCAGCCACTGAAGTGCCTTCGATACGTCATCCGCCTCAGCGGCGCTCACCCCTTCACGCTGGAGAAGGAAACTCCAGGGCAACGTCTGCTCCTTTGCACCTTCCAACGCGCGAACGATCGCCTTCCGCAGCGCCTCGCCGGCGGATCCAGACATATGTCGGTCTACGCCTTCGGTGACGATCTGGACTGAGCGATAGATGATGGCCCAACCCCATGCGACGTCATCCACCGTCACCACCGGGTCAGCCGGGTTGCGACTGACTGCCCTGATGGTTGCAAGCCGTACTGTGTTTTCGGCGGCGCGCCCGTTTATGTGATGCTGCCGTTCATCCCAGGCGCCATTGTGCTGCCACCGGAACACGTCAGACCAGAGCCGATAGGCATCACCACCCTCCCCGCCGTCAAAAGGGATCATGAACTTCTTCGCCATGAAGCCGGTTGGCGTTGGAAACGCTGCGGACGCCTCCTTCAATGATGCGACGAGCGCGCTTGGCATCTCGGATTTGCGGTTGAGTGACGGCGGGATTACCTCGCTCGGGCCGGTACCCTCAATGAACACGAAGCGGCTGAGAAACCCATCATTGAGAGATGCGTCGGAAAGCCCGGCATAGAACGTGCCGGGCGTCGTCATTCCCAGGACGGTCAGTGCCGGGCCTTCGATAGGGCTGTCGTCCTTCTTTGTCTCGCCTGAGGCGTACTGCCGGCCGTGAAAGGTGGAATCGGCTTGGTCGTAGATCGCCAGCAAGAACTTACGGATTGAGGCTGCCGCGGCGTCTGTGCGTTTCGAGTTGATGCTTTGGAGCGTCACGCCGAATTCGTCCATGACCACGACCGTCGACTTGTTTTTGCGCAGCATGCGTTCGATCGCAGCATAGCTGGTCGGATCCCCGTTCGTGACCGCGCCAGGCTTGCCCGCGCTCGATGCCAGGGAGATGATCGATTTCGGCGCGTGGCCCTTGCCGCTCGCTACTCCCATCACGGTTGTCAGGAATAGGTTCAGACCGCTTCGCGTCGGCCCCAGTGCACGATCCCCGAACATGCCGCCGAGCAGCGCTAGCGCTGACGTAAGCGATAACTCACTCACCGGTATAATGGCCGTCTTCGTGATCCACCTCGCCACATCGGATAGCAGGCCACCAGCCGCCTCTGGCGTAAACGGATCAGGGTGCATTTCCGGAGGCACAGGAATGCGCGTGGGGGCGATGTGCGGCGGCACGTTGTCGTTCGCCGCGACAGGGGATTCCTTGGCGGAGTGTCGCGCGACGAAAGCCGCGGCGATCTCGGATCCTGCCTCCCTTGCCTCAACGTGCGGCAATCCAAACTTTCGCCAGGACCGCTCGAAATCAGATCGGGCATCCTTGACGTCATAACGCCTGAACCAGTCACCTCCAGCAGAGGAGAACACAGCGAAAGCCTGTTCTGCAGTCAAACCCTCGAACGCGAGCTGCTCGACTACGCGAGCTGCATGAGCCGATCGATCGCCAACATCGTCCGCACCCAACATGGCCGCAGCTGTTTCGGACAGCGTGAGATTGTCGATCTGCACCGCCTCGCCCAATTCGAAGGCGCGGCCATCGGCGATCGGTTCCGGCCAGCCAGCGAGTGCAGCCTCAATGTCACCGACCGGTGTGCACGAACCGTCCCACGGAAGGTCGATGACAACTGCGACGGGTTGCCCCGACCGGCCACGCTCGATCTTCTTGCGATTAGGCCAGTTCCTGGTGCCCGGCACGCGCCAAATGTGACAGATGTCGGCGGTTCCATGATCACTGCCGGTCGCGCGCTTGAGTGACGCCGCCAGTGGCTTTGCTTCGGCAGGAGCGAGCGCGCGATCGAACAGAATAAATGGCTGGAAATTGCCCGGCGATGTCTCGAGAACAAGGTTGGGTTCAATCGGCATGTCCCCGGCCCTGCCTGTGTCGGCATCAAGGTCAACGACGAGACCGAGGACAGCGACAATGTCATTTGCAGTGCCGCGCGAGCCCCGGCTTAAGCCCTTGCGCATCACCTGCAGGCCGGTGAAGACATTCGCGTTGGGCGTCGACGCGTGCGCCATGATGGCCTCAACCATGCCATCTATATCGCCGACGCGATGGTGGCTGACGGCGCCTGGCACGTCACTGTTGCCGAGCGGGTCGGCGTAGTAGGCTGCAACGACGAGCAAACCATCAATGCCGGCGGCAAGACCGTGGATCATTGCAACGTGCTCACGAATCGCCGGCTCGTCGAAAGACGCATTGGGCTCAGGAAGTTTGACGGCTGGAATTTTGGGCAATCTGGCCTCCTTGAAGTGCAATCGAAGCTGCGGCGGTAATCTTGGCTGCCATTTCCGGTCGGAAAGTCACTGCATGGTGACCGCCAATATTGCCCGATATTGTTCGTCGGGTTCCATCGGGGTATTCCCGCAGCATCAGCCCGTTGATCCTGATGTCGCCTAACTGCACAGCGAATCGTGCGATCGTCCTTCCGGCGGATGGCGAAGATGGCGGTCTATCGACCGCCACTATTGATTTGATGACCGGCATCATCAGGCGGCCTTGCTCAAGGCGACATCAGAAGAGGCGGACTCGCGCTGATTTGCCTCCGCTTCGTATTCGCGCTTCCAATCATCAAGCGTGGAATACAGGTTGTGGTCAGAATCGAAGACCCCGCCAGCCGGATCGATGATTACGGCGTAGTCGTCGCCATCGCCGCTATAGCCTTCAAAAACTGGATAAGCCCCAGCAGGACATAAGCGCCAGGCAATGACTGACCGCTCCCTGTAGTAGAAACGACCATCGTTCCAGCGCTCTGCGAACACGGCCACAAAGCCGGGGTTCGCGGGGATCACCGGGATGAAAAACTCGGAGATGTCTTCTGCGTACGGCTCGGCGATATACTCGCCGCCGGTCGACAGCAGAAATTTTACGCTACCGCTTCGAAGTGTCGTGTATTGCGCGACATGCTCAGAGTTTATGTTCCGGCCGTCTTTTGTCGTGATGATAGGCATTGCGTCTCCTCAGTGGTTGGCGGTGGACCGTTGTGATTAAGCAGCTACAGGCGCCGCCGGCTTATTGAGGCGTTCCTCGATCGCCTCAACGACCCAGTCGACGTCTACCTCTCGGGCGACGAACACGCGGGTTTCATCGGGTTTGATGTCCTTGGCGTTGACCTGCGCGACTTCCCAGACCTCGAAGCCACTGGCGGTCTTGTGGAACGAAATTGCGAACATGATTCCTCCTCGCCGGCGATGGCCGGTCGGCATGATGGTTGATGTGGTGGGATGGGTTAGGCGGAGATTCTGGCGTCTATTTTTGCCTGTACCCAAGCAGTGACTTCGCTGCGAACGAATGCGATCCGTCGCTTGCCGAGGTCGACTGCGACGGGGAAACTCCCCTCTTCGCGGTACCTGTTGATCATCGTTCGGCTCATGCTGGTCTGCCGGCAGGCCTCGTTCAATGAAACGAGTGATGGGGTATTGTCGTTGTCAGCTTTCAAAACGTGTCTCCTCTTCCGCGCCAAGGACGGAATCCTGGCGTCAATCAATCGGTGGATTCTTGAAAGGCCGGCGCGCCATGGCCGGGCAGGAGATTGATCGACGCTATGCGCCACGTCACACGGAGACGCCGCCGACGGCCAATGCCGCAGTTATCACCCTTGCGGGTCGAGCCGGATCGGGGCTCTCATCGTGGCTTGCGCCTCGGAAAACTCAGCAACAACCGCCAAGTAGAATTATATTTAGTGTAAACTGACAAATATAACTATAGTGATTATTTACTTGAGGTGAAATAAATCGCTTGACGCATTTGTCAAAGATTCAATGTTTACAATCTCGTACAATGGTTCGACCAGGCTTCCATCAGTTCTCTACGTTTCTTGAGCGCGTCGCCGCGGCGATAAGCGAGTTCAACTTCGTTGCCGACCTTATGACCCAATGCCATTTCCGCGATCTCTCGCGGAAAGTCAGTTTCATCGCCGGCGAAGTCGCGGAAAGCCGATCTGAACCCGTGCATCGTAATTCCAGGTTTGTTGGCCTTCACCCAATTGGGCATATCCATGATATGGAGGGGCTCGCTGTCTTCGACGAAGACTAATCCCTCACTTTGTGCCGGCAATGTTGCAACAGCCTGATCGGAAAGCGGGACGATGAGCTCTCTCCCGGTTTTGGTGCGCTCTTTCGGAATTGTCCACACCTTGGCGCTCAAATCGAACTCGCTCCAGTCCGCAAGGCGTCCCTCGCCGCTGCGAACTGCCGTGAGGACAATGAAGCGCATGAGCCGTTCGATAGTGCTGTTCCCCAGCGTCGACAGAAAGCCAGGCACGTCAGCGTATGGCATAGCCTTGTGGTTGGCGCCCGTAACGCGGCCTGCCTTCGTTAGCAGGTGCTCAAGGTGTCCCGCCCACCGCGCCGGATTATCGCCGGTTCGCAGCTTTTTGACCGAAGCGTAGTCAAGCACCGATTCGATCTTCGCCCTCACCCGCTGACCGGTTGCAGGCTTCTTTTCCCACAGAGGTCTAAGGGTCTCTTCCACTGCCTCGGTAGTGATGTCGGCCACCGCCTTTTCCGCGAGCGCAGAGGCGTGTTCCAGCAAATGGCGTTTCCACTCCCTCTCTGTATGAGGCGTCCAATCCGAGCGCTCTGCAATAAATTTCTCGGAGACCTTTTGGAAGGTATGCTCAGAAGCTGCCTTCGCGGCAACCCGTTCTGCATGCGGGTCTCGTCCCTCGGCCAGCATCGCGCGGAGTTCTTCCGCCCTCCTCCTGGCATTGGCAAGCGACACCGGCGCCGTACCGGCGAGACTGCCCAATCCTAGCTCGCGTTTTTTGCCGTCCCTGGTGTAAATAAAAAACCACGATTTTGATCCGCCGGCATGCATACGGATGAAAAGGCCATCTCCGTCTCCGTAGATGCCAGGCTTCTTGATTGCTTTGATCTTCGTGTCAGTGAGCTTGTTGGCTACCATAGTCCCTACCATAAAGTGGTCGGTTGCCAATATGGGCAAAGCGGATGATTTGGGCAACAAAAAAGCCCGGAAATCCGGGCTTGCGCAACATTAGGACAATAAAAACAAGGCTACCGAAGCGCCATCGAGGCGCTTTTGAAGATAGCGAGGTGAGACGCCTTCATGATGCCGATCCGCTCAGTGAGCCCGGGTGATAGGGCTTGGGGAGTCGGGATGGATTTCCGCTGCCATCAGCCCCTTTTCGCCCGGTCCGAAACGCACCAGAACCACCTGTCCCGGCCGCAGTTCCGTGAGGCCGAAACGGCGCAGGGTTTCCATGTGGACGAAGATGTCCTCCGTCCCCTCGCCCCGGGTCAGGAAACCAAATCCCTTGGTGCGGTTGAACCACTTTACCAGCGCTCGCTCCAGACCACTCGTCGGGGTAACCTGAACATGCGTGCGCACCGGCGGCAGCTGCGACGGGTGAACCGCCGTAGACTGATCCATGGAGAGGATCTTGAAGGCCTGGTATCCGCGCTCGCGCCGCTGGATCAGAGCTACGATTCGTGTACCTTCGAGGATGGTCTGGTAGCCGTCGCGGCGAAGGCAGGTCACGTGCAGGAGGACATCCTGGAGGCCGTTATCGGGGACGATGAAGCCGAAGCCCTTGGCAACGTCAAACCATTTGACAACACCGGTGATTTCAATGAGCTCAACAGCTTCGCCCGACAGCTCTTCGTAGTCGGCGATTCCTTTTGCTGAAATTCTATCACCCATGTTATCCAGCCCCTCGATTACGCGTCACACTGTTACGGTTAACTGATTCTTGAAATCAAGATTAACATCTTGGTAACGGAAAAGCGCAAGTCCTAGTTTTCGATTATTCCCAACTGTAGAATTGAAGGCCAAGACTTGCCTGAAGCTGACGCTACATCGGCTGGTCGCTCAAAGACAACATTAGAGAGGAAATATAATGCGTTATCTCCATACCATGGTCCGCGTCAAAGACCTCGATGCCTCGCTGCACTTCTACACGACCCTTTTCGGCCTGACCGAAATCCGCCGCTATGAAAACGAGAAGGGCCGTTTCACGCTTGTCTTCCTTGCCGCCAGCGACGACATCGAAGCAGCACGAGCCAATTCCACCCCCTGTCTTGAGCTCACCTACAATTGGGACACCGAGGACTATACCGGGGGACGGAACTTTGGTCACCTCGCCTATGAGGTGGATGACATATACGCCATTTGTCAGAAATTGATGGATAATGGCGTCATCATCAACCGCCCGCCTCGTGACGGACACATGGCCTTCGTCCGCTCGCCGGATGGCATCTCCATCGAAATTCTGCAGAAGGGCGCCAACCTTCCAGCAGCCGAACCGTGGGCTTCCATGCCCAACACCGGTGCCTGGTAGGCCCGAGCTTTCGCGAGGCTTGCGGCATTTGCGAATGTTGCCCCATGAGGCTTCTTCGTACTTGCCGCTTCCATTCCCCGCCAGCATGCTTGGTGCGACTCGAAGCATCAAGCATCGGATTTGCCGCGGTTCTGTCTCTCGTTCCCGCGACGCAATGATTCGTACCCATGAAGGGGCGGCCCCGATGTTTGTCCATCAGGAACGGGGTACGTCCTTTGCAAAGCGACCGGCAAACAAAACCTGGCAGACATTTTCTTGCGACCGGCGCGGCCGTTGCGATCGTAATGTTTGCGCTATCCGGTTGCATGACGACCGGCGGAAAGGCGAAAGTGGCGGCGGCAGCAGCGGCCGAAACAAAGCCCGCGCCGACGGCCGCGGAGCAATTGGCCGCTGCGCTGAACGCCAAGGCGGAAGCGAATGCGCGCAAGCAGGGCGGCTATCGCGATCCGATGGTGCGGACCGCTTCCGGCCGGCAGGTGCCGTTGCTGGCCTCCCCCGGTGATACTCCGATGCTGATGGCCTCGTCCGCGCCGCCATTGCCCGGATCTGCGGCCGATAGCCCTGCCGGCATCGCGGGCCTGGTCACGCAGCCCACGGCGGTCAATGCAAACAGGACCAGCATCTATTCTTCGGCAATGATGCCGGTCGCTCAGATGCCCGACCAGGCAAGCGGAATGCCATCGGGACAGGATGCGGCCAGCGCTCTTTCCTCCCAGGGAATCACGCCGGTCATGCGCAGCGTCTACAGCGCTCCTGCCTCGATGGTGCAGCCGGCGCCGGTCCAGCAGCCGGTGCAGCCGCAGGGGATAGACATATTTCCTGAGGAGCAATCCTCGCAGAATGTCGTTCCGCAGGGCAGTCAGCCGCCGATCCACACGGCCGCGGCCTTCACCAAACCGGTTTCTGACGCCACACCGTCCAAGATCATGCCTGCGCGCGGATTGAAGGCGCACACGATCGATAGCAAGGAAGCCCTGATGGTTGCGCATATGACCGCTTCCAAGGCGCAACAGGGTCAAGATCAAGGACAGAACTCCGCTTCCAATCGGATTCAGGTTATCGGCAAACCGATGCCGAAGGGGATCGTCCCTAACGTTTCCATGACACCGGGGATGGCTGCGTCGCTGAAGCAACCGATCGCTTTCCGGCGTGGTGATGCGCCGACCGCAAGTGCCGTTGATCGCGACAAGGTGATGGTTGGCAAGCTGCCGGTGCAGTTCTAGGTACCGTGCAGCGGCCGGGTGAATCTACAGCGCTGGGCCTGAGTTCCAAACCGCTGGCGCTTGGCAGCTCGACAAAACCCACATTTGCAAAGTGACGTAAGGTTTTGTTTACGCACAGCATTCGCTTTTTTCGCCAGCTTTGATCTTTCTGTCATTTTTTTGAGAAAAAAGCGAAATAGCCGCTTGCGGGAATGAAATCACCCCACTATAAGGGCGCCACAGCACGCGCCCTTCGTCTATCGGTTAGGACGACAGATTTTCATTCTGTAAAGAGGGGTTCGACTCCCCTAGGGCGTGCCACTGTCTTTCCATCAAGCAAATTCGTTATGGTCCTTGCGGGCATCCGCATCGATGACTATTTTATGTCAGTGCTTGTTTATGACGATGCTTGCGCCCTTCGTCTATCGGTTAGGACGACAGATTCTCATTCTGTAAAGAGGGGTTCGACTCCCCTAGGGCGTACCATAATGTCTCCACCCAGTGGCTTTCCCGGCAGGCGGTAGTTTTCCACAAGTCTCACAAAAATCTCGCTAATCGGCGAATTTTTTCTCGTTTTTGCGCTTGCAGCATCCAAGGACCCTGACTATAAGGGCGCCACAGCACGCGCCCTTCGTCTATCGGTTAGGACGACAGATTTTCATTCTGTAAAGAGGGGTTCGACTCCCCTAGGGCGTGCCACTTTCTTCAAGCAAATTTCTGCAGCTTTGTGCTCGAAGAGCGTCCGTGCTCTACGAGCTATGGGGCCTTTGCCGCGTCTGTGACGCGCAGCTGGACGCGCCGCGAACCCTGCCAGTGATCGGCTCCGAGCGTGCCGGCGACATGAAGCTGTGCGCCACGGGAATTGAGCAGCAGATCGCCGAGCGGCGTCTCGGCAGAGCGGAATGCTATACCTTCCAGCCGGCCGCCATCCTGGGCCTCCAGCGTGATCTTGATGTGAGACTGGCCGACCAAGCGCGAATCGCGCAGGCGATGGGCGGGAATGGCAAATATTGGCTGCGGATGACCGGAACCATAGGGACCAGCCGTTTCCAGTTGATCGACCAGTTCGACTGTCGCACCGCTCGCACCGAGAGCGCCGTCGATCTTCAGGGTTTCGTTTGCCACAAGACCGGATACCTGCTTTTCGGCCTTCTCCGTGAAAAACGCGCGCAGCTTGCCGAGATTTGCACGCTCTACCGTCAGGCCGGCTGCCATCGCATGCCCGCCGCCTTTGACAAGTAGCCCGGCATCGACTGCAGCGCGCACCATGCGACCCATGTCAAAGCCATTGATCGAGCGGCCGGAGCCCGTTCCCTTCCCCGAGGGATCGAAAGCGATGGCGAAAGCCGGACGCCGAAACTTGTCCTTCAGCCTCGAGGCGATAAGACCGACTATCCCCGGGTGCCAGTTGTCCCTTGCCGTGATGATGACAGCGGCGCCGTCGCCATTGCCATATTCCGCCAGCGCTTCTGCCTCGGCTTCTTGCAACATGGCGGCCTCCATGGCCTGGCGCTCGCGGTTCAGGTCGTCCAGTCGCTCGGCGATCGCTTCCGCCTCGCCATTGTCTTCAAGCGTCAGAAGTCGGCTTCCCAGCGCTGCATCGCCAATACGACCGCCGGCGTTGATGCGCGGGCCAATCATGAAGCCGAAATGATAGGGCGTAACGGGGCCGCCGAGCCCCGCCTTGCGAAACAGTGCGGACAGGCCGGCATTGCCCTGGTGCCGCGCGGCAATCAGGCCCTTGACCACATAGGCGCGGTTCAGCCCTTTGAGTGGAACGACGTCACAGACTGTCGCGAGTGCGACGATATCGAGCCATGCGAGCAGGTCGATGGAGCGGACACGCGGATCGCCCGCTTCGCGAAGCATGCGCAGCGCCGCCACGAGCACGAGAAAGACGACGCCCGCAGCGCAGAGGTGCCCCTGCCCGGACAGATCGTCTTCGCGGTTGGGGTTGACCAGCGCATGGCATGGCGGCAGCTCGTGACCAACCTGATGGTGGTCGATGACGACGATATCGACGCCCCTCGCCTTCGCCGCTTCCAGCGCCTCGAAACTGGTGGTGCCGCAATCGACGGTTACGATCAGCTGGGCGCCATTGTCGATAAGCTGGTTGATGGCGACGGGATTGGGTCCATAGCCTTCAAAGATGCGATCCGGAATGTAGATGTTTGCAGCCACACCAAAATGGCGCAGGAAACGATAGACGAGCGCGGAAGACGCGGCGCCGTCCACATCGTAGTCGCCAAAGATGGCCACTCTCTCGCCCCTCTTTATTGCCTCAAGCAGGCGAAGGGCTGCCTTTTCGCAATCGGTCATGCTGTGGGGATCAGGCATCAGATTGCGGATCGTCGGATCGAGAAAAGCCATGGCTTCTTCGGCAGCGACACCTCGTCCGGCCAGTACGCGGGCGATCAAATCCGGCAAACCAAAGGTCTGGGCGATTGCCAGGGCTCTATTTTGCCCTGCCTGATCGAGACGCGATATCCAGCGGTTCCCCGAAACGGAACGCTCCACGCCCAAAAAAGCCCTCTGAACAGGATCTACCGCTTCAACCATTCCAGAATTCCGTTCGCATTGCTTCCTTTTTACAGGAGCGAAGCGAATAGAACAGGGGCGGTTTGCCTATTCAAAGCTTTATCCAAAGACCGACCATATCAGGAAGACGAGGCCGATAGCCCAGGAAACGATGATGGCGGTCAATATGAGCAGGACCGCCCAGTTGCGACCCTCGTGATATTCGTCGTCCACGGAGTCGCCCAGGATCTCCGTGCCCCGTTTTTGCCCATCACAATCGTTTTTCCTGCTCCCGGCAGGTGGCTCAGCATACGCTTTCATTCGATGAACGCCCCAACAAGCTCGAACAAGCCCGAATAAGGCATAGCCTATATTTTCGGAAATTGTAATATACAACTTATGGGGTATGGTTCATGCAAAAAAGTGCAGTCCGCCCGAAAAATTCAGGCGAACTTTCGTAAAATCAACCGTAATCGGACAGAATTCGCCCTTAACCGGCTTTCGGACGCTCGATCCGGATGACCTGTGGTTCGCCGACAAGATAGCCTTCCGTCTTGATCGCGGAAACGGCTTTGCGGATCGAATCCTCGGTGGTTGCATGCGTGACGAGGATGATCGTCTGATGCTCCGAGGGCGAGAGATGTTGCTTGGAGCGCTGTACGATTGATTCCAGCGAGATATGGTTTTCCGCCATACGCGTTGCGACGCTGGCGAAGACGCCGGTGCGGTCCTGAACCGTCAGACGGATGAAATAACCGCCCTCGTGGCTTTGCATCTGCGCCTTGCGGTAGGGCTCCAGCGCGGCAGCGGGATGGCCTAGAGCGGGCACACGCTGGGCGCCGGGCTGGCTCTTGGCGATGTCGGCGATATCGCCGAGCACCGAGGAGGCCGTTGCATTGCCGCCGGCACCGGGGCCGACCATCAGCAGTTCGCCGAGGATATCGGATTCGATCGCCACCGCATTGGTCACGCCATCGACCTGCGCGATCACCGAGTCCTGTGGAACCATGGTCGGATGAACGCGCTGCTCTATGCCTGTTTCAGTGCGTTGCGCGACGCCCAGGAGCTTGATGCGATAACCGAGATCTGCGGCCGCACGGATGTCGTCGATCGAAATATTGGTGATGCCTTCGAGGTAGATGTCGTCTGCCGCGATGCGATTGCCGAAGGCAAGCGTCGTCAGGATGGCCAGCTTGTGAGCGGTATCATTGCCTTCGATGTCGAAGGCCGGATCGGCTTCGGCGTAACCGAGACGCTGCGCTTCCTTCAGGCAGTCGGCAAAGGACAGGCCCTCCTTCTCCATCCGGGTCAGGATGTAGTTGCAGGTGCCGTTCATGATCCCGTAGACGCGGGAAATCGTGTTGCCGGTCAGTGACTCGCGCAGTGCCTTGATGACGGGAATACCGCCGGCAACAGCCGCTTCGAAATTGAGGAGCGCGCCCTTCTCTTCCGCGATCGTAGCAAGTTCGACGCCGTGATAGGCAAGCAGGGCCTTGTTGGCAGTCACCACATGGAGACCGCGAGCGAGAGCAGCCCGCACGGAGGCATTGGCCGCACCTTCGGCGCCGCCCATAAGCTCCACGAAGACGTCGATATCGGCCTTCTGGGCAAGATCGACCGGACCGCCATACCACTCGATACCGGTGAGATCGATGCCGCGATCCCTAGTGCTATCACGCGCCGTAACGGCAACGATCTTGATCGGACGCCCGCAGGTGACGGCAAGTTCATTACTGCGCTGCTGGATGATACGGACGAGCGAGGCACCAACGGTGCCCAGGCCCGCAATGCCGATTTTGAGGGCGTCTGCCATGGAATGATCCTGATAGTTCTGATGCGGCAGCCGCGAAAACGGCTGCCGGGAGTTTGATCGTCTTATGAACGGTGGGCGTTGAGCGAGATGACGTTGTGCATCGTCTCGTCGGCCGTCGAAAGGAATTTCTTGATATTGCGAGCAGCCTGGCGGATGCGATGCTCGTTTTCGACGAGCGCTAGGCGCACATAGTCATCACCCATCTCGCCGAAACCTATGCCCGGAGCGACGGCAACGTCAGCCTTTTCTACGAGCAGCTTGGAGAATTCCAGCGAGCCGAGATGACGGAACTTTTCCGGGATCTTCGCCCAGGCGAACATGGTCGCCTCTGGCGGAGGAACCTCGAAGCCGGCCTTGCCGAAGCTCTCAACCATAACGTCGCGACGACGCTTGTAGACGCTGCGCACTTCCGCGATGTCGGAGCCGTCACCGTTCAAGGCGTGGGTTGCCGCAACCTGGATCGGCGTGAAGGCTCCGTAATCGAGGTAGGACTTAACACGGGTGAGCGCTGCGATCAGCCGCTCATTGCCGACCGCAAAGCCCATGCGCCAACCGGGCATCGAAAATGTCTTGGACATCGAGGTGAATTCGACCGTCACATCGATCGCGCCCGGCACTTCGAGAACAGACGGAGGCGGTGCGTCGTTGAAGTAGATTTCCGAATAGGCCAGATCCGAAAGCACGATGATGTCATGCTTCTTCGCGAAGGCGACGACTTCCTTGTAGAAATCGAGCGTCGCCACATAGGCGGTCGGATTCGACGGGTAGTTGAGAATCAGCGCCAGCGGCTTCGGGATCGAATGACGTACCGCCCGCTCCAGCGGAGGGAAGAAGCTGTCGTCGGGCTCGACTGACAGGGAGCGGATAACGCCGCCCGCCATCAGGAAGCCGAAAGCGTGGATCGGGTAGGTCGGGTTCGGGCAGAGAATCACGTCGCCAGGAGCGGTGATCGCCTGCGCCATGTTGGCGAAGCCTTCCTTGGAGCCGAGCGTGGCTACGACCTGCGTGTCGGGATTGAGCTTCACGCCGAAGCGGCGTGCATAATAGGCCGCTTGGGCCCGGCGCAGTCCCGGAATGCCCTTGGAGGATGAGTAACGGTGCGTACGCGGATCCTGAACCACTTCGCACAGCTTGTCGACGATCGCCTTCGGAGTCGGAAGGTCCGGATTGCCCATGCCGAGGTCGATGATGTCAGCCCCACCCGCTCGCGCGCTGGCTTTCAAACGGTTGACCTGTTCGAAAACGTAAGGCGGCAAGCGTCGGACTTTATGAAACTCTTCCATCTCTTTCCTCATGGGACTCAGCCACTATGGCTGCAACGAAGTTCGTTCGTCTCCCGAACAGCCGCGACACGAACTTCGAAATCGCGGCGCCCGTATTCTCACCTGATGCAAATGGATGCGGTGAATCTGAGGCAGTCAGCCCTTCAGATTCGTCGTGAACCAGCAGGATACATCAAATTCAGCCTGTCGGAACGCTTTGCGTCCAAATTGCCGGAAAGGCAAGGCTATTTTACTGGCTCTGTTGCTTGATCTGATCGAGCGTATCCTGGCCATGTTCCGCGGCAAGCTTGCGCATCTCGGCGACGCGCTTGTCGTATTCGGCCTGGCTGATCGCACCGGATTTGTGCGCGGCGCCGAGTGCCGTCAGCTGTTTTTGCAGATCGGTGGCCTGATCGTTGCTGATCTGGACATTGGCGGCCGTCGGCGGATTGTTGAATGTGGGGAAACCATCCGAGGTATGATCGGTCGTCGATTCGTTCAGCGGCTTCCCGCTTGCCGACTTTACGATGACGGCCTGTGGCGCCTGGCGCTTTGCGGCCCAGGCCGCTCGCTCCGCCGGCGTCGAGCATCCCGCCAATGCCAGCATCAAGACGCCGCATACCAGGAAATATCGGTCGAACCCCGTCACCATACCGCCGCTCATAAATCGCCCTATCTGTCCTGCGCCCGCGTCGCAAACTGTTAGAGTTGTCGGCGCGGCAAAGCAAGAGTGTCAACTACCCGTCTTGGAACTTGTATTCCGTTTCCAGCAAGATGTACAAATAGAAAACAGACTGAGCTGCCGCCGGAGGAAGATGCGTGACCGACAGCAAGCGGGATTCAAGTGAGGGCAAAAGCTCCGATTTCGATTCGAAATCGCTTGAGGCCTATATCGTTAAAGATCCCGAAGCGATGGCCATGAATTTCGCGCGCGCGCTCGAAAATCTCGGCCAGGCTGCGTCCGCTTGGCTCGGCCCGCGCGAACGCGGGGAGCGGCCGGAAACGCTGGCCGACCCGATGACCGACATGGTCAAGACCCTTTCAAAGGTTGCGGAATATTGGCTCTCCGATCCCCGCCGTACCCTGGAGGCGCAGACCCATCTGCTATCCGGCTATTTCGGGCTCTGGACCCAGACCATGCAGCGGCTGGCGGGCAATGACACAGCATCCGAGGCAGACGAACCTTCCGTCAAGGACAGGCGGTTTGCCGACGAGGACTGGCGGAAAAACCCCTTCTTCGCTTTCCTGCGCCAGACGTACCAGTTAACGTCCGGCTGGACCGAGAAACTGGTCAATGATGCAGAAGGGCTTGACGATCACACGCGCCATAAGGCCTCCTTCTACGTCAAGCAGATTACCGCGGCACTTTCACCAACCAACTTCGTCGCCACCAATCCGCAGCTCTATCGCGAGACCGTCGCTTCCAATGCGGAGAATCTCGTCCGGGGCATGAAAATGTTTGCCGAAGATATCGGCGCCGGCGGCGGAGACCTTCGGCTGCGGCAGACCGACATGAGCAAGTTTGCGATCGGTACCAACATGGCGCTGACGCCGGGAAAGGTTATCGCGCAAAGCGACGTCTGCCAGATCGTCCAATATGAACCCTCCACGGAAACGGTGCTGAAGCGACCACTGCTGATCTGCCCGCCGTGGATCAACAAGTTTTACATTCTTGATCTCAATCCGCAGAAGTCCTTCATAAAATGGTGCGTCGAGCAGGGACACACGGTCTTCGTCATTTCCTGGGTCAACCCGGACGCCCGGCATGCCGAGAAGGATTGGACGTCCTATGCAAGGGAAGGTATCGATTTCGGACTTGAGACCGTCGAGAAGGCGACAGGCGAAAAGGAAGTCAACGCCATCGGCTACTGCGTCGGCGGCACGCTGCTCGCGGCGACGCTTGCTCTTCATGCCAAGGAAAAGAACAAGCGCATCAAGACCGCAACCTTCCTGACGACCCAGGTCGATTTCACCCATGCCGGCGATCTCAAGGTCTTTGTCGATGAGGAGCAGATTTCAGCGCTGGAAGCCCAGATGAGTGTGACGGGCTATCTCGACGGCTCGAAGATGGCGACGGCCTTCAACATGCTGCGCGCCTCGGAACTGATCTGGCCCTATTTCGTCAACAACTATCTCAAGGGCCAGGAGCCCCTGCCCTTCGACCTGCTTTTCTGGAATGCCGATTCGACCCGCATGGCGTCAGCCAATCATTCCTTCTATCTGCGCAACTGCTACCTCAACAACACGTTGAGCAAGGGAACGATGGAACTGGACGGCAAGAAGCTGTCGCTCAAGGACGTCAAAATTCCCATTTACAATCTCGCTACCCGCGAGGACCACATAGCCCCAGCGAAATCTGTCTTCCTCGGCAGCGGCCTGTTTGGCGGTCCGGTCGAATTCGTTGTAACCGGGTCGGGACATATCGCCGGCGTCGTCAATCCCCCGGACAAGCTCAAGTACCAGTTCTGGACCGGCGGCAAGCCGGCCGGCGACTATCAGCAATGGCTGGAGGAGGCGAAGGAGACGCCGGGCTCGTGGTGGACGCATTGGCAGGCGTGGATCGAAGCGCAGGATGCCAAGCGCGTGCCGGCCCGCAAACCCGGTGGCGGCGCATTGAACGCCATCGAGGAAGCGCCGGGCTCCTACGTCATGGAACGCGCCTGAGGCGCATTCTTTCGGTCATGCTCGCGCAAAACAGCAAGATATTTCATGCTCTTCGATAAGCCCCTCGTCCCTGCCCGTCTCATCTCCCGCTACAAACGCTTCCTCTTCGATGCAGAACTCGAGAGCGGCGAGATTATTACGGGCTCCTGTCCGAATACCGGCTCGATGCAGGGGCTGACGACACCCGGCTCGCGGATCTGGCTTTCAGAACATGACAGTCCAACGCGGAAATATCGCCATGTCTTCGAGATGATCGAAGCCGATGGAACGATCGTAGGCGTCAACACCGCAATGCCCAATCGGGTGGCAGCCGAGGCGATCACCCTGAGACAAGTTGCGGATCTCGGGGACTACACGACCGTCCGGCGCGAACAGAAATATGGCCGCAATTCGCGCATCGACCTTCTCTTGACCGATCCGCTCAGGCCCACCACCTATGTCGAGGTCAAGAACGTGCATTTCATGCGCACACCGGCTCTTGCGGAGTTTCCCGATACGGTGACAGTGCGCGGGGCCAAGCACCTGGAAGAGCTCGGCGACATGGCAGAGGCAGGTCACCGGGCGGTGATGCTCTATGTCATACAGCGCCATGATTGTGATCGCTTCCGGATATGCTCCGATCTCGACCGCGTCTATGCCAACGCATTCGATCGGGCGCTTGCACGCGGCGTTGAAGCCTATGCTCTCAAATGCCAGATTTCGCCGCGCGAAATAATACCTGCGGGATTGATACCGATAGACGAACCCGGCATAGCTGCATTATGTAAAAGTGTAGAAAAGACTGCTGAAAGCTGATCCATGGTGAATTACATCGAAGCGTCGACGGCGCCGTCTAAAAATACAGGTGCCATCCGCCTCTACGGTCCGGATGCGTTTGAAGGGATGCGTAAGGCGTGCCAGCTTACGGCGCGTTGCCTCGACGAACTCGCCGCACTGGTGCAGCCGGGTATGCCGACCGACGATATCGACCGTTTCGTCTTCGAGTACGGCATGGATCACGGCGCCTATCCCGCGACCCTCAACTATCGCGGATACACCAAATCGACCTGCACCTCGATCAATCACGTCGTCTGTCACGGCATCCCCAATGACAAGCCGTTGCGCGAAGGCGATATCGTCAACATCGACGTCACCTTCGTGCTGGACGGCTGGCACGGCGATTCCAGCCGCATGTATCCGGTCGGCCTCATCAAGCGTTCGGCGGAACGGCTGCTGGAAGTGACCTACGAATCGCTGATGCGTGGCATTGCCGCCGTGCGCCCCGGTGCGCGGACGGGAGCCATCGGCGAAGCGATCCAGATCTATGCGGAGGCGGAGCGTTGCTCGGTCGTGCGCGATTTCTGCGGACATGGCGTCGGCAGCCTTTTTCACGATTCGCCGAACATCCTGCACTATGGCCGGGCTGGCGAAGGACCGGAACTGCGCGAGGGCATGATCTTTACCATCGAGCCCATGATCAATCTCGGCCGGCCCCACGTCAAAGTGCTCGGCGACGGCTGGACGGCCGTCACCCGGGACCGATCATTATCGGCGCAATACGAACACACCGTCGGTGTCACCGCCACGGGCTGCGAGATATTCACATTGTCGCCCGCCGGTCTGGATCGGCCGGGCCTGCCTCCTCTCTAGGGTGACCCATGGCCAAGAGCCCCGCTCCATCTGCGGACTACGGCGACCAGCCGATCGACGATAGCGGGATTTTGGAAACGGAGGGCGATAAGCCACTCTTTGACGAGCGGTCGTTCTTTGCAGAGCAGGCTCCGAAAAGCAGCAGCCTGAAAAGGCCGGCAAAGCTTTCGGCTGCCCCTGCCGACATGGCCAACCATTATCACGGCCACCGCGAGCGCCTGCGCAATCGCTACCGCGACGGGGGCGAAGCTGCACTTGCAGACTACGAGGTCCTTGAGCTGCTGCTCTTCCGGCTTATCCCTCGCCGAGATACCAAGCCGATCGCCAAGGCGCTCATCGACCGTTTCGGAACGCTCGGCGGTGTCATTGGAGCACCGGCTGTGCTGCTACAGGAAGTCAAGGGCGTCGGCGAGGCAGTGGCGCTCGATCTAAAACTCGTGGCGACGGTTGCGCAGCGCATGCTGAAGAGTGAACTTCGCGGCAAGCAGGTTCTGGCTTCATGGTCATCTGTCATCGACTACTGTCATACGGCGATGGCCCACGAATCGCGCGAGCAATTTCGCCTCCTATTTCTCGACAAGCGAAACGCGTTGATCGCGGACGAGGTGCAGGGCCTTGGTACGGTCGATCATACACCGGTCTACCCACGCGAAGTGGTCAAGCGTGCGCTGGAGCTGTCGGCGACAGCTTTGATTCTAGTGCACAACCATCCATCAGGCGACCCGACACCGTCCCGCGCCGATATCGACATGACGAAGATGATCATCGACACCGCGAAGCCTCTCGGCATTACCGTCCATGATCACATCATCATCGGCAAGGACGGACATGCGAGCCTTAGAGGCTTGCGTCTGATCTGAAGATCAGATGTGCCGCGATCGTTATCGCGATAGCCTTCTCATCCTCACCTCATTTAAGTTTCAGGTATTCGTCAGCATGCTTTGGCATAGACTGGATGCTCCCGATCCGGTCCCATCCCGCCCCTGATGCTGGCAACCGACGGAAGCAACTACTGTGACCGTCGCCGGCTGTTTGGCGTGGTCTGCCCGGAGCTTCCATGCCCAAGACTGCGTCACGCCCTGCTTCGTCTGTCCGCCTTCTTCGCCAGGGGCTGCTTTGCACGCTTGCGCTGCTCGCGCTTCTGGTTGGCGGTTTCTATGGCTACATGCTCGCGACCACAAACTTCCACGCCGTCGTTCCAGGAGAGGTCTATCGCTCGTCGCAGCCATCCGCTTCGACGATCGCCGAATTCCAGAAGGACTACGGTATCAAGACGATCATCAACCTGCGCGGCGACAATAGCGGTAGCGACTGGTACGATGATGAAGTGGCAGCCGCCAGGAAACTCGATATAAACCACATCGATTTCGGCATGTCTTCCGGCCGGGAACTGACACAGCCGGAGGCCGCACGTCTCGTCGAACTGATGCGCGATGCGCCGAAGCCCCTCTTGATCCATTGCCAGGCCGGGGCGGACCGCACGGGTCTCGCCTCCGCTCTTTATCTCGCCGCGATTTCGAAGCGTAGCGAAACGGTTGCCGAAGGACAGATGTCGATTATCTACGGTCACATCCCGCTTTCGATCAGCCGCGCCTACGCCATGGACAGAAGTTTTGAAAAACTCGAGCCCTGGCTCGGCTTTTCCAGCTCTTGAGCTACCAACGTTAGACAATCTGTAACATTGACCGGCTACCGATTGATGAGCGACATTTACTGTCGCGATATTGTTCCAATTCAATCATTCGGGGCTTTTCGATGTATCAATACGATCTCGTCGTCGTGGGCAGCGGTCCGGCTGGACGCAGAGGCGCCATACAGGCAGCCAAGCTCGGCAAGCGCGTGCTGGTCATCGAGCAAGGCAAGCGCGTGGGCGGTGTCTCCGTTCACACAGGCACGATCCCCTCCAAGACCCTACGCGAAACCGCGCTCAACCTTTCTGGCTGGCGCGAGCGCGGCTTCTATGGCCGGGCCTATCGCGTCAAGCAGGAGATCAGCGCCGAAGATCTGCGCCGCCGGCTGCTCATCACTCTCGACCACGAAGTCGAGGTACTCGAGCACCAGTTTGCCCGAAACCGGGTCAGCCACATCAGGGGCAAGGCGAGCTTCGTCGACCCGCAGACGCTTGAGGTAACCAAGGACGACGGTGAAGTTCTTCATGTCAGCGCAGAGAGCATTCTTCTCGCCGTCGGCACGAAGCCTTTCCGCCCGGACTACATGCCTTTCGACGGAGAAACCATCCTCGACAGCGACGAGATTCTTGAGATGAAGGCGCTGCCGCGGTCGATGGTCGTCATCGGCGCCGGCGTCATCGGCATCGAATACGCGACCATCTTCAGTGCACTGGACACACAGGTGACCCTGCTCGACCCCAAGTCGACCATGCTCGATTTCATCGACAAGGAAATCGTCGAGGACTTCACCTATCAGCTGCGCGACCGCAACATGAAGCTGAACCTTGGCCAGAAGGCCGAGAAGGTTGAAAAGCTTCCTGACGGCAAGGTGGAGCTGACGCTGAGCAACGGCCGGCGCATCGTCACCGACATGGTACTCTTCGCGGCCGGGCGCATGGGCGCGACCGACACGCTCAATCTTCCCGCGGCCGGTCTGGAAGCAGACAGCCGCGGCCGCCTCAGCGTCAATCCGGAAACCTTTGCCACCAGCGTTCCCCATATTTTCGCCGCAGGCGATGTCATCGGCTTCCCGAGCCTTGCCTCCACCTCGATGGAACAGGGTCGTATCGCGGCCCGCGTGGCCGTCGGCGCGATCGCCAAGGAGCCGCAAAAATACTTCCCCTACGGCATCTATGCCGTTCCGGAAATCTCCACCTGCGGCCTGACCGAGGAAGAGGTCAAGGAACGCGGCATCCCTTATGAATGCGGCATCGCCCGGTTCCGCGAAACCTCGCGCGGCCATATCATGGGCCTGGATACCGGCCTCCTGAAGATGATCTTCTCTCTGAAGACCCGCCGCCTGCTCGGCGTCCATATCGTCGGCGAAGGCGCCACCGAACTCGTCCATATCGGCCAGGCGGTCCTGAACCTCAAGGGCACGGTCGAATACTTCGTCGAGAACACCTTCAACTACCCGACGCTTGCCGAAGCCTACAAGATCGCCGGCCTCGACGCCGGTAACCGCATGGGCGACATCAAGTCGGAGCTTTGACGATCAGTCAGTCTACACGGTGCCCATCAAGCCTAAGCCTAGTCGGCGGCAGCGCGGCAGACGGCCTCAACGTTGTGACCATCGGGATCGAGAACAAAGGCACCGTAACAGTCGGGATGATAATGGGCTCGGATACCCGGCGGCCCATTGTCTCGGCCTCCCGCGGCGAGTGCGGCTTCGTAAAATCGATCAACCATCGCTCTATTCTGGGCCGAGAAAGCTATGTGAACACTGGTTTGAGGCCCGTTTCGATGTCCTATCCAAAAGAAGGCCTTCGGCTTGATCCCATACCCGGCAAAGGTCTCTCCCTCGGCATAGAGGCGTTCTATACCTAGCGGATGTAACACTGTGTCATAGAACCCTTTCGATCGTTCCACGTCGGTTACTCCGATTGTGATGTGATCCAGCATATCTGCTCCGGGATTTCCGAGATAACAACTCGGGATCGATGCTGCATCTGTCATCAAAACCGAGTCAAGGACCTCTCAGGATTGATCATCTGCATGCGCACCGATAATCTTTCCACCATAACGATCTATTCTCGGTATCGCTTCGGGCTTCTTCACGCTCGGCTGACGGCGCCAACTCCGCATCTGGAAAAAAGGAAATAGACGGCGGTGCGAATAATCTCTCTGAACGCATGGGGCGGCAAGCTTCATGAGCCGCTCTTGCAATATATCGCTGATGTCGATCCCGATATCCTGTGCCTGCAGGAAGTCACGCGCACCATCTCGGCAAAGCAGGATTGGCATCTCTATCGCGACCATGATGTCGAGCTTCCGCAGCGCGCCAATCTTTTCGCAGAGGTCGGCGCGGTCCTGTCAGGACACGACGCTTTTTTCAGCCCGACCGCAAGAGGCGAGCTTCTCGAACGCGATGAGGCGGTTTTCTCAGAGTTCGGGTTAGCAACCTATGTTCGCCAGTCACTGCCAGTCATTGCGCAAGCGTCCGGCTTCGTGCACGGCGAATTCTCGCCTGACGGATGGGGCGCACATCCGCGGTCCCGCAACGCTCATTGCATCCGGGTCTTCGATTACAAGCGGCGCTTTCCGCTCACCGTCACCCAGTTTCACGGGCTGCGTGATATCGCCGGCAAAGGCGACACCCCTGCCCGTCACGCCCAGGCAGATGCTGTTATCGATCTCATAAAGCGTGTCTGGCCCGGCCACGAGCGGCTGGTCGTCTGCGGTGATTTCAACGTGCTGCCTGACAGCGTGACTTTCGAAACGCTCGGCAAGCTGGGCCTGATGGATCTCGTCACATCGCGCGGCTTCACGGACACAAGGACGTCCCACTATCTAAAGGACGGGCGCTTCGCAGACTATATGCTGGCGAATGAGGCCGTCGGGATCGTCGATTTCGATGTCGTTGCCGCGCCGGAGGTCTCCGATCACCGAGCGCTATTGCTCGATATGGAGTGATTGTTTTGGCGAAACTTCGCGGCGGAGGTCGGGCTGCGGGTCGGTGATGACACCGTGCCGAAGGAACCCCTCATCCGCCTGCTGGCACCTTCTCCCCAAGGGGAGAAGACGGATGCCGCACCGCCGCCGCTACTCCGCGACGTTCAAGTTGGGCGAAGCGTAGCGGCTCAACTCTTCTCCCCTTGGGGAGAATGCCGGAGCGACAGCGAGGCGATGAGGGGTTCCCACGCCACCCACCGCTGACGCTGGATGCACACACCGGAATGATCCGAGCAACGAAAAAGGCCCCGCCGGATGGCAGGGCCTCTTTTGCATTCGATGGAAGGAACCGATTACTCGGCGCTGTCTTCAGCAGCCTTCTTCTTCGGAGCAGCCTTCTTCTTCGGAGCAGCCGCTTCCGCTTCCTCGTCCTCGGCAGAGGCTTCGGTTGCTTCAGCCTTGGCAGCAGCCTTCTTCTTCGGAGCGGCCTTCTTCGTCTCTGCCTTCTCGGCACCTTCTTCGCTGTCGTCAGCGAGGAGTTCTTCCTTGCTTACAGTCTTGTCGGTGACATCGACTTCGGAGAGCAGATGGTCGATGACCTTTTCTTCGAAGATCGGAGCGCGCAGGTTGGCGGAAGCGCCGGGTGTGTTGCGGAAGAACTCGAGGATTTCCTTTTCCTGGCCCGGGAACTGGCGCAGCTGGTCGTAAAGGGCGCGCTGCAGCTCGTCTTCGCTGACTTCAACGCCGGCCTTTTCGCCGATTTCCGACAGAACGAGACCGAGGCGGACGCGGCGTTCAGCGAGCTTCAGGTATTCTTCGCGAGCCTTTTCTTCGGTCGTGTCTTCGTCTTCGAAGGTCTTGCCAGACTGCTGGAGATCCGTCTGGATCTGGCGCCAGATGCTGTCGAATTCAGCTTCGATCAGCTTCTGCGGCGAGTCGAACTTGTACATCTCGTCGAGCTGGTCGAGGATCTGACGCTTGACCTTCTGGCGCGTGACCGAGCCGTACTGGCTTTCGATCTGGCTGCGAACGACTTCCTTCAGGCGGTCGGCAGATTCGAGGCCGAGCTTGGTGGCGAGATCGTCGTTGATTTCGACTTCGCCCGGTGCAGCCACTTCCTTGACACTGATGTCGAAGGTGGCTTCCTTGCCGGCGAGGTTCTTGGCCGGATAATCGGCCGGGAAGGTTACGGTGATGACCTTTTCATCGCCAGCCTTGACGCCGACGAGCTGGTCTTCGAAGCCCGGGATGAAGCGGTTGGAGCCGATGACGAGCTCAGCGCCTTCGTCCTTGCCGCCGTCGAATGCTTCGCCGTCGACCTTGCCGAGGTAATCCATGGTGACGCGGTCGCCTTCGGCGGCCTTGCCCTTCTTGGTCTCGTAGGTGCGGGCGCTTTCTGCGATCTTCAGGATCTGCTCGGTGACTTCTTCGTCAGCGATTTCAGCGACTTCGCGGGTAACCTTGATGCCCTTGACCGACTTCAGCTCGATCGCCGGGATGACTTCGTAGGAGAGCGTGAATTCGAAATCGGCTTCTGCAGCCAGGATCTTTTCTGCTTCATCCTTGTCTTCGGTCATGGCGACTTCCGGCTGGGTCGCAGACTTTTCGCCGCGCTCCGTCAGGATCGCCGGCGGCTGGTCACGAACGATCTCGTTGACGAGATCAGCCATGATGGACTTGCCATAGACCTTCTTCAGGTGGGCGACCGGCACCTTGCCAGGACGGAATCCGTTGATGCGAACCTTGTCCTTGACCTCGGCCAGACGCTCATTCATCCGGCCCTGCATTTCTTCGGCCGGAACTACGACCTTGATTTCGCGCTTCAGCCCTTCAGCGAGCGTTTCGATAACCTGCATCTTCCTACCTTCATTTCATGCGGCCGTGCTCCGACAGCCGTCTGTTTCTATGAGCACGACGCCGGATCAACGACCGGACGTGGCTTTCATGCAATTCTGATCATTTTGCCAGGCAAAATGGCGCATCGTATCCGCGGGCGACCTGGGCAGACCGATGTCTAGCCCCTCGCCCGCAAGGCAGCTTGGTGCGGGTAGAGAGACTTGAACTCCCACGCCTTTCGGCACCAGAACCTAAATCTGGCGTGTCTACCAATTTCACCATACCCGCGTTCCCAAAACCGCATGGCAAATGCCTGCGCATGAGGCCTTCCGGAGCGCGGCGTCTCTATATCACCCGTTTTAAACCACGCAAAGGAAAAATGACGGTTCCACGACCGTCCCGGCGGGATAGATGCGCTTTATCGCTCGGTCGCTAGTAAAGCGGTTCTTCATAGACCGGTTTGCCGTCGATCATGAGGGTGCGGATCTGCGCCTCGCCACCGCCTGAAATCCGTGCGGCAACCGAGACGCGTCCATCGGTGCGCACTGTTTCGATGTCATGGCCCTTGCCCTCCGGCACGTAGAAGCGCTCGATGCCGTAATCGACCTGAAACGACTGATCTGCCTCGACGGGATAATAGTTGAAGGGCAAGCTTTCTATGAGAACGGTGTCGGGCTTGGGTTGCAGTGGGCTGAAGGATGATTCGGCAATGCCCCAGAAACCGTCACCCTGTTTCTGCAGCCGCACCCACAAGGTCCTCTCTCCCGCCTCGGTGGGCATGCCGCCGACGACCGTGCTCGCCGGCACGCGGGAAATGTCGTAATTCAATGTCACGTAATCACCGCGCAGCAGATCGCGCGGGTCCACCGGCGCCGTCTTCAGGAGGACTTCGGAACCGCTTTCGAGGATCGAGGCGCGGCTCTCGATCACGTAGCCGATGGCGATCGTCTGCAGCGCGGCCATGACCACCGCCGCAATCCATGCCCTGCGTCTGCGGGAGGCGTCGAGTGTCACGCCGAGATCAGTGAGAAAGCTCATGAGCGTGCCTCCTGGTTTCGGTCGCCGAAACGGCGCTCCAGCCGAATGACGAGCCAGGCAACAACGGCCACCAGGAGGCCGCAGATCAGGAAGAAGCCTGATGTGCCGATGATCGATCCGATCGTTTGCGAAGCCAGATACAGGATTTCCGATGCGAAAACGGCGTAGGCAAGATAGCGGACCGCGCCATTATCCCGTCCGCAAAGGCCGATCGCCGCGACCGATGCGGCCAATGTGACAACACCGAGGACGACAAAACGAGGACCGGTTTCGATCTCGACATGCAGCATGAAGAAACCGATGACAGCCACAAGAAACGTATAGAATGCCGGCGCAGCGCCCGCATCGCGGGTCAATCGCTGAAGCGGCGAGCCGGGTATGCTGACCGCCAGGAAGGCAATCATTCCGCCAGCGGCAAACAGGACGGCGGTCGATAGCTGCTGGTTCAGCGAGTAGAGCCATGTCAGCCAGGCTATCAGCAACAAATAGGCAAGATGGCGTGCCCTGTTTGCGCCGACATAGCGGACGAGCGCGATAACAACCGCTGCCATCAATGGCGGAGCCCAGGGCGACCAACCGATCCAGTGAACGTCATTTTGCTCGAGATACAGGCTGAAATAGGCCCAGGACAGAAAGCCGGCCAAGGCGACAAGACTGCCCGATCGAAACAGCGCTGCCGCCAGGCAGGCTATCAGGAACCATGTCAGCATCATCGCCAGTTCGTCGCCGGATATATGATACATCTGCCCCACCAGCGACATGGCGCCGCCGAAACTCATCGTGCCCAGCAGCAACAGGCCAGCGGCAAGCGATGTCTGGCCGCGCACGGTGTAGAAGGCCCCGCCCAGATAGAAGGCCCAGATCAATGCAAGGAGAGCACCGACGCGCAGCGGGCGTGGTATCAGCTCCCAGTTGGAGGCCACTAGCAACAGGATGGCGGCAGCCACAAGCAGCGCTGCCAGAATGGAGAGCACGCGGCCCAGGCTGAAGCTGGTCGGTCGGCTATCATACTCGGCCATGATGGCTGACGCCTGCGGCGGCTCGATAAAGCCCTTCTCCACCCAGAGCGAAAGATCTCGCTGGAGCCTGCCCCGATACATCCTCACCTCTTCGCGTTGAGCATCTAAAAAAGTCTGGCGTCAGTATCCATATATTCAGCATCCGGAGGCAGGCGCAAACAGCTCGTCGCAGCCTCACTCCCAAACCATACCATGCATAAATTCGGCACAAATATTAAGCGCGCATTAAAGCTTTACGTATTATGAATATGACATGGAATGGAACCAATTCCAGACATGCGTAATAAGCATAGCATCCATGAAATTATCGCACTGCACAATTTTCAAAAGTCATACTATTTTAATTTCAACAGATAGCGGCGATGGCGTTCCGCGGCGGATAATCCGCAAGAGCCCGAGGAAATGATTTCCTGGCATAGAATTCGGAGACGCACACTCCTCCTCCCAGTGCTCTCCGATGGACTGGCAACACTCCTCCTCCCAGTTGCCGGTCACTGTAAATGACGCCCACCGCACCTCCTCCCGCGGTGGGCGTTATTTTTTACCCCTTGTTAAATATCCTTATTTTCCGGTATCGGCCCCGCGCTGATGGTGATATTGCGGGCCAGCGCCCTGCCCCGCACTCGTGTCCGCCGGTGCAGTCTCCCGGCTGATTGCCGGCTACACATTCGGCCAAAAGCTGAGCCAACCCAAGGACAAAGGCGCATCGCTGCGGGCTCCCTAAATGCCGTTTTCAAGCAGAATCGACGGTTTTCACGCCCTTTTGATGCGCACATAATTTAATCATCACTTAAGGCAAAAAAGCCAAAAGGAATGCAGATGACGCATAGGTGTCATGATGCTTTGGCGCTTTTTAGTTCTCGCAGCGCAACATATATTAGCGGTCATCAGATGAAGGCCAGCGCCAGGGGGCACTGGAATATCGACGAACCCTAGGAAGGGGATTTAAAATGAACATCGCACGCTCTTTCAACAATTGGCGCAAGTACCGTCAGACCGTTTCTGAACTCGGCCGTATGACCACCCGCGAACTGCACGACCTCGGCATCGACCGTTCGGACATCCATCGCGTTGCTCGCCAGGCTGCTGGCCGTTAATCGTCTGCAGCTCGGCTTCGCAGGATACTTGCGATAGCCTATCCAACGCCCGTTGCGGTTTCCGCGGCGGGCGTTCTTTTTTGCCCTGCAACATGCATATGCCCATCTCCTGACCGTCCCGCTCAGCGCATACCGCTCAATATTTAACTGATGGTCGATTTTTAGGCGTCACACTGCACAATTGCATAGCAGTCGCCTTTTATTTGCACTGCAAAATATTCATGTTCTCTCTTATATGAATGTCATCCGCTGATGTCGGCAATAACGCCGCTCGCGAACATGATCTGAGGAATGACATCATGAACCCGCTTCGCATTGCCAAGAGCTGGATTAGCTATCGCCGCACGCTCAACGAACTCGGCAACCTGTCCAACCAGACGCTTTCTGATATCGGCATCAATCGTTATCAAATCCGTTCGATCGCATCGCGCTCCTTCCGTTAATATCGGACTGATGAGCGTACCCAAGACGGCACCTTGATGGTGCCGTTTTTGATTCCGGGTGATTGGAACCAGCGACGCCTCGTGATAATCACCGGCCATGAAAAACAGCTCTCCCTATTCCCCTATCCATGTCATCGGCGGCGGCCTTGCCGGTTCCGAGGCAGCGTGGCAGATCGCCAGCGCCGGTGTGCCTGTTGTCCTGCACGAGATGCGCGGCGTTCGCGGCACAGACGCACATAAGACCGATGGCCTTGCCGAGCTTGTCTGCTCGAACTCCTTCCGCTCCGACGATGCGACCAGCAATGCCGTCGGCGTCATCCATGCGGAGATGCGCATGGCCGGCTCGCTGATCATGGCCTGCGCCGACAAGCATCAGGTCCCGGCCGGTGGTGCGCTCGCGGTTGACCGTGACGGCTTCTCGGACGCTGTGACGCAGACTATCGAGGCAAATCCGCTGATCACGGTGGTTCGCGAGGAGATTTCCGGCCTGCCGCCGAAAGAATGGGATCTGGCCGTCATCGCGACCGGGCCGCTCACCGCTCCGGGTCTCGCAGCCGCAATCCAGGCAGAAACGGGCGCCGATTCGCTTGCCTTCTTCGATGCGATTGCGCCGATCGTCTATCGCGAGAGCATCAATATGGATGTCTGCTGGTATCAGTCGCGCTACGACAAGGTCGGGCCGGGCGGAACCGGCAAGGACTATATCAACTGCCCGATGGACGAAGCGCAGTATAACGCCTTCGTCGACGCCCTGATCGCCGGCGACACCGTCGGCTTCAAGGAATGGGAAGGCACGCCCTATTTCGACGGCTGCCTGCCGATCGAGGTGATGGCGGAGCGCGGCCGCGAAACGCTGCGTCACGGACCGATGAAGCCGATGGGCCTCACCAACGCCCACAACCCGACGGTCAAGGCCTATGCCGTGGTCCAGCTGCGCCAGGACAATGCGCTCGGCACGCTCTACAACATGGTCGGCTTCCAGACGAAGCTGAAATACGGGGCGCAGGCCGAGATATTCAGGCTGATTCCCGGCCTGGAAAACGCCGAATTTGCGCGGCTCGGCGGCCTGCACCGCAACACCTACATCAATTCGCCGACGTTGCTCGACAGGTCTCTGACACTGAAGTCACGGCCGGGGCTGCGCTTTGCGGGCCAGATCACGGGTTGCGAAGGCTATGTCGAGAGCGCCAGCGTCGGCCTGATGGTCGGACGTTTTGCAGCCGCAGAGCGCAAAGGCGAACCGGTCCTGCTGCCGCCGGACACGACGGCGCTCGGCTCCCTGCTCAACCACATTACCGGCGGCCACATCGTCAACGACGAAGAACCGGGAAAGCGCTCGTTTCAGCCGATGAACATCAATTTCGGACTGTTTCCGGAGCTCGAGCCCGGCTCGATCCAGAGACCCGAGGGCGTCAAGCGCTTCCGGGGCAAGGACAAGACAATCATGAAGCGACAGCTTATCGCCAAACGCGCTTTGAAAGATTGCGCCGAATGGCTGGGTGTTGCTCCCGCCATGGCGGAAAGCGCGTGATCGCGAGCTGGATTAGCCGTTGTTTGCTGCTGGCCCGGGCGCCGGCAGATCCAGATCCGCGTCGCTGACATAATTGCCGAGCAACCAGAGCGAAACTTCCGCGGCTTCCGCGGGCGTGGCGAATTCGAATTTGCCGTTGTGGTGCGGCGCGTCCAGAAACTCGATCACCAGTCCGCGCCCGGTGCCTGAATCCGTGACGCGGACTCTGCCCGGCTGGATCAGGTGGCAGGCGAAGTGATTCCTGTTGTTGCGTATGAAGCCGGCCTTGTTGTCGTGCAGCCGCACGAATACCGCCTGGCCGTCCGCCGTCTTCTGAAGCTGGCGGATCGCTTCTGCCGGAAAGGCGCGGCCGAATTGCAGGATGGCCAGCCCCGTATCATGCAGGCCGTCTTCCTTTTCCTGTGACGTCCAGCGCGTGACGGCGAAGGCAAAGAGGATTACGAGGGCAAAAATCACACCCCAGACGATCAGGCCCATAGCGATCTCTCCTTCGATTCGGACAAACTCGCAGTAATTATAACGCCCAAGACTTGCGCGAATTTAAACTCGATCAGAATTTTCTGGTCGTCGCAGCAACCGCCATGCGCATCTGCCGGCGCCATTGCGGCGATTGGATCGGCTCGTCGAATAGACGGCTACCCAATTTTTGCGCCTTGAGAAGCATAGATTCGGCAAGCGCCACCGTTACGAAAGCGGGAAAGACGCTTGGGGCAATCTTGCCAGCCGCCCTCGCCTTTGCCAGATGCTCTCGCCCGAGGCCGGCGAATGCTTCAATCGCTGCCGAGATGCGGTCCTTGTCGTTTCCGGCCAGGAAAGCTTCCCGATCCAGCCCCGTCGCCGACAATATCTCCGTCGGCAGGTAAAGCTGGCCGCGGCGGCGATGCAATGGCATCAGCATCAGCAGTCCGGCTATCGCCTGCGCGACGCCAGCATGGCCGGCGGCTTCGGCCGAGCGAGGCGCGTCTTCAGCCGACAGGATCAGGCTTGCAAGCTGGATGAGCGCCGATGCGGTCTCGCCGGCATAGCCTTCCAGTGAATTGCGGGTCTCCATCGGATCGTTGTAGAGATCGAAGATACGCGCCTCTGTCATGTCGATCAGGGACTTGCGCGGCAGTCGATATTCGACAACGGCTGCGAGCAGGCCTGCAGCGATCGGATTGGCCTCGCTTGCGCCATGTGCCTGGCCTTCCAACAGATCGCGCCAATATTGCAGCCGGACTTCGCCCGGCAGCGGTTCATGGACAAGATCGCGAATACGCGCCAGCTCTGCATGGAAGGCATAAAGTGCAGCCAGAGCGCCACGCTTGTCTTCCGGAGACAGAAGGCAGGCGAGATAGCGGTCGCGATCGGTCTCACGGAGCGTCGCCAGGCAAATGTCCTGGTTGCTGCGTCCTGCGCCCTCAGATGCCATGTTCGGTCGCTTCCCTGTCAGACGGCGATCAGCGCCGCGGCGACGGCGCGCGACTCGGACAGCATGATGTTGAACGTCCGCACAGCCGCGCCGGTGCTCATCGGATCCGACGAAATCTGCTCGGCGCGCAAGGCCGCCTTCAGCGCGGCCGGCAATGGGCGCATCTCCGTGCCGGTGCCGACAAGCAGGACTTCAATCTCGGCGGCTTCAGCGATCACTCTTTGGAAATGCTCCGGCGTCAGCGCATCCTCCATGGTCATGTCCCATCCATAGATGCCTGAGGGCAAGCAAAGCAACGAGCCGCGATGCGACATGTCCGCAAAGCGGAATCCGCCGTTTCCGTAAGCGTCGATCGGGGCGCGGCCCGGGAAGTGCGCCTGTCGAATTTCAATGCCTTTTGCCAATGTCTTATACCGCTGGTTTATTGGGCTGAACGTCCGCAGCCGCCTTTTGTTTCTTGTCCCCGCCTGTCTGGAACCGATCGGGACGAAGTTTGAAAACGATCAGGAACGGCGCGGCAATATATATCGAAGAGAAAGTGCCGACCGCCACGCCGAATAGCATGGTGAAGGCAAAGGCGCGGATGACTTCGCCGCCGAAGAGGCAAAGTGCAAGCAGCGCAAGCAATGTCGTCGCGGCCGTCAGGATCGTGCGCGAGAGCGTCTGGTTGATCGAGGCGTCTATCAGGATCGGCAGCGGCATCTGGCTGTAGCGCTTGAGATTTTCACGCATGCGGTCGTAGACGACCACCGTATCGTTCAGGGAATAGCCGATGATCATGAGGACGGCCGCGATACTCGTCAGGTTGAACTCGATGCCGGTCAGAACGAATAGGCCAAGGGTCAATATGATGTCATGCAGCGTCGCAACGATGGCGCCGATGGCGAACTGCCATTCGAAGCGGAACCAGATATAGATCAGCACCACGGCAAGTGACGCCAGAACGCCAAGCGTCGCCGAGCGGGTCAGTTCGCCCGAAACCGAAGGGCCCACCACCTCGACACGGCGGAAATCATAGTCATTCCCGAGTTCATCGCGAACGAGCGTGACAGCGGATTGTTCGCCATTCTCTCCGCCCTCCTGCGACTGGATACGGATCAATGCCCCTGCCCGGTCGCCGAAGCTTTGGGCCTGAATTTCCCCGAGGTTCAGTTCGTTCAGCCGGGTGCGAATATCGGCGAGGTTCGCCGCCCCCTGCTTTGCCCTCACCTCGATGATGGAACCACCGTTGAAATCGATGCCGAGATGCATGCCGACGGTCGCGAGCGCGATCATCGCGCAAAGCGACAGCGCAGCCGAGGCAGTGAAGCTGAAACGGCGAATTCCCATGAAACGGATATGCGCCCGGTCGAATATGGACGTGCGGACATCCTTCGGAAGATGCTTCAGCCGTCTGCGCTTTATCCAGGTTACGATGATCCACTGGGTCAGCGTAAAGGCGATGAAGACTGTCGTCAGGATGCCGATCGCAAGCGTCACGGCAAAGCCGCGCACAGGCCCGCTGCCCATGTAAAAAAGGATGACAGCCGCGATCAGGGTCGTGATATTCGCGTCGATAATGGTCCAGAAAGCGCGTTTGAAGCCGGCGTCGCAGGCCTCCGGCAGCTGTCGCCCGGCCTTCAATTCCTCGCGGATGCGCTCATAGATCAGCACGTTGGAATCGACCGCCATGCCGATGATCAAAACGATGCCGGCGATGCCAGGCAGGGTCAGCGTGGCCCCCGTCAGGCTCAGGATCGCCAGGATCATCAGGATGTTCACATAGAGCGCGACGGTGGCGACGATGCCGAGGAAGCCGTAGAAATAGACCATGCAGGCAATGACGGCGATTGCGCCGATCATGCCTGCAATGATGCCCGATCGGATAGAATCCAGGCCAAGCCCCGGGCCTACCGTCCGCTCCTCGACAACCGTCAGGGTTGCCGGCAGCGCGCCCGCCCGTAGAAGGACCGCGAGATCGCTCGCCCCCTGTTCCGAGAAGCCGCCTGAAATCTGGCCGGCTCCCGTCGTATTCGCTTGTGCGATCGGCAAGGCTGCAATGACCTGATCGTCCAGAACGACCACGAAGGAGCGACCGACATTCTGCTGGGTCGCCTGCGCAAAAGCTTTGGTGCCGTCTGCATCCAATTGGAAGGTCACGACCGGCTCGTTGGTCTTGGGGTCGAGGCCCGCCTGGGCGTCAGCGATCCTGTCGCCGGACAGAATGGCGCGCTTTTCGACCAGATAGGCCGCCGGGGGATCGTCCTGCGTATAGAGCACGTCCGAATTCATCGGCGCGGAGCCTTGGATCGCCTGCTCGACGGGCATGCTTTGATCGACCATGCGGAAGGTCAATTGCCCAGCCTGGTTGAGCAGGTTCTTGATCCGCTGTGGATCGGCAACGCCCGGCACCTGCACCAGGATGCGATCCGAACCCTGCCGCTGGATCAGCGGCTCGGCATTGCCAAGCTGCTCGACGCGGCCGCGCACCACGTTCATCGATGTCGCCAGCGCAGACGCTATGCGGCGATCGATACCTTCATTGGTGATGCGGATCGTCAGCAGGCCGTTGTCGCTTGGCGTGATCGTCGTTTCCTGCACCAGACCGATGGTTCCGGTGCCTACCCTGTTGGTAATCGACTTCAGGGCGTCGATGGCGGTCGGGACCTGTGCGGGGTCTGTGATGCTGACCCTTATGGTCTGCCCCGTGCCGGTCAAACCGCTGTAGCGGATCGAGGCTTCGCGCAGCTTGGTGCGAATGCCGTCGACGGTCGTTTCAAGACTGTTGCGAAGAATGTCGTCACGCTCGACCATGAGCATGAGCTGCGAGCCACCCTGAAGATCAAGCCCCAGCCTGACCTTCTTGAGGGGCAGCCAGCCTGGCAATGCGGCAAGCTGCTGGTTGCTGAACAGGTTCGGCGCGACGAAGATGACGCTCAGGAGAACGGCACACCAGATGACTATGGTCTTCCACCGTGAGACGTTCAGCATGGGCCTCTCGAGTTCGGGTCTTCGTCGCGACGCAACCTTTGAGGCCCGCCGTTATGACATTGCTTAGGCGGCGTCGGCCTTGACGGGTTCGCCCTTGACACGGACCTCGGAGATCGCGCTGCGAACGATGCGAACCTTCACGCCTTCGGCGATTTCCACATCGAGTTCCTTGTCGTCGACAACCTTGACGACCTTGCCCACGATGCCGCCGCCTGTCACGACCTGGTCGCCGCGACGAATGTTCTTCAAGACGTCTTCCCGCTTCTTTGCCTGCGCACGCTGCGGCCTGATCAGGAGAAAATACCAAACGACCATCAGCGGCACAAAGAGGAAAAGCATCTCCATTCCGGAGCCGCCAAAGCCGCCAAGGCCGGAATCTGTTGCGCTCTGCGCATACGCGTTGGTGAAAAACATCGGAAACTCCTAAAAACTTCAGGCGGAAAGGCCCACCTCAGGCCGCCGGAATATAGTTGCGATCATGGCGAATGCAACAGAAACAGGAGCGGACCGTACCGTTTCCCCAGCCTCTTAGCCTTTCCGCCATCGAAAGGCCATGATACCCCGCAGCGAAAGGGCGAACAGAGGTTCGCAGCCGATTATTTTCGGAGGAAACACCATGGGCGAAGATCAGAATACACTAATCCTGGCCGAGTTGCGCCGCCTGACCGCAGCGGTCGAGCGTCTCGCGGGACCCGCCCCGGTTGCCAATGATTGGTCGGCTGCAGATTGCTTTGTGTGGGGCCCAGTGCGCTCGCACCTGCAGCCCGTGCCACGGCCGAACCGCGTGGCGCTGGCTCTTATCCGCGGTGTTGATCACGTCCGCGATATCCTGCACGAGAATACCTTGCGCTTCGCCGAAGGATTTGCCGCCAATAACGTGCTTCTCTGGGGTGCGCGGGGCATGGGCAAGTCCTCGCTGGTCAAGGCCGTGCATGAAGATGTGCGGCGGGCGACGGGCGTGTCGCTCAAGCTCATCGAGGTCCATCGCGAGGACATAGCCTCGCTGCCGGTTCTTCTCGACATCCTGAAGAGTGTGCCCCATCGCATCATCGTTTTCTGCGACGACCTTTCCTTCGATCACGACGATACCGCCTACAAGTCGTTGAAGGCAGCGCTGGATGGCGGCGTTGAGGGACGCCCGGACAATGTGCTCTTCTATGCCACGTCCAATCGACGCCACCTGCTGCCACGCAACATGATGGAAAACGAGCAATCGACCGCGATCAATCCGTCGGAGGCGGTGGAAGAGAAAGTCTCGCTGTCGGATCGCTTCGGGCTCTGGCTCGGCTTCCACAAATGCAGCCAGGAAGACTACCTGCAGATGATCGATGCCTATGCCGACCACTTCAAGCTCGGTATGGACCGCGCCCAGATGCACCATGAAGCGCTGGAATGGTCAACGACCCGCGGCGCCCGCTCGGGCCGCGTTGCCTGGCAGTACATCCAGGATCTCGCCGGCCGGCAGCGCATCGTTCTCGAACGGGATTGAGGGCGTTGCTGGGCCGAGGGTTGCGGGGGGCGCTTTTGGCCCAAAGCGGAGATTCTCGCCGCGCCCAAAAGTCCTGACGATTTTTGCGACGAGAACGTCGAGCTTTTCCGGTGACCGCCGCTTGTCACGGGCTGGGATTGGCGCACCAAACTACGAGGGCCACCCAACCGAGTGGGCGGCCATGCATCTTGGAGAGCCTGCGCGAGGCTACTTCGCCAGTGCAGCTTTTTCGATGACTGCGGCTACCTCCTTGGGGAACACGACCAGTGATGCGTGACTGCCGGGGACTTCGGTGACCTTGGCCTTGATCCGCGCTGCCATCATTCGCTGAGCCTCTGGAGCATTCACGCGGTCCTTTGTGCTGATGACGAAATAGCTCGGCTTGACATGCCAGGCGGCTGTATCCACCGGGGCTTCGAACGCTGTGTGATTCAAGGGCAACTGATTGGCAGCAAGTTTCTCGGCAATTTTCAGCGGCAGTTCAGGGGCGACAAATTCGGGAAAGGTCTTTTGATCCAGATAGAGATTACCCTTGTCATCAGGATGGATGGACTTCGCGCCGTCAGTCGCTGGCCCAGACTTGGAGAGTGAAGCCAGGGACTCGCCGACATCCGGCGCAAACGCCGATACAAACACCAGCGACTTTACCTTCGGATCGTTACCAGCTTCGGTAATGACAACGCCGCCCCACGAGTGCCCAACAAGAACGGTCGGACCATTCTGTGCCGCTAGTGCCTTTTTGGTCGCCGCGACGTCATCAGCGAGCGAGGTGAGCGGATTTTCCACCAAAGTGACCTTGTACCCTTTGGCGGTAAGAATGTCGGCAACAGGCTGCCAGCTTGTCTGATCGACGAAAGCGCCGTGGACGAGGACAATATTGTGCGCCGCCCCCTTGGGAACTTCGCCTGCATTGGCAGACATGGCAAAAGCAGTGCCCGCAAGCAAAGTTGCGGCAGCCGTCATGACGAGAGAACGCATTTCCAATTTCTCCTTGAGCAATGCACGCTTCCAAGAAGGAAACGAAGGTTTGAGCAAATTCGCGATCGCGCCGTTGCGGCAGATTGCCAGCTCGATCCAATCGGCGTAAATAATTGAAATCGATGGCAGTTTTGTTTTAGCGCTCGCGGTCGAAACTAGAGGAGATTGCTTTGGCGCCCCATGACAGCAACAATGGAGTTCTTGCTCCAGCGTCCGATAATCAGACGCCCACAGATCTGCTGTCGGATATTCTGCGTTTCGTGCAACTGAAAGGCGAGCGGGTTTTTACGACGGAATGCGCGGATGGATTTCATATCCTTTTTCGACCCAGTTCGGCATGTCTCCACGTCGTGCAGGAAGGCGAGATCGATATCTATCTCGAAGACGAGCTGCCGCTGCGATTGTCCCAGGGTGACGTTTTCGTGCTGCTACGTCCGATCAGGTACGCCTTGGCCTGTCCTAGCAAAAGTTGGCGCCAGGCCAACCACGAACTTGGAGTCGACGGATCGGGCGTAGGAGTGGACGTGCTTCGAGATGGTATCGGGCCAGTGCGTGCAAGAACGCTCAGCGCGACGTTTCAGTTCGAAAACGGTTGTGGCTTGCAGCCTACCATGAGCTTGCTGCCGAACTATATCCATGTCGAGAAAAACACCGATCAATCCGCCGTTCTCATCCGCGACGTCGCCCAATTCCTGGTTTATGAAAAGGAGGCACAGGAGCCGGGCGCGGCCCTTATGATCTCACGCGTCATCGATATTCTTGTCATCCGATCTATCCGCAGCTGGTCGAAATCGCAGGGAGGCAAACAGGGCTGGATCGGCGCCTTGGCCGACGCGAGGGTATCCAGGGCATTATCTGCAGTTCATCGTAATCCGAGTCGGCCCTGGTCAGTGGGAGACCTGGCTTCAATTGCGGGAATGTCACGTTCTCGGTTCGCAGAGGTATTTTTGGCTGCGGTTGGTGAACCTCCTCTGCGATACGTTCACGGTTGGAGATTGGCCGTCGCGTCAGACTTATTGCGGAAATCGAACTTGCGTATCGGAGATATCGCTCGCCATGTCGGTTACGATTCCGAGGCGGCTTTTAGCCGGGCATTCAAGACTTTATACGGCTTGTCGCCGAGCCATGCCCGTTCAAGCGGAACGAATTGATAGGCTACTGCAGCAACCCATCGTCCCCCATTGACGAGGGTATTTTTCACAGCAATAGGGTCGGGCCGAAAAATCTGGCAACGCCGGACCAATAACATCAGGAGTGCAATAGTGAGCGAACCGACCGTAGCAGATGCAATAGAGCGCATTTATCAATCGCTTCAGGCAGACAATGCCGACATTGACACGCATATCGCAACACTGAAGGCAGCGTTGGCACGGGCGGGTTTGAAAGAGGCCGTATTTGACCCTGCGAGGCTCGTACAGAACAATCGTTCTGGCAGGAAGCTGATGCAGGCCTACTTTCGCCAGCGCGGCGTGACGGTCAAATTCTCGGCTTCGTGAGGGCCTCCCAACAAAGTAAGTGGGCCGCTTTCGCCCCCCTTTCCTATCATGCGCCGTGATACTGTCTGAAGAAGTTCCACACTTCGACCGCTGTCTCGATATCGCCGCTGCATCCACCGAAACGCGGGCCGTCCACCGGATCATCGTTACCGGCGCTGGCATTGGGCTTGGCAAGACGGGGCCAGCAATGGCCGCCGTTTTCGATGCGATAGAGTTCAACCCCAGTCTCGGCCCGGCATCCGGTCCATTGGACCAGGCTCGCGCGGGTCAGGTCATGCGGATCAAGATGGGGCAGCGGCGTGACATTTTCCCGGTGCATCCGTCGATCCGGCGCCAATATTCGGTTGCCTCGGGAACTGAAAGCAGCCTTCCGAATGACTTGATATAGCCGTCGTAACGTTGCACGTCGTCGCTCGTGCCGTTCACCATCATGACTGGCATGGCGTGGCCGGGCTTGCAATCTTCGACCTGTGCTTCGTTAATCGCGCTGGCGACCGGAGCAATCGCGGCGATCCTGTCAGGAAGCGCGCAAGCCAAGGTATAAGTCATCAGCGCGCCAAACGAGAAGCCGGTGGCATAAACTCTTGCCCCGTCGGCAATCTTCCGGCTCACCAGATCGTCGATCATGGTGCGGAAAAAACCAATATCATCGACCGGCTCGCCATTGAGGACGGGTCTCCTGGATTTGATGTTCCAGGCACCATCGATTGCTTCCGGATAAAGAGTGATGAAGTTCTCCCGATCGGCGACGGCATCAAATCCGCTGTTTTTCTGAAAATTGACGGCCTTATCGTCGGAGCCGTACATCACGATGACGAGTGGTGCGGCATGTCCAGCGGCACCCTTGGGAATATGCAGGATCGCGGTGCGGTCGACGCCCTGCCATTTGTAAGTCAGGACTTCATCAGCATGAGCGGCTGTCCAGCCGAAGGCGGCAAATGGCAGGCGTAGCAATGCGCAGAACATGAAACGTCCCCGCTTTCTAACAAAAATACGGGGCGGAGCATAAGTCATTCTGTGCCAGTGGCAATGATCGAAAGAAGCGACGCCTGCGGGTGTCGTGATCGCTTCTGGCGCAGTGAGGGCGCGATGCCGTGACTGCTCTCGGGCCAAACGCGCCATCACCTCTCTTGACTAGAGTTGCTGCCTTAATGTTTATGACGCAATGACAAACATTGCTTCACTTTGTGTATATTGTGGTTCTTCGACGGGTAACGATGTTGCTTTCGTTGAAGCCGGTGAAAAGCTGGGTGCGGCCATCGCTAAGGCGGGACTGGAACTAATCTATGGGGGTGGCACCAGCGGTGTGATGGGCGCTGTCGGCTTCTCGGCGCTGAAAAACGGTGGCAAGGTCGGCGCGATCATTCCAAAGTTCCTGACAAACCGTGAATCTACCACGGATGCACTGAAGATTTTCGATGATTTGACCGTCACCGAAACGATGCATGAGCGTAAACACGCCATGTTCCAGCGCTCCGATGCCTTTGTCGCTCTGCCGGGTGGAATAGGAACTGTCGAAGAGATCGTCGAGATCATGACTTGGGCGCAGTTAGGGCAACATCGAAAGCCCGTGGTCTTCGCCAATATTTTGGGCTTTTGGGATCCAATGCTCTCCATGATCGAGCACATGGAAAAAGTCGGATTTCTACATAGCCGACATCTGATCCAGCCAATAGTTGTTGATCGCGTTGAGGACATTATTCCGGCTATTCAAAACGCCGCACGACTTCCCGAGGCATCTGAAGGCGTGCCGTCGATCATCGACAAAATGTGAGGTCGTGCCTGCCAATTGGTTTTGCCCGCCATTGGCGCGTAGCTGTCACACCAATGCTTCGTCGCCGTTAGTCGTATCTGCCGTCGAATGCGCCTAAAACGACAAAAAGCCCGGGTTGCCGGGCTTTTTGCAGACTCCATGAGACGCTTTACCTACTCAAGGAATGTCATCGGGTTGACCGGAGATGCGTTCTTGCGGACTTCGAAGTGGAGCGTCGGCTGCTTGGCGTTGCCGCTCATGCCCGAGGTTGCGACGGTCTGGCCGCGCTGGACTTTCTGACCGCGGGTGACGCTCAGCTGGTCTGCGTGACCGTAGACGGTGACGGTACCATCGTCGTGACGCACCAGAACCGTGTTGCCCAGTTCCTTCAGACCATTGCCTGCGTAGATGACCACACCGTTCTCCGCAGCCTTGATCGGCGTGCCTTCCGGTACCGAAATATCGATGCCGTCGTTACGGTTGCCGTCGACATTCGCGCCGTAGCCCGCAACGACCGCGCCGCGTACCGGCCAGCGATATTTGCCAATGCCGGTCGATTCCGGTGCAGCGGCTGCGACATCCGATTTCTGTTCGGCGTCGCCGACCGACTGGGTTGCGACAGGCGCCGGACCGGCGTCAGCCTTCACAGGTGTCGGCTGTGGGTTGCTAGCTGGGGCCGTCGTTGCAACAGCCTTCACCACCGGCTTCTGCGGGGCGATGGATGCCGTCTTGATCGGATCGGCAGGCTGCGTGCCGCCATGAGGCAGCTTCAGCGTCTGGCCGATGCGGATGCCGCCCTTGTCGATTTCATTTGCGGCCTTCAGATCATCGATATGGACGCCGGTTTCCTTAGCGATCTTCGCAAGCGAGTCACCCGGTTTGACCACATAGGTGCCGCCGGCGGGTGCCGGTCCCTTGCCTGCGCCGGCAGCGAGCTTGTCGCCCGCACCGCTCGGACCGACCTGCCACTTGTCGCGCTGAGCGCCGCCATTCGGCAGCACGGCCGCATCCTGTTCCGGTGCCTTGGCGGGAGCAGGCATCTTGCCGCCCTTGGACAGATCGACCGCCTGGGATGCGGTCTTTGCCGGGGCGACAGGGGCGCCGCCATTCATGGTCGGGATGATGATCCGCTGGCCGGGCGCTGCCGACGTAGAAGTCTTCAGGCCGTTGGCCTTGAGAATTTCCTTCTCCGGCACGCCATAACGGCGCGAGAGCGTCGTAACAGTCTCGCCGGCACCCAGCGTGACGCTCGGCGCATTCATCGCGGTCCAGCCCGATGTCTGTGCCGCAGTCTTCGGCGTGGTGCCTGTGGACATCGGATCAGGCGCAAGACGCGGCGCAGATGCCCGGGCGCTCTCGTTCCTGCTTGCGGGGAATGGCTGAGCAAGAGCCTCCCGTTCGGCGCGGGACGCAACCGGGGCCGGAGCAGGCGAAGAGGAAACGCTCGGCGCAGCGAGCTCGGAGCGCTGGACTACGACGGGCGCGGAAGCCACGCGAGCGCTGGAATAGGCCGGCTTATAGCTCTCCGGCGCTGCCGGATAAGGCTGGTTCATTGCCGTGTTGCGCGAGGAATAATCCTGTTGCTGCCGATAGCCGCCTCCCCCTTGGGAGACATCGGCGCGCGGCACCGGATCGCCGTCGAGACCATTCAGGTTCCGATGAGGGATCGAATTTGTGGTGAGCTGATCCGAATTTGAAAAGAGGCCCCCGAAACGCGTTGCGTCGGAGCTGCAAGCCGTCGCGGCGCTCGCCAGAAAAGCCGCCATAAGGACTTTACCCGTCGATTTACCGAACTGTGACGAAAGACTGAAACGCATGACTCGACCCACTTAAGACGCAACCATTTGTGGGTCTAATTAGAACGCGTTAATCTTACCATGCGGTTAAAGCACTGGGGTCACATGCGTTTTTTTGAGGAATTGCTAACCATAGAAGAAATTTCTACCGCCGCTGCAAAGGCTGAAGGGCCGGCGATCAAATTCCTGCCTCAGAGATAGGAGGCAACCAGCGGCACGACCGGAAGATAAGGAACCTGGAACAGCTCCTCGCGCTCGAAGCGGCTTCCGGTCTTGGTCAGCCGCACCATGCGGCAGTAGTTTTCGGAAATCATCAACGGCGCGAGCATCGAGCCGCCTGACACAAGCTGATCGGCATAGAAGCGGGGCATGACGTTGAAGGCTGCCGTCACCAAAATCCGGTCGAAGGTACCCTCGCCCTGCAATCCCGTGCTGCCATCGGCCTGCCGGATGATGACATTGCGCAGGCTCAGCGCATCCATCCGTTTCTGTGCTGATGTCACCAGCGTCTTGTATCGATCAATCGTCAGGACGCGTTCGGCCATGCGCCCCATGACGGCGGCGGTAAAGCCGCTGCCGGTGCCGACTTCCAGCACCCGATGCCCGGGCTTCACCTTCAGATGATGCAGCAGGCGCACGACGAGATCGACGCCCTCCATGAAGGAGCCGCAATCGATAGGGATCGTATGGCTGGAATAGGCGTCATCGGAGAATTGTGGCGGTACAAACAGGGATCGCGGCGTCTGTTCGACGGCGGTGAGGAGATCGATGTCTGATATGCCTTCGGCGCGCATTCGCAGGACCACGGCTGCGAAGCCTTCCTTCTCCACCAATCGAGGTGTCAATCCGCTACTCCATACCCGAGCGCCCGCGCCACGCGGTCTTGCACCGAATAATCCGTCAGATCGAGTTTCAAAGGCGTTACCGAAATGCGGTTTTCTTTCAGGGCGTGGATATCGGTGCCCGGCCGGAAATTGCCGCTACGCTCGCCGAAACGGAGCCAGTAATAGGGGAAGCCTCGACCGTCGGCGCGTTCCTCAACCTGCAGATTGAAGGCAAGGTTACCCTGCGCCGTCACTTCGACGCCATCGACCTCGTCGGGACGACAGTTGGGGAAATTCAAATTGAGGAAGGTGCCATCGGGCAGATCGAGATCGATGAGCTTGGTCAGGAGATCCGGCGCATGCGCCTCGACGACTTCCCAGGGGACAACCCTGGTTCCACCGTCATAGGAATAGGCCTGGCTGAGGGCGAAGGAGCGAACGCCCTGCAACGTCCCCTCGATCGCCCCTGCGATCGTTCCGGAATAGGTCACGTCATCGGCGACGTTGGATCCGGAATTGACGCCTGACAGCACCAGATCCGGCTTGATATCCATCACCTGGCGGATGCCCATGATGACGCAATCCGTCGGTGTACCGCGCAAAGCGTAATGCTTGTCCGCAACCTTGCGCAGGCGCAACGGTTCCGAGAGACTGAGCGAGTGCGCAAGGCCGCTCTGATCCGTCTCAGGTGCTACGATCCAGACATCGTCGGAAAGGGTGCGGGCAATGCGTTCAAGGGCAGCCAGCCCCTCGGCGTGGATGCCGTCGTCATTGGTCAGAAGGATGCGCATGCCCTAACCCGCCTTAAGCTGCCCGTTCGATCTTCTTCAGACCACCCATATAGGGCAACAGGACGTCCGGAATAGTAACGGAACCGTCTTCGTTGAGATAATTCTCCAGCACCGCGATAAGGCAGCGACCGACGGCTGTGCCCGAGCCGTTCAGCGTGTGAACAAACTTCGTCGCCTTGTCGTCCTTGCCGCGATAGCGGGCATTCATGCGGCGGCCCTGGAAATCTCCGCAGACGGAGCAGGACGAGATTTCGCGGAAGGTGTCCTGACCCGGCAGCCAGACTTCCAGGTCGTAGGTCTTGCGCGCGCCAAAGCCCATGTCGCCGGTGCAGAGCGTCATGGTGCGGAAATGCAGGCCGAGACGTTTCAGGACTTCTTCGGCACAGGCCGTCATCCTTTCGTGTTCCTCGATCGCGCTTTCGGCATCGGTGATGGAGACCAGTTCGCATTTCCAGAACTGGTGCTGGCGCAGCATGCCGCGCGTATCGCGGCCAGCAGAACCTGCTTCCGAGCGGAAAGACGGCGTCAGCGCTGTGAAGCGCAGCGGCAGCTTATCCTGTTCAAGGATCTCTTCGCGTACGAGGTTGGTCAGCGTCACTTCGGCGGTCGGGATCAGCCAGCGGCCATCCGTCGTCTTGAACAGGTCTTCGGCGAATTTCGGCAGCTGGCCCGTGCCGAACATCGCTTCGTCGCGGACCATGAGCGGCGAAGAGACTTCGGTATAGCCGTGTTCGCCGGTGTGGAGGTCGATCATGAACTGGCCCAGCGCACGCTCGAGACGAGCAAGCTGCGAGGTCAGCACGGTGAAACGCGAACCGGAAAGCTTGGCGGCCCCCTCGAAGTCCATGTAGCCGAGCGCTTCGCCAATTTCGTAGTGTTCCTTGGCCGGATGGTTCCAGCGCGGCTTTTCACCGACGACGTGCTTGACGACGTTGTCGTGTTCGTCCTTGCCAACCGGCACGTCATCCAGCGGAATGTTCGGGATGCGCGACAGGGCGTCATTGAGCTCAGCGGTCAGCTGCCGCTCTTCATCTTCGGCAGCGGGAAGCGTGACCTTGATGTCAGCGACCTCGGCCTTCAGTTTTTCGGCAAGCTCGGAATTCTTCTGCGCCATCGCCGCACCAATTTCCTTGGAGGCGGCGTTACGGCGGGACTGCATGTCCTGAACAGACTGGATGACGGAACGGCGCTTCTCGTCGAGCGCGATGAGGCCTTGCGACAAGGGCTCCGCGCCGCGCTTGGCCAGCGCTGCATCGAGGGCCTCGGGATTCTCACGGATCCATCTGATATCAAGCATCGTCGTTCCAGGTCGTTGCAAATAAAACGGCTCCGGCCGAAGCTTGGGTCAAAGCTTCAACCGGAGATCGGATCGGCAATTGCCGCTATGGAAGGGGTGTCAGGCCGGCGGTTCAGCTATTGTCCGTATGGGCAATCTCTGTCGACCCTTCATTCTCTTCGAGCGCTTGCCGACTGCGCTGGCGCTCCACAAGTCGCGCTGCGTAGATGGAAATCTCGTAGAGAAGGATCGTCGGCAGTGCAAGGCCGATCTGGGACATGGGATCGGGCGGCGTCAGCACCGCAGCCACGATGAAAGCGAAGACGATCGCGAACTTGCGCTTCTGCCGAAGCCAATCCGAGGTCAGCAGACCGACACGCGCCAGAAGCGTGGTGATGACCGGCAGCTGGAACACGAGGCCGAAGGAGAAAACCAGCGTCATGATCAGGCTCAGATATTCCGAGACCTTGGGCAACAGCGAGATGGCCACCTGCCCATCGGCCGGCGCCTGCTGCATCTTCAGGAAGAACCACATGACCATGGGGCAGAAGAAGAAATAGACGAGCGCAGCCCCCATCAGGAACAGGATCGGCGACGCAATCAAAAACGGCAGGAAGGCCGAGCGCTCGTTCTTGTAGAGGCCGGGCGCCACGAACTTGTAGATCTGGGCTGCAATGATCGGGAAGGAGATGACCAGAGCACCGAACATGGCGACCTTCACCTGCGTGAAGAAGAATTCCTGGGGCGCAGTGTAGATCAGCTCGGACTTTGCGAGATCAAGATGCGCCCAGACAACCGCCCATTTGTAGGGATAAACCAGATAATTGAAGAGATGCTTGGCAAAAGCAAAGCAGCCGATGAAGGCAACGAAGAACGCCGCAATCGACCACATCAGCCGAGTGCGCAGTTCCATCAGGTGTTCGATAAGCGGCTGCGGCTTATCGTCGATGTCACCGGTCATGCATTGTCCTTTTTCTTGGCTGTCGTGCGCTTCTTCGGCGCTGCTGCAGGCGCATCAGCCGCTACCGGAACGGTAACCGACGGCTTGCGAGGTGCGCGCTTCGGCTTTTCCGCGACAGTCTCGGAGACGGCTGCGGCTGCTTCCGTCTTTGCCGGCGCCTTGGCGCGCGGCTTGCGAACGACTTTCGCCTTCACGACCTCTTCGGTCACGACCGCGGGAGGCGGAGCGACGACAGGAGCCGGGGGTACGACCTCTGCAGCAGGAGCGGACGAAACAATCTCCGTCATCAGCGGCGTTTCCGGCAAGCCCATGGAAGGCTCGGACACCGTCACGGCAGGCGTTGCAGTTGACGTCGGCGTGGACGCCCGCTGCAGATCAGCCTTGATATCATTTCCCATCTGCCGAAGCGGATTCATCGCTTCCCGCAAACTGTGGACCGGATTGAGCTTCTGCGCATCCGAAATCGTCTGACGCACGTCGTCGAGTTCTGCCTCCCGCAGAGCCTCGTCAAATTGCGCCCTGAATTCGCCTGCAACCTTACGGGCCCGGGCCGTCATCTTTCCGAACGCCCGCAACATCGGCGGCAAATCCTTCGGACCAACGACCACGATCAACACAACTGCAATGATGAGCAGTTCCGACCAGCCTACGTCGAACATAGAAAGGCTCCCATGCAGAGATGGCCCTAATCAAGCCAACTGCACCCAAACGTGGTTATTTCGTTTCGTCAGCCTTATGGTCGACAGTCCGTCCAAGGTCAGAACGGCCCGCTTCCGGGGTAGCGTCGTCGTCGCTCATGCCCTTCTTGAAGCTCTTGATGCCTTTGGCAACATCGCCCATCAGTTCCGGGATCTTTCCACGACCGAACAACAACAGCACGATGGCCAGAACGATCAGCCAGTGCCACATGCTAAAAGAACCCATTACGTCACTCCCTGTTACGTGTTACCCCGATGTAAGACGTTTATCGAACTTTTTCAAACACGAAAATGTCTCACATCAGGCTGGTTGCTTTGTTGAATGAAAACGATGCGGCCGCCAGTTCTGAAAAACGGGCCGCCCAGCATCAATATTCGTCCTTGCTAATGGCAAAACCAAGACCCGAAACGGCCAATCGGAAGTCAAGGATCAATCTTCCGAAGCGCCGCCCGGCGCCAGGAGGCCTAGCTCTTCGAGATCCATCTGCGTGATCGGATCCTCGTCCTCGGTCAATTCATCGCTCATCAATGGCGAGGGCATGTTAAAGTTAGCTGGAATTCGGCCAGATAGCAGCCCCGCGCCCTTCAATTCTTCGAGACCGGGCAGATCACGTATCTCTTCAAGCCCGAAGTGATCAAGGAAATCCCGGGTCGTTCCAAGGGTGACCGGCCTGCCGGGCGTGCGCCGCCGGCCGCGAAAACGCACCCAACCCGCCTCCATCAAGACATCCAGGGTTCCACGAGACGTTTGGACACCTCTGATATCCTCGATCTCGGCGCGCGTCACCGGCTGGTGATAAGCAATGATCGCAAGAACTTCGAGGGCCGCTCGGGACAGCTTCTTGACCTCGTTCTCGTCGCGGCGGATCACGAAGGACAGGTCGGCGGCAGTGCGAAAGGCCCAGGCGTCATCGACCTGCACGAGGTTGACGCCGCGCGATGCGTAGTCTTCCCTCAGCCGCAGCATGATCGAGCGCACGTCCATGCCTTTCGGCAGACGCTCGGCTATAAAACCTTCCGATACCGGCTGTGCAGAGGCAAATACCAGTGCTTCGGCGATGCGCTCCGCCTCCCGCAGACGGTTGTCGTCAACCGCCTGGTTGGTGCGACCTGCGTCTGCGTCTTCGATGTTCATCTGGTCCGGATGGGCCACCTGCCCTCCCCTATTCCGCCACATGGAGCGTCGAATGTTTCGGCCCCCGTCGCATGTAGAGAGGCTCGAAAGCACCGTCCTGCCGGATTTCCAGCTTGCCCTCGCGCACAAGCTCCAGCGATGCGGCAAAGGCGCTGGCAATCGCGGTCACGCGCTCTTCCGGAGAAGTCATGTACCGCAGCAGGTAGTGCTCCAGTGCCGTCCAGTCAGTAATGTCGCCTATCATGCGCGTCAGGATCGTACGGGCATCAACGAGCGACCACACGCGCCGCCGCTCGATGGTCACCTGCGTGATGGCTTGGCGCTGGCGCAAACCTGCATAGGCGGTCAGGAGATCATAGAGACTGGCGTCATAGTCCGATTGGCGACGATAGGGGATATGCTCGGGCTCGCCGCGAGCATGAACGTCACGTCCCAGCCGATTGCGGTTGACGAGGCCGTTCGCCGCCTCGCGCATGGCCTCAAGCCGTTTCAGGCGGAAGGCGAGCGTTGCCGCCATCTCTTCGCCCGTCGGCCCGTCGTCCTTGGCCTGCTGGGGGATGAGCAGCCGCGACTTGAGATAGGCAAGCCATGCCGCCATGACCAGATAGTCGGCAGCAAGCTCTATGCGGATGCGCCGGGCGCTCTCGATGAACAGAAGATATTGCTCAGCCAGCGCTAGTACGGAAATGCGCGACAGGTCGACCTTCTGGTTGCGGGCAAGATGCAACAGAAGATCGAGCGGGCCTTCAAAGCCAGCGACGTCGATGACGAAGCCGGGCTCATGTGTTGCGCGCTCCGATCCATTTTCCTGCCACAGCCGGTCCATCGGCGTTGCCGCCGCCTGTACCTTCTCTGTGCCATCGATCCTGTTCAAACGTCAGTTCCCCCGGGCAAGCCCTACCAGTCAGGCCACGGCCAGCATCGCATCAAATTCCGCGCGAATGGCAGCCTCGTCTGCGCCGTCATGGCCGCCGAAGGCTGCCTCAACCTTCTTCGCCCGAGCAAGCGCTTCTCCCGCCAATGGCGGAACGTTGCGGACAACCTGAAGCATCTCGTCCATCACGCCATTGCAATGCAGCACAATATCGCATCCGCCCGCAACAATATTCGCAGCCCGCTCCGCAATCGTGCCTGAAAGGGCGTTCATCGACGTATCATCCGAGAGCAACAGGCCCTTGAAACCGATATGACCGCGGATGATCTCGTCTATGACCTTGCGCGACGTTGTTGCCGGATTGGTGGGATCGATGTCGGTGAAAACCACGTGGCAGGTCATGGCCATCAATTCATCCTTCATCGCGATGAAGGGCGCAAAATCATGCGCCTCGAGCTCGGCTCGGGGCACCGTCACCACTGGAAGCTCGTGATGGGAATCGGCAAAGCCCCGACCATGGCCGGGTATGTGCTTCATGACCGGAAGAACGCCACCAGCCTTGAGCCCCTCAGAGGCCGCCCGTCCCATTTCGGTGACAGTCAGGGGATCGCCGCCATAGGCGCGATTGCCGATGACGTTGCTGCTGCCTTCGACAGGCACATCGAGCACCGGCAGGCAATCGACATTGATGCCGAACTTCAGGAGATCGAAGGCATGCAGCCGCGACATCAGCCAGGCTGCGCGCAGACCCCGTTCGCGGTCGCGGCGGTAGATATCACCCAGCGCCTGGCCCGACGGATAGTGCGGCAGGATCGGCGGACGGATGCGCTGCACCCTTCCCCCTTCCTGGTCGATCAGAACAGGCACGTGGCGGCCGACGCTATCGCGCAGCGAGGCGACCAGATCGGATATCTGGTTGGGATCCGCGATATTTCGTCCGAAGAGGATAAAACCCCAGGGCTGTTCACCCTGATAAAAGGAACGCTCTTCCGCTGTGATGGTGAGGCCGCTACAGCCCAGGATCATTGCTTTTGATTCGGTCATATCCGAATCATAGAGGCCCGCTGGCGAAATGCGAGTGAGGTCAAGGCAGCATTCACAGGAAAGCTGGAGCAATTCCAGAAGAAGTGTGAAGCGGTTTTGCGTCCGGACTTGCGCCAAATCAAAGCGATAGAGCGTTTCCGTGCTTCGAAGAAAAGCGGAAAGCTCTAAAGCAAAAAGAACGGCGAGTGTCGCCACCCGCCGTTCCTTAATCCTTGACCCACTGCGTCGTTATTTCGAAATCAGGCAGGTGCCCCCGGCCTGTCGATAGCGCACGCAAAGGTCGGCTGCCTGGTCCTTGGTGCCGGCGACGACGCGGACGCGATAGTATGTGCCCTTGCCGGCAATATCGAACCTCTTGACCTCGATCGGATGGACGCCGATGACGCTGGCGAACTTGGCCGAAAGGTTAGCCTGAGATTTCTTTGCATCCGCTTCCGAAGGCAGGGAGGCGATCTGCATGACATAACCGCCCGCCCCCGCGGCAGCTGCCGGAGCAGGCTTTGCAGCCGGGTTGACGGAGGCGACCTGCGTCTGAGCCGGTGCCGGATGCGTATCGACCTTGGCCGGCTGAGCAGGACGCGACGTCGGAACCGGCGCGAGGTCCGAAGCGGCCGGGGCATTGTTCGCCGCATCCTGTGCCGGAGTGGAAACGGCAGGTACAGGCGTCGGTGCAGCTTGAGCGGCGACCGGCGGATTGGATGCGCTTGCGACCGTCGCGGCAGCAGGTGCCGCAGCGGATGGAGTGTGCGTTTCAGCAAGCGGCGCAGTCTTCACAACACGGATCGGTGTACTTTCCGCGCTCGGAGCATCGCCTTCGGACGCGTTATGGATAGCCGAAGCGTGAGCATCCGCAACCGCCGTCTGGTTAGCAGCCGCCGGCTTGATCGGAGCGGCAGAAGAGGCCGGAGCGAGCTTCGGCGAGGTGGCAGCCGTCTTGGCAGTATTGTCTGTTGCCGGCGCGCTGTCGTCGCGAGCAACCAGCGTGCCGTCCGCCTTGACGATCATCGTGCGAACCTTGCGCGGGGATACCGACGGGACACTATCCTGATCGTCCGCATTCGCGCTGGCCGTGTTGCTGCCCTGGTTCGGCAGCAGGCGCGGATCCTCGGTCTCACCAACCGGCGTAGAAGCTACCGGCGCATCATCGCCACCGTCGCTGTCATCCGGCGACACTTCAGGGACAAGCGTCTTCTGAACGACGTCGACCGGCTGTTCGTTGGACGATACCAATTCCTTCTGTTTCGGAGCGGGAGCGGCATCACCGGTCACGCGGTCATAGACCGCCTTATCCTGGTTCGGCACAACCTTACCGCCCGGATTCTCCGGAACGACCTTGACCGGATCCTTGTCAGCCGTGATCACGCGCGGTTCGCCCGAGGCGATAATGGGCGAACCATGGGAGACCCATTTGTAGGCACCATAGGCGCCAGTGCCGACAACGATGACGGCAACAGCAGCAACCGCCAATCCACGCATTGACCGCGCCCGCCGGCGATCCGCCGTAATGCTGGAAGCCTCAAACGTCATCCGCGCGACATTTTCCGGCGCGTGTGAGGCCTCGCGAACGCTGCGCCGGAAATCTTCCTCCAGCGCACGCTCGAATTCGTCGAGTTCATCGACGGGTTTCTTGACCTCTGCGGCCTTGGTAGACGTCACCCTTGCCCAGCTTGCCGCTGCAGCCTCGACAGCGGAATTAGCGGGCTCCGGCGCACTCTCCTTTGCGGGAGTGTTAAACAGGCTCGCCATCTCCGCATCGATGTCGAAATCGTATTCCGGAGGCATAGCGACCGGCTCTTCCTTCTCCACCGGCGGCAGAGTGGGAACGTGCATCCCTTCGAAGGTTTCGATGCGTTCGTCCGTATCGGAAATCTCAGACGGATCGAAGGGCAACATCTGCTCTGCATCGACAGTCGGCTGCGGCGCGCGTTCTGCAGCGACCGGAGCAGCTGGGGCCGAAGCGACGACGGGTGCCGGCGCCTGCAGAATGGGGGCGAATGCCGGACGTGCTGCCAGCTCCGGGCGTGGCGCGGGGACTGCCCGAGGAGTGGGAGGCGGCGAAACCGGGACCGCAGACGTCGGCCCGCGAGTCTCGGTCTGCACAGCTCTTTCGGCAACGACCGGTCGCGGCGCAACGGCGACGGGTGCAACAACCGGCGCGGCTTGAGGGGCCGGCTGCTGAGGCGCGGTTTCACGCGTATTCGATTCGGTGAAATCGAAATCCGCCAGTTCAAGCTCGATACCTTCGAGGTCAAAATCGAACTCGTGATCCGCAAACGGATCATCGATATCCAGTTCAGGCGCCTTGGCTTCCGTCGCCTTGGGCTCTTCCCGTGGCTCCGGGCGAGCGACCGCGACTGACGCAGGCGCGACAGCCATGGGGGTCGGCGCGATAACCGGCGCTGGGGCAACGACGGCTGCCTGCTTCGGCTGAAGCTCGAGTTCTGTGGAAACGGCACGCTGGGGAACAGGATAGCGCGAAACATCGTCGAGCAGGTCATCGATATCGAGCGAAGGGGATGTTTCGGCATAGGCTGGTTCGGTCAGCGCAGCATCCGAGGGTACATCGCCGTCTCTCGCTGCGGCAGCCAGATCGAAGCCCGAAGCAGCGGGTTCCAATTCCGGGAATGCTTCGAAAGCCGGCCCAGCATCCGCGCTCCGACTGTCGGACGGAAACTCATGCCGATCCTGCTCGGCGGGAAAGCCAAGCTCGGGAGCCAGAGACACGTCAGCCTCGGCAAACGGGGCATCCGCCACTTCCGCTACCGGAGCGACGGGGATTGCAGCAGCGACCGGCGGCTTTACAACTTCCGGCGCAATATCCTCAGGCGCCGTATCCTGGCGACGCGGTGCGTTGAAATTGGCAAGCGGCAGGCGAATGCTTGCTGCAGCCCATTGCGGCACACGGGCAACCGGAGCCTCGGGCTTCGCCGACGATTCTGCGATCGACAGTTCCAGCTCGTCAGCGAGATCACGCGCTTCTTCTACCGCCGGTGCGGCAGGTTCGTATGCCTGAGGCGCTACGTATGCCTGCGGCGCGACGGGTGCTGCAGCGACCGGTCCATATTGGGGCAGCTCGAATTCGGCCGCATGCAAATCTTCGGCTTCGACCGGATGAACCTCTTCCTGAGGCCAGCCTGCATCGCCGGTTTCGTAGGCGTCCACCAACGCTTCCGGCTCGGGCTGCAGCTCCGAGAACTCCGGTTCGGTCCTCCGATGGTCCGCATGCGGATCATTGCTGTTGCCAGGTTGTGAATAGACGGCCTCGCCGTGGAACGGCTCGTCCTCGAGCGACAAGGGAATATCGTCTACTGGGCTAAGGCGCGGTGCGTCGTAGCGTTCGAATTCGCGCAGGAGCTCGTCTTCGAGATCGAAGGCGGGCTCATGGCGTCTCGTTACGGGAGCTGTCGTGGCGGCTGACCGTGGTTCGAAACCAACAATGCGTGCGAGTTCTGCAAGCGGATCATCATCCGCAAAGAACTCTTCCTTTTCGCTTGCGCGATACGCCAACTGTTTTTCCGCCATTACCCAATCCACTCGCAATTGCAACAGGCTACATGCCAGCGCATTGTGGGTAAATGGTGACGTTTATCGCATCTCAGCCGGGGCTTCGGTCCCGGTTATACCAAGACCTGACTTCAAAACCGACGCGACGGCGTACACCAGCCCAAGTCTGGCAATGCTCAATTCTCGGTTTTTATCATTAACAAATCGTAATTCCGGTAAATCTTTACCTTTGTTCCAGTGTCCGTGGAAGGAACCGGCCAAGTCATACAGATAAAAAGCAATGCGATGCGGCTCTTGCGATTGGGCTGCAGCTTCTATGACTCGCGGGAATTCTGCAAGCTTCGCGACAAGCTGCAATTCGGCCGGATCGGAGATCGCGCCGGCAATGGCTTTCGACAGATCTGCCGGCCCGACGTCGAGGTCCGGAAATGCCTCTTTTGCCTGTCTAAACACGGACATGCAGCGGGCGTGCGCATATTGCACGTAGAAGACCGGATTGTCCTTGGACTGCTCGGTGACCTTCGCGAAATCGAAATCCAGCGGCTCCGAATTCTTCCGATAGAGCATCATGAAACGGACGGGATCGCGGCCGACTTCATCGACCACGTCACGCAGCGTAACGAAGTCGCCGGAGCGCTTCGACATTTTCACCGGCTCGCCATTCCGGAACAGCTTGACCAGCTGGCAAAGCAAGACCGTCAGCTTCGACTGACCGTCCGAAACCGCCCGCGCCACGGCTTCCAGACGCTTGACATAGCCTCCGTGATCGGCGCCGAGCACGTAGATCATCTCGCTGAAGCCGCGGTCGTACTTGTTCTTGAAATAGGCAACGTCGGCGGCAAAGTAAGTATAGGAGCCATCCGACTTGATCAGCGGCCGATCGATGTCGTCGCCGACCTCCGTCGAACGGAACAACGTCTGTTCGCGATCTTCCCAATCCTCCGGCAATTGTCCCTTCGGCGGCGGCAGCGCCCCCTTGTAGACATATCCCTTGAAGGTCAGATCGTTGATGGCTGTTCTGATGGATGCTGCGCCATTGGCATGCAGCGTCCGCTCGGAAAAGAACACGTCGTGGCGAACGTTCAGCGCCGCCAGATCTTCGCGGATCATCGCCATCATCGCATCGATGGCCCGCTCCTTCACGATGGGCATCCACTGCTCTTCCGGCATGCCGCGCAGCTTCGTGCCGAACTCCTCCACCAGCGCCTTGCCGACGGGAACAAGGTAATCGCCCGGATAAAGGCCGGAAGGGATTTCTCCCACCTGTTCGCCGAGCGCCTCGCGATAACGAATGAAGACGGAACGGGCCAGCACATCGATCTGCGAGCCGGCGTCGTTGATGTAATATTCCTTGGTGACGTCATAGCCGGCAAAGCCGAGCAGGTTTGCAAGCGCATCACCGACCACGGCGCCGCGGCAATGGCCGACATGCATCGGTCCCGTCGGATTGGCGGAGACGTATTCGACATTCACCTTGTGACCGGCGCCGACCTTGGAGCGACCAAAGGTTTCGCCTTCGTTGATCATGGTGGCAAGCAGGCCCTGCCAGTAACGGACGGACAGACGGATGTTGATGAAACCCGGCCCGGCCACCGAGACGTCGGCGATGTCGGCATCTTCCTTCAGCTTGGCGCTGATGATGTCGGCAAGGGCGCGCGGATTGGTTCCGACCGCCTTGGACAACACCATGGCGGCATTTGTTGCAACATCGCCATGGCTGGGGTCGCGTGGCGGCTCGACAGCGATGCGGCCGAAATCGAGCTCGGATCGCTTTTCCTTGACGATATCAATCTGTTCAAGGGCGTTCTTAATTCTGGCTTCGAAGTCGGTAAAGAGGTTCATCGTTGTTTCCATGCAAAGGCTGTGCCGAGCAACGTCGTCCGGCGACCGCTGCCTATCGCAAATCCGGAGTCTGGTCAAACAAGCGCCTGTGGGCACTGATGGCATAAGTATCGGTCATGCCCGCAAGATAGTCGCCAACGTGGCGGGCTTTGGCTGCATCGGCGAGGCCGGCGATATGATCGACCCAGTAGTGGCTCTGCATCTCACGCGGGTCATTCATGTAGGCCTGAAACAGGTCGGTGACGATCTGGGCAGCGCCTGCGCGTATGCGCATAATATCAGGATGACGGTAGATGCGCTTGAACAACATCTGCTTGATCAGCTTGTCCGTCTCGGCCATGGCCGGCGAAAAGGCGGCGACGACTCGGTCCGCGCTGCGGATCCCCTTCACATTCTGAGGCCGGATCTCGGCCAAAGCGGCCTGGGAGACTGAAATCACGTCCTCGACCATCCGCGTGATCTGGCGGCGCATGATCTCGTGGGTGAAGCGGCTGGCCTCCAGATTGGGATAACGATCCCTCACCTCGGCCATCAGCCCTGCCAGAAACGGAATATCCTCAAGCATATCGAAATCGAGATAGCCGGAACGAAGACCGTCATCGATATCGTGGGTGTTGTAGGCGATATCGTCGGCGATAGCGGCAACCTGCGCCTCGAGGCTGGCATAGGTCGAGATCTCGAGATCGTGGATTTCGCAATAATCGAGGATGGGTTGCGGCACCGGCCCGCGTGTCCCCTTCCCATCGGCCGTCAACAGCGGCCCATTATGCTTGACCAAGCCTTCCAGCGTCTCCCAGGTCAGGTTCAAGCCGTCGAATTCGGCATAGCGCCGTTCCAGCTTGGTGACGATGCGCAGCGACTGGGCATTGTGGTCGAAACCGCCATAGGGTTTCAGCACGTCGTGCAGCGCATCCTCGCCGGTATGACCGAAAGGCGTGTGGCCGAAGTCGTGCACCAGCGCCACGCCCTCGGCAAGATCCTCGTCGAGCTTGAGCGCGCGGGCGAGTGCGCGGGCGACCTGCGCCACCTCGATCGTATGCGTAAGGCGCGTGCGATAATGATCGCCGTCTTGGGCAATGAAGACCTGGGTCTTGTGCTTCAACCGGCGGAAGGCGGTCGTATGGACGATGCGGTCGCGGTCGCGCTGGAAGTCGGAGCGCGTAGGACTGGATGATTCCGGATAGAGCCTTCCACGCGTTGTCCAGGGATCCGATGCGTAAACGGCCCTCTCGCCATACCCAAAACCCAATGCATGCCTGTCAATCGTCATTCTTCATACCACACTGGCAACGCCCATTGACGTCGCTTCTCAGCCTTCATACCTATAGTCATGAAAAACAGCAAAGCGGCCATGCCTTTCGGCATAAACTGTTCGCTGTCGCCTTCTGTCGGTTCATGATAAAGGCACTGAATATCAGTCGTTTGAAACGCAACGACAAATATTGGTTCTCTCCGGATCTTGACCCCGGCAGGAGGAAAGCATGACAGATACGAATGTAACCCTTTCAGATGCAGCGGCAAAGCGAATCGCGGCAATCGTCGGTGCAGAAGCCGGCAAGAGCGCCCTGCGCGTCGCAGTCGAAGGTGGAGGCTGTTCCGGCTTCTCCTATAAGTTCGATCTCGCGGAAGGGCCGCAGGACGACGATATCGTCGTCGAGAAAGGCAACGCGACTGTCCTGATCGACAAGCTGTCGCTGATCTATATGGCTGGCTCCGAGATCGACTTCGTCGACAACCTTCTTGGCCAATCGTTTCAGATCAAGAATCCGAACGCCGTCGCAAGCTGCGGCTGCGGAACGAGTTTCTCCATTTAACACCATCCTTGCGCATGGATCGAAACGGCCGGACATCGATATGTCCGGCCGTTTTGTCATGACCTATGGAAAGGTGGAGCTTACGCCAGAAAGCGGATAGCCTTGTCGTTTCCATGTGGCTAAAAGGAAAGGCGAATGAGGGAAATTCGTCCATGAAGATCGCTACCTGGAACATCAACGGCGTCAAGGCTCGCATTGAAAACCTTTGCCAGTGGCTCAAGGATTCCGATCCGGATGTCGTCTGCCTGCAGGAAATCAAGACGGTCGACGAAGGCTTTCCGCGGCTGGAGATCGAAGCGCTCGGCTATCACGTCGAAACGCATGGCCAGAAGGGCTTCAATGGCGTAGCGATCCTCTCAAAAGCCAAGCCCGACGAGGTCAATCGCGGTCTGCCCGGTGACGACGCGGACGAGCAGGCTCGCTTCATAGAGGCTGTTTTCTCGGTTCCGGGGAACCGTGCTCTCCGAGTCTGCTGTCTCTATCTGCCGAACGGCAATCCGGTCGATACGGAAAAATACCCCTATAAGCTTGGCTGGATGGAGCGGCTCCGGACATTCGCGGCCAGTCGCCTTGCCTTGGAGGAACCGCTGATCCTGGCTGGCGACTACAATGTCATCCCGGAGCCGCATGACTGCTTCGACCCCAAGGTCTGGGCGAACGATGCGCTGTTTCTGCCGCAAACGCGTCAGTCATTCCGTCGGCTGGAGAATCTGGGTTTCATCGACGCCATCCGCGCGACGACGGATGCCGTGCAGCTCTATTCATTCTGGGATTATCAGGCCGGCGCCTGGCCGAAGAACAACGGCATCCGCATCGATCACCTGATGCTGTCACCGGAAGCTGCCGATCGCATGACGAGCGCTGCGATCGAGAAGCATGTCCGCGCATGGGAAAAGCCGTCCGACCACGTGCCTGTTATCGCGCATTTCGATTTCGCGGCCTGAAGCCGAAGGGCCTGACTTATTCGTTGCCGGCGACATCAAGCTGATGCGCCATGGACACCGCCACGCGGCGGTCGTTTTCGCTTGCCAGCGAGAAGGCCTGTTCCTGCAGGTCTTCCATCCACGGACAATCCTTTGACGCGCACTTGTCGAGCGCAGCCGTCATGAAAGCAAGACCGCGTATCGACTGACCTTCCTGGAAGAGAATGTTGCCGAAGACCGACATTGCGCCGGGATGGCCGCTCTTGCGCGCCTGGTTCAGCCATTTCTTTGCCTGCAAGACATTGGGTGCGCCGCCCTCGCCTGCGAGCATCATCTGTGCAAGCTGGAACTGAGCCTCTGCAACGCCGAAGGTGGAAGCAACCTGGAAGTAGAGTTGCCGCGCCTGGTTCAGGTCAATCTTGACCGGGCTGCCGGGGATGCCGTGCTTGTAGTAGTTCGCAAGCGCCAGGAGGGCGTTAATAAAAAAGCCGGTATCCTCCGATCCCGGCTCGACGCCCTGCTGTGCGATTTCGCTATAGATCTTGAAAGCCTCGAAATCATTCTGCGCGACGCCGTCGCCATCAGCGTACATGTTTGCAAGCGCCCACCGAGAGCCGGTATGGCCCTTCTCCGCCGCATATTTGTAGGCCTCCACGGCCTCTTCCTTCTGGCCGTTCTTGTAGGCCTTGAAGCCGAATTTGAAGAGATCGAAAGGCCCGGATTCCTTGGTGACGCCGGCATTGATGTCGAATGCTTTTGCGGGTTCGGCCACAGCCGCCCCGACGGCAATGGACATGCCCAAAAGCATAAGTCTGACAGATATGAACTCGAACCTAAACATAACAGTCGATTTCTTTCGCTCCATCCGCATCTGCCCCAGTGCGCCCTACTGCACCGGTGGACATCCGGACGTATTCTCCAGAGGCGCGCAAACCAGCTAAGGCTCCGATCAAGGAAGCTCTCGCGGTGCGACCAGCCCATGTCTCCATGAGAGACGAATTGACTTGCACCCCCACCCGCGCTGCAGAAAAGCCGGCTGCAGAGTGTGCATTTCCTGTCGTTCCTGCGGCGTCGACTTCATGTCGCCCGCCACATTTTTCAGCATATCGTGAAATTGTGGCTAAACCTGCGTATGCCCTGCTGGGACGGACTTCCAGCACCGGCAAAGCACGTCCAACCATTTTCAGAAGAAGCGACCGAAAAGCCGTCTGGCACCAATTTTTTGCCTGTTCGGAACCAGATTCCCGCATCATCGAAGCAACGCTGGCTTCGATCGCGAAATGGTATTTTTGTTCCGGTAAAAACTGACCCATTTGACTTTTACGCACTTTCCGATGGCTCGCCCCAAGCCCGCTAATATCGCTGCGCCCTCTTTGTGGCGGGAAATGGACAAATCTGGCGCCGGATAAGCCCCTGCAAACTGTTGGGAATAAGTGTTGCTGAATCGTCACAAGAGTCTAATGGCGCGCAGGATGAGCGGCGGCAACGGAGCCCGATAGCAAGGCTCCGCGCGCGGCCGGAAGCAGACAATTATGGGATCAGAACGTTACCTTCATCGAGGTGGAGAGCGCCCCGACGAAATCATTACCGTAGCTATACGTTACGTCATTACCGTAGGTCACGCCGTTGGAGACGACGGTTCCGGAATGGCCGCTGGTCAGGAGGCCGACTGCACCGGCAAACCTGAACTCGACATGCTCGGTAGGTTTGTAAGAGACGCCGGCGCCGAGCGTCCAGGTGTCGGAGGCAATACCGTAATCCATCGCGGCGGTACCGCGGTCCCATGTCAGGCTGACGGCACCGCTCCACTTGTCATTGAACTGATGGCCGACACCGCCCGTGATCGTCCAGCCATCACGATAGAGCAGATCAAGCGACGTAATCTTTGCGGCGCTGCCAGGCACGCAGGACACGATACCGCGCGTTGCCGTCGCGCAGAAGGGAACGCTCTGGAGAACGCTCCAATTAGTCCACTTGACGGAGCCGAAGGCCAGCCAGTCTGGCGCAATACCGCTCTGCAGCTTCAGTTCGAGAGAATCCGGTGCAGTTGCCTGGCCGTAAACCGGCGTAACGACACCGAAAGGGGCGCCGAGTACTGCCGGAACGCTCGTAAGATCGACTGTTCCGGAAAGACCGTCGTATTTGACCTGACTGTTATAGATCAGGCTGGCGCGGAAAGCATATTCCGGGATCTCATAGGCGAGGCCGCCTCTCCAGCCCCATCCGTGATCCTGAACGTTGAGCGTTCCGGTATCGTCGGAGGGATTGAATATGCCGGGGCCGAGTGGCGTACCGGCAGGCAGAACGACCTGTTCCTTAAAGCCCTCAACCTCCTGATAGAATCCGCCGCCGATCAGGCGGATATCGCCTGGACCGGCATCGAATTTGTAAGAGCACGTCAGGCCGTAGTTATGCGTCTTGAGCTTCGTCTCGACATCGTAATTCGCGCCGGCCCAGTTCGTTCCCGGATTGGAATGCGCGCCGAACGGCTCGGAGTAATCCGCCAAGCAGTCGATATCGTCGGTAAGGCCGATTTTGACGCCGAAATAGGGAACGGCATAATTTTCGGTATCGCGAACCGAACTGGAGCGTCCGTTGAGGTCGCCATCAGCAGGGTTCACGTCGTGGGCGTTCTTCAGCCTGCGATCCGGCATGACATAGGTCACGCCTGCCTCGAAGGCATAGCGCGATTTATCGAACAGGAGATCGATGTCGTAGCCACCGCGCTCAAGCCCGCCGGCAAAGGCCGTATTGGCGAACGCGGAACAGATGACTAGCGTCAATACGCCACTGGACGGTACGCGGTATCCCATTTTTCCCCCACTCGAACTTTTGTTTGGGTCAGTGTTTAAGCCCGTAACCAGAATTGGCAATGTGACGGGACCCTTCGCCGAGTTGCGACATACTGACCGACTTGCGTAAAAAAATGATTTTCACGACTGGAAGTAAAAAAATTTAAACGTTTTTTGCTTCTCTAATACTCAAAACAGGCTCGGACTAGATTCTCATTCTCAGTTACGACCGTTCTGTAACAATCTGACAACACTTTTCTTTTTCAAATCGCCATACCTATTTAGGGGTAATCCCCTGAACATGTGCCAGCCTGAAGCAATGCAGGGATGGATCTGCGCTGCGTGAGTTCTAGCGGGGCTATGGGTGCTTCTCTGCCAGCCAGAATCAAAAGGGCATGAAGCTTTCGCTCCATGCCCTTTTTGAGGAAACTGCGCCGGGAGATCAGCCGGCTTCACTGACCCTGGCAAGCGCAACCTGCAGGCTTTCGCGCTGGCTCTCCAGCTCGACAAGACGATCGCGTTCGGCCGCGACGACTTCAGGGTTGGCGTTGGCCACGAACTTCTCGTTGGAGAGCTTTCCGACGATCCGGGCGATTTCCGCCTCTCCCTTGCCGATAGCCTTTTCGAGGCGGCTCTTTTCGGCGGCAAGATCGATCAGGCTGCCGAGCGGCAGGCAAACCGTCGCTTCGCCAACAACGATCTGAGCAGCACCCTTCGGCGCCGTATCGGCAAGAGAGATATCCTCGACGCGCGCAAGCCGCTTGATTGCCGCATCATGGCGGAACAAGCGTTCGCGCGTCAGGTTATTGCCGCCGATGACGACCAAAGGCGCCGTTGCTGCGGGCGGAACGTTCATTTCCGAACGGACCGAGCGCAGGCCCGAGACCAGGTCGATCAACCAGTTGATTTCGTCGGCGGCGACATCGTCGGCATAGAACGGAGCTGGCCAGTCCGCATGGCAAATCAGGCCATCGCGTTCCTTCCCCTCGCCCGCCGTATGCGCCCAGAGCTCTTCCGTCATGAAAGGCATGAAGGGATGCAGCAGCTTGTAGGTCTCTTCCAGCACGTAGGCAGCGCAGGACTGCGCTTCCGTCTTGGCGCCCTCATCCGTGCCACCGAAGACCGGCTTCAGCAGTTCGAGATACCAATCGCAGAACTGGTTCCAGATGAAGCGGTAGAGCACACCGGCGGCGTCGTTGAAGCGATAGGCTTCCAGCGCCTCGGTCACATCACGCATGGTGCGATTGAGTTCCGTCAGGATCCAGCGATTGATCGTCAGCTCGGCGGCTTCCGGCACGAAATGCGGATCGCTCTTGGCGCCGTTCATCTCGGCAAAGCGCGTGGCATTCCAGAGCTTGGTGCCGAAGTTGCGGTAGCCGGCGATACGCGCTGGATCGAGCTTCACGTCGCGGCCCTGCGCTGCCATGATCGCAAGCGTGAACCGCAGTGAATCGGCGCCATATTCGTCGATGAGTTCGAGCGGATCGATGACGTTGCCCTTGGACTTCGACATTTTCTGCCCGTTCTTGTCGCGCACCAGCGCGTGAACATAAACGGTATTGAACGGCTCGACGGGCTCGCCGTCTTCGTCCTTCATGAAGTGCAGGCCCATCATCATCATGCGGGCAACCCAGAAGAAGATGATGTCGAAGCCGGTTACCAGAACGTTCGTCGGATAATAGCGTTGAAGCTCCGGCGTCTCCTCCGGCCAGCCAAGCGTAGAGAACGGCCAGAGCGCAGAAGAGAACCAGGTGTCGAGCACATCCTCGTCACGCGTCAGGATCTCGCCGGGCTTGAAGTTCTCGAGCAGGTCCTCGACATAGGCCTTCATCGGCCCTTCGTGCGAAAGGTAGTGCTGGATGGCCGCCTGAAGCGCTTCCTCTTCCGTCTTCTCGACGAAGACCTGGCCATCCGGACCGTACCAGGCAGGAATCTGGTGTCCCCACCAGAGCTGGCGCGAGATGCACCAGGGCTGGATGTTTTCCATCCACTCGTAATAGGTCTTGTCCCAGTTCTTCGGAACGAACTTGGTGCGGCCTTCGCGAACGGAGTCGATTGCCGGCTCGGCAAGCGTCTTGGCGTCCACGTACCACTGTTCGGTCAGCCGCGGTTCGATCGGCACACCGCCGCGATCTCCATGGGGAACCATGTGCTTGTGGGGCTCGATCTTGTCGACAAGACCGGCCTCCTCGAAGATCCGAACGACGATTTTGCGCGCCTCGAAGCGATCCTTGCCTTCAAGTTCGTCCCAGGCGCCATGCAGCGCTGCCGGATGATCAAGACCTTCGAGGAATTCTTCGTTGTCCTTAAGCGTAATGCGGCCATCAATGGTCAGAACGTTGACGGCGCGCAGGCCCGCGCGCTTGCCGACCTCAAAGTCGTTGAAGTCGTGCGCGGGCGTCATCTTGACCGCGCCGGTCCCTGCCGTCGGATCCGGATACTCATCGGCAACGATCGGAATGCGGCGGCCGACGATCGGCAGAATGACATGCTTGCCGACGATGGACTTGTACCGCTCGTCATCAGGATGAACCGCGATGCCGGTATCGCCGAGCATGGTTTCCGGACGGGTCGTGGCGACGACGAGATAGTCGCGCGTTTCGAATTCCGTCGGCTTGCCGTCCTCATCGAAAGCGATTGGATGCTTGTAGGTGACGCCCTCTTCCAAGGGATAGCGCAGATACCAGAGATTGCCGTTGACCTCGACCTGTTCGACTTCGAGGTCGGAAATCGCCGTCAGCAGCTTGGGGTCCCAATTGACGAGGCGCTTGTCCTTGTAGATCAGGCCTTCCTTGTAGAGGGTGACGAAGACTTCGCGGACAGCTTCGGAAAGACCTTCGTCCATGGTGAAGCGCTCGCGCGACCAATCGCACGAGGCTCCCAGGCGCTTCAGCTGGTTGAAGATCAACCCGCCCGATTCCGCCTTCCATTCCCAGACCTTCTCGATGAAAGCGTCGCGGCCCATGTCGCGCCGGTTCGGCAACTGCTTCTGGGCCAGTTGTCGTTCAACGACCATCTGTGTGGCGATGCCGGCATGGTCCATGCCCGGCTGCCACAGCACGTCCTTGCCCCGCATCCGTTCGAAACGGACCATGATGTCCTGGAGCGTGTTGTTGAGCGCATGCCCCATGTGCAGCGAACCGGTCACGTTCGGCGGCGGGATGACGATCGTGAAGGTTTCCGCACCCGGCTTGGCGTTCACGCCAGCGCGAAAAGCATCGGCCTCATCCCATTTCGCAGCGATTTTCGGTTCAACGGCGGCGGAATCGTAGGTCTTGTCGAGCATTTTTGGACCGGTTCTGGAGGGTTCTTGGTGCAGGGTTGTAAATAGGATGGTCGCTGGCAAGTCAATAAAAAAGCCGCCCCGGAGACCGGAGCGGCGCATGGATGCCTGGCCGGAAAAATCAACGACGGGGACCGCGCGCCACCCGCTCGATCTCCTCGCGCACGAGACGCTCGACCAGCGTCGGCAGATTGTCGTCAAGCCATTCCTGCAGCATCGGCCGCAGCATTTCCTGCGCAATCTCGTCGAGCGACCGGCGCTCGGCGCCATCGATCGCCGCAACGAGATCTTCGAAGGAGCGAGCCACCTGCTGGCCCGCTGCTTCCGACATCAGCATCTTCGGTAATTCCGGCTGCGCAGGCGAGAAAGCAAGCTCTTCGGCTACCTGCATCTCTTGCTGGACCGGCATCGGGCTTGGTTCGACCACACTCATTTCCGTTGCCGGTAACTGCTCGGAGAGAGGCTCCGAGGGCTCGCTGTCCATCAGCTGCAGCTCGACGATCGCGGGCAGATCAACGACCGGAGCCGGCGCCTGGGGGATTTCTTCGATCGCGGGCGTCGCAACGAGCGACAAGGGCGACGGGAACTCTGGCGTGACGGCGCGCAACGGAGGAGGCGCAATCGGCTCACGGCGAACTTCGGCAAAGCGGGCTGCCATGGCCGGCGGCAATTCCCGCTGCGGCGGCATCTCGCGCACGGCACCCGGCTGAGAGCTGTTCCGTTCGGAAGCGGCACGCACCCGCGCCGCAACATCGGCAAGCGACATCGTACGGGCCGGCTCTTCCGATTCGCGGACAGCACCGGAAGAATTTGCGGCGACGAAGCGCGGATCCGGCATGGATGTTGGGGGAACGTCGTCGAGCGGCATTTCTTCCAGATCATCATCGACAGTCAGGTGGATGCTGTCGTCGTCATTCGACGCTGCGTAGACGGGTGGCAGCGATGCCGAAATCGACTTGCCGGCACCTGGTTCATTGCTTTCGATGATCTTGCGGATCGACGCCAGAATCTCTTCCATGGACGGTTCACGCGCTACATTTGGCTGAGCCATATTCATCCCCGTTGCCCGAAATAGCGACCGAATGCCTAATCAAAAGGGGCGTTCGAATCACCGCCACCTTATGATACCCACCCCATGAAAAAAATGACCGGAAATCAAGTAAATCCGGTGATGCACAGTTTTGTTATCGGTCTATCGAGCCTGCATTACGGCCCAATTGCCGCCTTCCAGAAACGAAAACGGACGCCGAAGCGTCCGATCGTAGAGCGCTGAAAACGCCAAAGAGCGATCAGAAAACGAATTCCTTGACCTTGGTAAAGCCCGGAAGCGGCTTGACGGAGGCGTTGAAGAAGACGTTTTCCGAGAAAGCGCCGCGCTCGCGGGTGAAAACGGTGGCACGGGCGGCATTGCCATAACCCTTGACGACCAGAAGACGTCCGCCGTCACGAAGCTGGCCGAGCAGCGTTTCCGGAACTTCTTCGACGGCTCCGTCGATGAAAATCAGATCATAGGGAGCGACCGCCTGATGGCCCTTTTCCAACTGGCCGGTCACGACGGCGACATTGGCGTAGCCGAGGCTAGTCAGCGTTTCCTTGGCCTTGGCGGCAAGCGCTTCATCGCTTTCGAGAGCGGTGACCGATCCGGCGAGCAGCGAAAGAAGGCCAGCCGTGTAACCTGTGCCGGTGCCGACATCGAGGACGACATCGTCCTTGCCGACGCCAGCCAGCTGAAGAAGCTTGGCAAGCGGCGAAGCCTGCATCATGTAGCGCGGCTTGTTGCCGTAAGCCGCCGGCGCGATCTCGATATCGGTGTCGATATAGGCGAGCGGCTTTGATTTTTCCGGAACGAATGCCTCGCGCGGCACGGTCAGAAATGCGTTCAGAACCGAGTGCGAGGTCACATCCGTCGTCCGGATCTGGTTCTCGACCATCTTCACGCGCGCAGCTTGGAAATCCATCATGTCCTGTAGCCCCATCGGAAAGCCGGGTTGCCTGTTATGGTCCCGTGTCTTAATCGCCACCGGGACAGCTTTCAAGGCATCGCGGCAGGCCAAAGGAAAATTCATGCCGCTGCGTCGCCCCGCAACAACACACAATCTCGCTAGCTGCACTCATTCAGCCAATTGCCGCATGAACGCAGCTTTGGCTATCGAGCTGCTTGAAGCACGCACAAAGATAAAATCTTTGATGGATTTTCCAAAACAATTGCAATTTTAGATAAGCTATTCACTCATCCTTCCAGTACTTATGCGATAGAGCACGAAAACGGAGGTTTTCTATGCGTCGATCGTTCCAAATACTTGCAGTGATAAGCTTGACTGCCTTCGCCCCGTTGCCGGCCACCGCACAGGGCGTCCTGCCATTCAATCCGGGCATCAGATCGGGTCAGGTTCCCGACGGATATATTTCCGTTCAGTCCGGGATTTCGCTATCCCTGCCCCTGAAGGAAGACGGCAATGTCGACGATCAAATCAAGAGCGCCCAGAAAACGCTCTACGGCCTCGCTTCCGGCAGCTGCGCATCGGCCCTGGAAACAATTGCAGATGACTGCAACATCAGCTTCCTGTCTACCAATGTCGACATGAACCAGGATGTACGGAGTGCAAAGATCATGGTTCGCAGTCAGATCACGATGATCATGAAGCTCAAGGCTGCGACCGCGAAGTGAAATGGGAAGGTAGAGTGCAGTTACCAAACTGCATTTGATCTGGAGGCCTCGCCCGGAAGCTCGCAAGAGCCATTATTCAACGGGATACCCGAAATTTCCGCCACACCTGTCTGGAATAATTGTCATGGGAATTCAATGGTGGCTGCCACACCGTGCCACACCT
>NZ_QOVX01000018.1:0-101199 GCF_008365395.1 Neorhizobium sp. P12A | reverse complement strand
ATCTTCAATTGTCAAATAACAGACCAGTAAAACCAGTCAAAATCTTCCCCGACGAGACAACCGCCTTACAGCAACCATCCCTCAACCAAACCGTCGTTTCTATCGAAACTCCAGAGCGAGGCAGTTCGTCGCCAGCAGCGCCGCCGCCCTCGTCAGTGATCGGGCTTATAAAGAGATCGTCGTAAACTCGTCAATGGGGAAAAACGAAATGCCGATAAATTTCGTATAAAGTACTGAATATGCAGGGAAATGTGTCCTGTGGATTTTTGCAGAGGCAGGTCTCGTAGTTCGATCACATAGAAAGCGCCAATGGTCCGCTTCCTGAAATCCTTGTGGCCTCACCTTTTAGGCAATCGCGAGTTTGTTTGAGTGGCGGCATTGACTTCAAGAGTGGGGACGATGCGGTCGCGCGGATTGAAGCCAAGCGGCGAAAGTCGAGCAGGTAGTCCCCGACGACAAGGTAAGCCTCCGGTGATCGGTAAGCCGCGCATGACGTTTCTCGATCTCGAGAACTTTTGCAAGGTCTGTCTGGCGGTCTTCATAGCCAGCCGCGAGCTTGCGCGCGGACATAGGATTCTGACGGCGAATATAATTGGCCGCTTCTTTCGAAGGTCGAACCGTGATCTTGCCACCTTTCCAGCAATGATGTGCTCCATGTCAGCAAAAATATCGCCCATGTCTTCGTTGCCTCCGGTCTCGATCCAGGCGGGGGGCTGGATGGACACAAGAACGTCAGCGCCTTCGTTCATCAGGCAGCTCCGTAGCGCGCGAACAACGATGTAGCTGCGGGATTTGTCCGTGGCTTCGGCAATGGTCGCGATTTCCGCGAGGACATCGGAAGGTACGCGCGGGGTGTGGAGGGCCGGTCACGCCAGTCCGTTTTGCATCCTGCCCATGGATACCGTTTCCGGTCCTGGAATTCAGCGATGGGGATCGCGCCTTGACTGTAGCGCCAGAAACCGCTCAATCATGGCGTTGACCTGGTCGGGGACCTCCAACTGGCAGAAATGACCGGATCCAACGACTTGACCGTAAGCGAGACCAGGCACCAGTTGCCGCAGGCGCTCGACATCCGACCTCGGTTGCGGCTCGCTTGCCGCGATGTAGAGGGCAGCACAAGCCAGCCTCATCCCTTCGGATGCGGGGTCGTGGTCGCGCAAGCCTTCAAATGCGGAGATCATGACATGTTGCGGCACTGATGTCATATCCTCCAGGATATGGGCAAGTCGTCCCCTGTCGTCCGTTGGGATCACAAGCGCGTTCGACACATAGGAAGTAAGGGCCTCACGATAGCCGGAGCCTTCGAGTTCGCGGAGGAACGGTTCCATCGCAGCGCGAGACGCGGCAGGCCTCGTAACGGCACTGTCGATCATGACAACCCCGGCCGCCAGGTCAGGCCGTCGGCGGCCCACCTCATAGGCGACATTGCCCCCCATGCTATGGCCGATGAAGTACGCCTTTGCCATCCCCAATTCATCGCAGAGCCAGCCGACATCGTCTGCAAAAACCTCCATGGAGTAGCTCTGCCGCGGTTGCGCGCTTTGCCCATGCCCACGCAGATCCACAGCCATCACACGATAATCGAGCGATTGAAATCGGCTGATCTGGGGGCCGAAATAGCTATGGTCACAACACCACCCGTGGATAAATACCAGATTGGGGTCGCCTACTTCGGTGGACCGGAAGGAGAGTTTTATTCCGTTGCGTTGAAGTGAATGCATAGACTTTGCTCCTAATCATTCACCGCTCGGACTTGAGGCGACCGACGTACTATCCGCTCAGCAAGCTCTCCCCTCGGACCTTCAACGAGCGATGCCATTTGCTCACAATCGACTGGCGCCATTGGCAGCAACAGTTCTAGAGGGGAGATCATTCGGCGTCTCCTAGCTAGTTCGGAGATATCGAGCGAATATACGGCGTCTTTGCGGGGCAAGAATATTGAACGAGGTGCCGATGAAATCGTCGCGCGGTCGGCTCAGCGATATATCGATCGGCTCGGCGTTGGCGTCTGACGTGCAACCAGGTTCATGGCCTTTCGACCTTTCAAGATGCTCTTCCCCGTTTCAAGAACCGGCGAATACCTTGTTAGCCGATGGCGATTTCGCCAAGGTTGCCGGCCACCCACGGACAAGCCGCCCAGCCGTTGTCGCCGCGCAATCATGAATAGTCTCGCGATCCCGCCCCCATTCCAAAGTCGACCAACAGATCGGGGAGAGCGTTCTCGTAATCAGGTTTGGGGCTAACTTGGGAGCCTGTCCGTGGCAGACTGGAAGACTGGGCTAGCACACAATTGGTAAGAGGATGGTTGATATCAGCAAGCGGCCACTGGATCAGATCCATAGTGTATGAGATTTGCCCGTCGGAACCCAAAGCCGGCATCGAGCCGGCTTTGAGAGATCGCCCGCACCAGAGGGGATGACACGGGCGATCATTGGAGCCTCGCTTGGGAGGAGAAAACAGGCTCCATCAAATATTTACTTGGCCGCGATGTTTCCGACTTTGGCGCGGTGGATGTGATTGCGAGAACTGTATTTCGAAGAGAACCTTCTACTGGGCAGGCGACATCTCCTTGAAGAGATTTCCGGGCTGAGAATAGTCGTCGTCGCCTATCAATGATGATGTGACAAGGTGAGTGGCTCAAGGCGCGATCCGACTGCGCCTCTAGGCTGCTGCCAGCTCATGCTCTCGAGCTGCTTTGCTTCGATAGCCCGCGAGGGTGGCGATATCCTGCGTCAGGGGCATGGATATTCCCTGAAGTTCGGCCAGTTCGATGACGGCGCCGCATATCGCTGCCAGCTCGAGAGGTTGCCCGCGCTCGAAATCCTGGAGCATGGATGTTTTGAAATCGCCCTTGCTGGCGCCCATCGCCAAGAGCGCATCCGGATCGAGCTCCATCCGGGCGCCGTATGAGGCCGCTATCAACAGCCCTTCTTCAAGCAGTTTCCGCGTGATACGCGACAGTGACGGGTGGGCGCATATATCGCGCAACGTTGCGCCAGAAAGCACCGAAAGTGGGTTGCAGATCAAATTGGCAATGACCTTTGACCAAAGGGGATCGCGGATCCGATCGCTTACGCGGGTAGCAATTCCGGAAAAATTCAGAACTGCAGCGGCTTGTTCGACCCTTGCGGTGATACGATGATCGATCTCGCCGATCACCATATTGAGTGGATTGAGACTGCGAGCGAGCCCCGGCTCCAACCGCTCAGCCGTAATGGTCGTGACGGCGCCAATAACCTGGGACGAAGGCAATAGCTGTTTGAGGCGGCCGTCGGGATCCACGGATCGCACGGTCCGGCCGGCATGTCTTCCGCCCTCGTTCTCGAAATACCACCACGGAATTCCGTTGATCACAGGAACAATCAGCGTTTCCGGACCGATCAGGCGCGCGATTTCAGAGGCAAGTTCCGGCAGATCATGCGCCTTGGAGCAGAGAAACAGGATGTCGGCCGGCGCTAGCTCCATTGGTTTCCCAGCTGCCACCTTGGCCGCATGAGCGCCCTCGGCATCGATCAAGCGGACCCCGCTATTCTTGATCGCCGCAAGGCTCGGTCCGCGTGCAACCACGCTGACCGGATAAGCGCCAAGCGCCAGGCGCGTCGCCAATGTCAGGCCGATAGCACCGGCGCCAGCGATGCAGATCCGAGGCTTCGGAGCGGCGCTATCGTCATTAGAAATTTCAAACGGCATATTTATCTCCACGCATCTTCAGATCGATGTCCCGCATCGAGGCATGTGGGGGCCAGAGATTCGGGCGGGCGGCCATCAAAAAGCTTTCGCCGCACAAGCAGCTGTAACGCCGTGCCAACGACGTCGTTGAGATCTCTATGGAGCTGCTGTTAATCGTCGATTTCATTCGAAGATCGCTTTCTTGCATTTGTAATTTGGGCAGCGACCTGAAGACGTCCAAACCGCTCGAAATCAGATCACACCAACGAAGCCTAGCCACCGGGAACCCAGGCCTATCGAGACGCGTCAAAAGCCAGCATGACACCATTGTTACAGCTGTAACCGTTGACCCGGTTTTGGAAACGGAGCTGCAATGCGGCTGCCATAGTCACGGCCTTGTGAAGTCATGTGTTGGCTCGCCTCCCAAAGGTGCGTTGCCTGCAGGACTGGCCGGGTGGAGAAGGAGAAGCGGAGTTTCGGCTGCTTCCTTGAAGGGAAATCGTGATGGAGCACAGCAGGCGGGCCATCTACAGATGAGGGGTCTCAACATTGTCTTCAGATCTAATCTGCGACCACTCGGCGTGATCTTCGCCGCCAGTCTGGTCTGGATCCTTGCTGTCGCTGTTGCCGCCCAAGAGAGCGCGTCAAACAAAGGAGCCAATCAAGAGCCGATAACGCCGTTGGAAAATCCGCCTGCGCTTGATCCGTCGAAAGTCGCCCTCGGAGAGAGCCTCTTTAAAGATCCCATCCTGTCGGGAAAGAACAATCTTGCATGCTCATCGTGCCATGATCTCAACACCGGCGGCGCCATCCATGTGCAAAGAACTGTTGGACATGATGGTCAAATGCACCGGTTCAACACCCCGACGATTTTCAATGCGGCGAACAATTATCGTCTTGGATGGCTTGGACGTTTCACAACGCTTGAAGCGCAGAACGAGGCGGGATTGCTCGATCCGAACCTGATGGCAAGCAATTGGGACGATCTCATTTCGAAGCTCAACGCATCCAAGAACTACAATGCTCAATTCGAAAAAGTCTACGGTCACGAGGCCCGGCGCGTCGACGTCCTCGATGCTCTGGCCACCTTTCAGCGCTCGCTGGTGACGCCTAATTCCCGTTTCGATCGCTATCTGCGTGGAAATGCGGCCGCGCTTTCACCTGAAGAACTGAGGGGATACGAGCTTTTCAAGAGTTACGGATGCACGTCCTGCCATCAGGGTACAAATGTCGGCGGAAATCTTTTTGAAAAATTCGGAATATTTGATGCGCCGCCTTCCCCTGCGGGCACGACCGACGAAAGCGATCTCGGTCGGTGGACCGTCACTCATGCAGAACAGGACAAAGGCGTGTTCCGCGTTCCAAGTTTGAGAAACGTCGCCGTCACCGCCCCGTACTTCCATGATGGCCGTACAGCGAGCCTTCCTGAAGCTGTGGCCATCATGGCTCGTGTCCAGCTCGGGCATGCTGCATCCAATGATGACATTTCCGCCTTCGTTGCATTCCTGAAGACCCTGACGGGAGAGTACAAAGGGCGTCCATTGGATGCTTCCGCCCCATCGGCTGCTCAGTAGCAGGCGATGTTGCCTGCGCATCAGGGGGGTACAGGCTCCAGTATCGGAAACAATATGATGGGGGCGGCATAGCGAGAAGCTGCAATAGATCCTACATGCGCAAGAACTGAATTTGCTTCGAAACACTGTTGAAACTCAGAATGGATGCAGACAAAAAACACCGCTTCCGCAGGATTATCGACGGTCCCTGGGCCATAGTCGGCGTCATTCTGTGTGCGATATTTTTTGCTCTCCTGGCTGTTGGGCGCGGCCCCGACAGGAAGACCCTCGACGCCGTAATTCCTGCTCTCCACGCGATCGAACGGAGCGATTCTGCTCTCCAGCGTGACGTGCTCCAGGCGCGCGACGGATTATTGAACAACTACGATCCTCTGGTCGGGTCGGTCGTTCAGCTTCATGAGATGCTCAACCGGCTGAGATCTCTTTCGACAGATACCGATGACCAACAACGATTGGCCGTGCCTCTCGAACGATTGTCCTTGGCGATCCAGCAAAGCGAGACGCTGGTCGAACAGTTCAAAACGACAAACGCGATTCTGCGGAATTCGCAGAGTATTTTCGGCAAAATTCTGAGCGACCTCTACAAAAGCCGCGAAGCTGAAAGACAAAATTTTCCGGCTGCCTGGGATCAGCTTAGCCATTTGATGATGCAGTTTCAGACGTATCCTGACGTCGATTTATCGCAACACATCAGCACTATTTTGCAGCAGACATCGTCAACGAACGAGGCCATCGAGGCGAAGCTAGAGGCATTGGCCAAGCACGGCCATATGGTCCTTGCGACATTGCCGGTCGTCGACGATGTGGTTGTCGCTATCCAGAATTCCGAGGTTTCGGCTCGTGCGCAGGATCTGCAAAACCAATATCTCGCGGATTATAGCGAGAGCACCGTCCGCGCGACCTGGAGCCGGCTCTTCCTCGGAACGATCGCGATCGTGCTTTGCCTCTATATATTACTCCTCGTCAACCGCCTTCGCCTTCAAACCAATCGACTGGCCCGTCGTCTGGATTTCGAGAATACGAGAAACGAGATTAAGACGAATTTCGACAGTGTTTCCTCGTCCGACTGGGCCGACGCAATTCAGCGATCCCTGAGGGTTCTTGCGCGGTATTTTGATGCCAAGCGTTATGAAATGCTGTTTTTTAACATCGAGACGGGCGAGATCGAGGAGAAATACGAAAACATTCCTGGGGACGGCAGGTCAGACAGTCTCATACCCGAATTCCTCGCCGACCTGCGTCGCCATCTCGCCAATCCGAAACGCAACCGCTTTTTCTGCAGGAGCCTGCAGTCGCAAGGCGAGCTTGTCTTCACGCGGGATGCAATGAGCGCCGGTGCCATCGTCCAAGGCGAAATATCGGAACGCGATGCCGCGATGGTCATTTTTGAATATGCCGAATCCAGGCCGAAGGCGAGCGCCGACGAGGTCGAATTAATGCAGAGCGCTATTGATGCCTTGATTCAAAGCATCGATCGCGTTCGCAAGCGGCAGGAGAGAGACACACTCGAACAGCGCCTGAAGCATGCCGAAAGGCTTCAGGCCGTGGGTACGCTTGCGGCCGGCATTGCCCATGAGTTCAACAACATACTCGGATCGATGCTTGGTTATGGAGAAATGGCGCTACAGATACTGCGACGGCCATCGACCACGCGGCACTATGTGCAGGAGATTGTTGCGGCCGGCGAGCGAGCACGGTTGATCATCGACCAAATTCTGACCCTCAGCCGCAAGCGCGAGAGAACGAGCCAGCCTTTCGATGTCGTCGAAGCGGTATCCAGCATCTTGCCTATGCTGAAAGTCTCGCTGACGGATGCTTTTCAGATCACCTCACGCCTTGTCGACAAGCCCGCCGTCATCCTCGGCAATCCGATAGAAATCCAGCAGATCGTTATGAACCTCTGCAAGAACGCAGCGGAGGCGTCGGACGAGACCGGAAGGATCGAAATCGAGGTCGCGTCTTTGGAGTTGCGGTCGAGGCGGCTGCTCTCACATGGTGTGCTGTCCGCCGGCAGCTACATCCGCCTGGCCATTGCCGACAATGGCGCAGGCATTCCCGAGGCCGTTCTGTCGCATATTTTCGAACCGTTCTTTACGACAAAATCGCGTAGCGGCGGCACCGGTCTTGGTCTCGCAGCCGTGCACGGAAATGTTCAGGCGCTTGCCGGGCATATCAATGTTGAAAGCGAAGTTGGCAGGGGGACGCGCTTTGATCTCTATTTCCCTGCCAGCCTCCAGCCAGCGGTTCCTCTGCGCCAGTTTTTCAATGACGAATCCGTTCCGTTTGGAAACGGGGAAATCGTCATCCTGCTGGAGAAGGAGCATTCCCTTCTGATGATACATGAGGAGAAGGTCGCAGCGCTTGGATACGAACCAGTCGGCTTTTCCACGCTTGCCCAGCTTTTGGAGTGGCTCACTAAAAGTGATCAGCAGCCGGACCTTGCAATTATCGACGTTGCGTCTCTGGAGGAGTCAGTAAGGCTTGTGGACCTGGAACGCAGTCTTGCCGGCCTGTCGTTGCTGCTCGTGAAAGACCAGTATCGGACCGGCTCGATGAGCGAACACAATCTGAGACGCCTGGGCGCTTTGCGCAAACCCTTGAACTCCAGAAGCCTTGCTCATGCGATCCATCAGAAAATGGCGGCCGGCGACAACGCGCAACCGGATCAACTCCAAGCCACCGGGCGCTATGCGGGAAAGCTGGGGTAACAAGGCAGATGGTTTCTGACTGGAGATGTTTCTCGAAGAAGCAACAAATGCTTTGCGGATTTCGTTTGTAATCAAATTCCGCCGGCGTGAAGCGCTAGTGTAGTTTTTCCGCCCTATCAGAACGACCGTATTGTCGATGGCGTTCGGCAAACGTGATTTGTCGCAATCGTCATGAGGCGCGGAGGAACTGGTGCATATTTCATTGGGCAAGGGCCTTTTTTTTCTCCGCAGAACGAAGCTATAGAAATGAAGAAACTGACCATCCAGGATTTTCGTCTGCTCGGTCTGGCAGCTCTTGGCGGGGCCTTAGAATTTTATGATTTCATAATTTTCATTTTTTTTACGCCTGTCATCGGCAAGCTGTTTTTTCCGCCGGGTACGCCCGACTGGCTATCCATTATCCAGACGTTCGGCATCTTTGGAGCCGGCTATCTCGTTCGTCCTCTCGGGGGCATAGCGCTCGCGCATTTTGGCGATCTGTTTGGGCGTAAACGTATCTTCGCCTTTTCAATCCTGCTGATGACGCTTTCCACGATCGGCATGGCCTTGCTGCCGACTTATGGCTCGGTTGGAGTTGCAGCGCCAATCCTGCTTGTCCTCATGCGCCTCATTCAAGGTGCGGCCATTGGCAGTGAGGTGCCGGGAGCGTGGATTTTTGTTGCCGAACACGTCTCTTCCTACAGGGTCGGCTTCGGTTGCGGTTTCCTCTGTTCCGGCTTGACGCTTGGTATCCTGCTGGGTGCATCCGTTGCGGCTGCCATAAATGGCCTGTTCACAGCCGATGAAATGCTTGTCTATGCCTGGCGCATTCCATTCTTCCTCGGTGGCTTGTTCGGCTTGGTTGCGGTGCATCTACGCCGCTGGCTTCATGAAACGCCGGTCTTTTCTGAAATGGAAAGAAATCATCTGCTGGTCCTGGAATTGCCCTTGCGCGTCGTCCTGCGCGACTACACCCGGAGCATCATTGTCTCGCTGCTGCTGACCTGGTTCCTGTCTGCAGGCATCGTCGTCACGACGCTGATGACGTCAACGCTTCTGCAGCAGTTGTACGGCTATTCCGCTGAGCAGTCGCTGGCTGCTACGAGTTTTGGGACTGTCTTCGTTATCGTGGGCGCTATCGGGGCAGGCACTCTGATCGACAGAGTTGGTCCAAAACCAGTCTTTGTAGGAGGCAGTATTTTCTTCGGTCTTTCCACGTTCACCTTCTACAGCTTCGCGGGGGTATCGATGCCGGTTGCGCTCGGGCTCTATGCCGTGATGGGCCTGTCGGTGGGCCTGACCGGTGGAGTTCCCTACGTGATGGTGCGTGCGTTTCCCGCTCGCGTCCGCTTTACCGGCGTCTCCTTCTCCTACAATGTCGCCTATGCTGTCTTTGGTGGCCTGACGCCGATCACTGTGGCCTCGCTCTTGTCGTTCAGCCCGATGGCGCATGCCTATTATCTTCTCTTCATTGCAGCCCTTACTCTCGCTGTCGGCCTCTATCTCTTCAGGACGGGCGACAGGATGGAGTTTCCCGCAGGGATCGAAGAGAGGGACACTCTGACCCGCCAACAGCAGTGACTGCTCGCAGCTTTTATCGAAACCGTATCAGCGTTTCTCGTAGCCGGTCCTCGAGAACACGCCCGCGCGACGTCGTTTACATCGTGCGGGCAATTTCCGGCATGACCGCTATTCGGTAATCAAAATCGCGGCAGATCGAAGATGCCGGGCTCTTTCCAGCTGTCCCGAAAATCGGAGGCTGCCGTGGTGATATCGGTCAAGCCTATGTCTCTCTGTATATGAGGCGGCAGGTTCAACCCGCTCGCGAGTGGAGCCTTTCGCGCCCCACGCCACGAAGCAAAGACCGTTCGCGGTCGCGTAAGGATCGAAAAATACCGATGACCGATGGCCTGAACAAAATTGGCCCGTCGGCGACGAGTTTGCGGGACCGAAGGCAGCAGGTGAGTTGTTGGAAACTGACTAATAGGTGGCTCCTACGATGCGCCGAGGCTGGGTCCGAAGAATGTCGCAACCACGGCGCAATGCATTTCCGTTGGGATTCGGACGGAGCCAAGCTGATGCCTTAGAAATGCAAGGCGATATCAGGATCAGGGTAAGTCGTTTCAACTGTAAGGCAGCCACTACAGGTGAAAACGGCCGCGAAGCAGCGCCGCGGTTGAGTAGTTTTAAAGCGATGCCGTGAAATTTAAGATGCTGCCCGCCTATGCTGTTCGACGCTGACCTCGGCATCGAAATAGTAGCCGACACCGCGCTCAGTCTTGATCAGGCCAGGATTCGAAGCATCGGTTTCAAGCTTACGCCGCAACCGCAGGATCAATACGTCTATGCTTCGGTCATAGACTTCTTCTTCATGAACTCTGCTTGCGGCCAGCAATTGTTCGCGTGACAGCACCTGTTGCGGAGATTCAAGAAATGCCACGAGGAGATTGAATTCGCCGGCCGTCAGTTTCACCTCGTCGCCCGCATCGGAGAAGAGGCGCCTCTGCTTGAGGCTGAGAGTCCAGTTGCTGAACACATAGGATCTTCTATCCTTCTCGACGGCGCGCTTCGGCCTCTCGCGCAACACCGCCCTGACACGCGCAAGAAATTCGCGCATGGAGAACGGCTTGGTCACATAATCTGCGGCACCGAGCTCAAGGCCGACGACCTTGTCGGCCTCCTCGAGCCTGTCGCCGCTGATCACGATGATGCGGGCATCCGAAGTTCTCGCCAGCATATTGACGATCTCCAACCCATCCTCATGGCCAAGATTGAGATCGACCACCACCAAATCCACTGTGTCGCTGCTAAGGACCCGGGCCATTTGCTGGCTGTCACTCACCGCACTTACGGCAAAGGCATGTTGCGTAAGATAATCAACCAATAGATTTCGAATGGACGGATCGTCGTCGACTACTAAGACGTGTTTCACACTGTTCACCTGCTATGGCTGTCATAGAGAACGCATATTGATTGGGACCAAAAACACAACCTTTGCCCCGCGGTTTCTCTAAGACGCTCTACACGCTATCGCCGGATTTCAGAAATCCGGAAATCGGTTACAGATGTAATGTCGCGCCACGCCGGCACAAGGCGTCGATCTAAATGCGCCTTGTTGCCCTCTAAAGGGTAGCCCGGAGCAGAGGCGCTAGGGCGCTCCGACTCCGGGCTGCTGTTCACGTGATATGGCCTCTATTGAAGAGCCAGTTTGCAGACGAAAGGTCTAGTGACGGCGCGCAACCCGTGTCTGGGTTACGATGGCAAGCTTGTCCATTCTCAAGCCGACCGAGCCATTGGCGGTCTGGTTGACGATCCTCAGAATTTCACTGCGGGTGTCGATGGCAGCGAACTCCGCAGCCATCATGATGGCGTTCGACCGGTAGTTCGGCTGATCTAGTACAGCGCGAATGGTCGTTCGCAGTTGCTGCGGCGTCGGGTGGTTGCTCCTCAGATCGATGCCGACACCGGACCAGGCCACCCGCGCATTCACGTCGGCCTTGTCTTCAGTCAATCCGGCGGTAACCAGAGGAATTCCGAGGCTCAAGGCCTGGTTGACGCTGCCATAGCCGCCATTGGTTACCAGCACGTCGACCTTGGGAAGCAGCCATTCAAATGGCAGGTAGCTTGCGAGGCGCGCATTGGCAGGTATTGGACCCGGAATAGCTTCGACTGGGCGACCACCCGCCGTTGCAACCACAAGCACGTCGGGTTCTTTTGCGAGCGCCGCAAGGGTCGGAGCGAGCAGCAGATTGAAATCGTGGTTTGCCACCGTTCCCTGGGTCACCAGGACGACCTTGCGCGAGCCGTCCAGCTCACGCGCCCAGAGTGGAATAGGGGCCTGGTTCGGAATGAAAGGCAGGGCTCCGACGAAATTGACCGAGGGCGGAATCTCGCGAGGATATTCAAAGCCGGGAACGGATAGCTGCATATAGGAATCGGCAAGCTCCACGACTGAATCGAGGAAAGGTGCCGAGAGCGGGCCGACGCCGAGCTCCGCCAGGTGCAGATTCGCGCGGCGGGCTACGGGCAGATCGACAAGCTTTTCCTGCTCTTGCGCGATCGCCGCGTATTGTTCTCGCTGCGCTTTGGTTATTGCGGGCGGCAAGCCCATGAAATGCGGTGCCTTGTCGTCGCGGCGCCAGTGCAAGATCGATGTGCCGCAGAGAACGATCGGAGGCCTTTTCGACCGCGGCCCAAGCAGCATCGGCAGGACGCCGAAGAACATGTCGTCTCCGATAATGATATCGGCCGGGAAGTCCCGCAGGACCTGGTTCAGGCTCTTGGACTGGGCGGGGATCGTGTCGACGAAGATACGTTCCATGGCTATCCGCAGCCATTCGGGACCGGGCGGGATGAGCTTCAATTCAGGAGCATGCGAATGAATGTCGGCCGGATCAAGGTCGGCGTCAAAGGAAAGGGCACGGAATTCTGCTGAGATGCCTTCAATGCGTCCGCGAAAGGCGGAGCCGGACAAGACAAGGACCTGATGGCCTTCCGCCATCAGGATTCGGCCGATTGCAAGCAGTGGGTTCAGGTGACCCGTTGCGGGCGTCGAGGCAATGAGAATTTTCATGAGATTCAATCGCTCTGATTGTTGAAACACAGCCCTTGCCTCGACCGGAACAAGTCCGGCTCAGCGACCCGAGCACGGCGAGAGTGTGCGACTACTATTACGCCTCAGCTTCAGAGCAGGGCTGAATGGCTACGGTTGAAATCTGGAATGCCTGGATGGGAATTGCGCGAAGCCACTCCCCCAGCTTCAGGTCCGCTCTGCTACAGCCGTAACCGACTTTTCCAGGTTCGAAATGGTCCTGTAGCCCGATGCCAGCAGGCTCTCTCGGTCAACACCTGACAGTTAGTGGAGAGCGCAAATGCAATTGGAAAGAAAGCCGACACGCACCATCAACGACACAGAAAATCACCGTCTGCGTGGAGGGGAAGGACAGCCGGTGAATCTTGTCGAGATGTCCCCACTCACGTTCAAACCGGAACCGCCTAAGGTCGATAGCGATCGCAGAGGCTGGCTCGAGGCGGCCATGTCCGGGATGATATCCGGCATCATGGACAGTTTCGCGTTCTGCAGTGCTGGCATGTATCCGGAAGTCTATCATTCGCTCGTTGCCGAAGGACACATCCCCGGGCACGATCAGGGCCGACTGGCTGCCCCACAGATCAGCATACTTGAAAACGCGATCTTTCCATTTCCCGGAAGCCGCGACGGATTTCCCAATAGATCCACCGCGAAGGTAAGCTTCGGCAATTCGCAGCAGGAAGGAGGCGTCGCGGAGCGTCCGGCCGAGCTCGATGCACACGCGGGAACGGACCCGGCCAGCAGCACCGCGACCGGTCGGGGATCATCGATCCTGTCGATGCTTGCCTCGCCCTGGCGCGTATTGACCCATGCCTCCGAGATCCGGCGGATGCGCATGGCGCTAGAGGCACTCGACGATCGCACCCTGAAGGATATCGGGCTGTCGCGTTGCAGTGTCGATGCCGTTGTTAGACGCGGGCGGCTTCCGGACTAATGCTTCCGCTTCTCTGATACCGGGGGCGTCCGGAACCGGCCGCCGCAATGTCGACAAGAGGCGGCCAATTGGCCCCTCTATTGGCCCCCGAAAATCACCATGATGCCCTTGCGTGTTGATTTCCGCCAAGTTTTTATCCGCACCCCAAGCGGGGCATTTCGCAGCGGAAATCAACAAACAGCCCACGTTTAGGTCGATGGGCCGAGAGATCGCGTTGCTGCCGCTTCGGCGACAGCCCCGGTCTGCCTCCGTCTCGTTGCGAGGCTGCTGAGCTTTTCGAGATAGAGATAGACGACGGGTGTGGTGTAGAGAGTCATCACCTGGCTAATGATAAGACCTCCCACGATGGCGTAGCCGAGTGGCTGGCGGAGTTCGGAGCCGGTACCGTGGCCGAGCATCAATGGTATGCCAGCCAAAAGAGCGGCGGCGGTCGTCATGATGATCGGCCGGAAGCGCAGGAGGCACGCTTGTCGAATGGCGTCTTCCGGTGACAACCCAGACTCACGCTGCGCGGCGATCGCAAAATCCACGATCATGATGCCGTTCTTCTTCACGATGCCGATCAGAAGGATTACGCCGATAAGGGCTATGACGGTGAAGTCGAACCCGAACAGCCAGAGCATCGCCAGCGCACCCAGGCCCGCAGACGGAAGGGTTGAAAGAATGGTCAACGGGTGGAAGTAGCTTTCGTAGAGCACGCCGAGGATGAGATAGATGACGATGATCGCAGCCAGTACCAGCACCGGCTCGCTTGCGAGCGAGGTCTGGTATGCCTGCGCATTGCCCTGGAACGTGCCGATAAGCGTGGCCGGTTTGCCCATCGTGGTTTCGGCCTGGCCGATTGCGGCGACCGCCTGGCTGAGCGCTACTCCCTTGGAGAGATTGAAGGAGAGCGTCACTGAAGGAAACTGGCTCTGGTGATTGACCGCCAGGACAGCGGTCGGTTCCGTGGTCTGCTTTACCAGGAGGTTGAGCGGTACCTGTTCGCCGGTAAGCGGCGACTTGATGTAGAGCCCGTCGATCGCCCGGGGAGAATTCTGGAATTCCGGGGCCAGCTCGAGCACGACATGATAGCTGTTCAGGTCGGTAAAATACTGCGTGACCTGCCGTTGGCCGAATGCGTCATAGAGCGTGTTGTCGATCGTCTGAGGCGGAATGCCGAACCGTGAGGCCTGGTCGCGGTCGATCTCAAGCGTGACCGTGGCACCCCCATTCTGCTGATCGGTGGCGACATCGGCGAGTTCCGGCAGGGTCTTGAATTTCGCAAGCAGTTTTCCCGCCCACTCGTTCAGCTCGTCCTCATTGCCGTCTTGCAGCGTATATTGAAACTGGGTTGCAGAGCTGCGTCCGCCGACATTCACATCCTGTGCCGCCTGAAGGAAGAGCTGGGCACCCTGCATCTGGGCAAGTTTAGGACGCAGCCGGTTGATAATTTCCGTGGCGGATGCGTCACGCTCATCAAGGGGCTTGAGCGTGATGAACATGCGGCTGGTATTGACGGTGAGGCCAGGCCCTGCCCCCACCTGCATGCCGACGGTCGCCACGCCCGGATCGCTGCCAACGATGCGTCCAGCTTCTATCTGGAGGCGAGACATTTCGGCAAACGAGATGTCCTGAGATGCTTCGAGGACCCCGGTAACAAGACCGGTGTCCTGCGTTGGAAAGAAGCCCTTGGGGATCTCGACGAAGACGAAGGCCGTTGCGACCAGCGACGCGAGGAAGGTCAGAAATGTTGTCCGATGATGGCGCAACGCTACGTCGAGCGTTTGACGATAGCCCGCGAGCAGGTAATCGAAGCCATGTTCGAAGGCCATGTAGAGCCGCCCATGACCTGACTTCTCCTCCGGCTTCAGAAAGCGGGAGCTCATCATTGGCGTGATGGTGAGGGAGATCAGCGCTGAAACGACGATCGTCATGGTAACGGTGATCGCGAACTCACGAAACAGCTCGCCCACGATACCGCCCATCAGGAGTAGCGGAATGAAGACGGCGACGAGCGAAATGCTGATCGAGATGATGGTGAAGCCGATCTCCTGTGCGCCGTCTATGGCCGCCTGTCGCGGTGTCTTTCCCATTTCCATGTGTCGATGGATGTTCTCGATCATGACGATCGCGTCGTCGACCACAAAACCAACCGCGATACTGAGGCCCATCAGCGACAGGTTGTCCAGGCTGAAGCCGGCGACGTACATGAGTGCCAATGTTGCCAGCAGGGCCAGCGGCACTGTGACACTTGGAATGGCTGTCGCCCAGAAGCTTCTGAGGAAAATAAAGATGACCATGACGACAAGTGCGATGGTGATCACCAGCGTGGTTTCCACGTCGAGAACGGAGGCGCGAATAGTAGTCGTCCGATCACTCAGTACGGAAAAGCGGATGGCGGCCGGCGCGATGGCTTCAAGCTGAGGTAGCTCCGCCTTGATCTGGTCGACGGTGTCGATGACGTTCGCGCCTGGAAGTTTGAAGATCGGCAAGAGGATTGCCCGCTTTCCGTCTGCCCATGCAGCCAACTGCGTATTTTCCGCGCCGTCAACCGCCTTGCCGACATCGCCGATGCGGATCGGCGCCCCATTCTTGTAGGCAATGACCGCGTCATTCCATGGAGCTGCCTTCAACAACTGATCGTTGTCGTAGATCGTGAAGGTTCGCTGGGCGCCCTGCACCGTACCCTTCGGCGCGTTGCTTGTAATGCCTGTGACCGCAGTGCGGATGTCTTCGAGAGAGAGGCCCAGCTCAGCAATTTTCTGAGGATCGATCTGGATGCGAACCGCAGGCTTCTGCTGGCCAAATATCAGGACCTGGGATACCCCGTTGAGTTGGCTGATGTGCTGGGCAAGCACGCTCTCTGCAAAATCATCAACCGCCGTCAGCGGCATCGTATCCGATGTCAGCGCGAGAACCATGATCGGTGGATCTGCGGGATTGACCTTTCGATAGGTCGGCGGCGAAGGAAGCCCCGTCGGCAGTTGTCCGCCCGCCGCGTTGATCGCCGTCTGAACGTCCTGCGCAGCACTGTCGACGTTGCGTGAAAGGTCAAACTGAAGCGTGATCGAGCTATTTCCCAGCGTGCTCGTCGAGGTCATCTGCGACACGCCCGGGATTTGGCCGAACTGTCGTTCGAGCGGCTGGGTAACCGATGACGCGATCGTCTTGGGGTCTGCCCCGGGCAATTGCGTCGACACCTGGATAGTCGGGAAGTCGACTTGCGGGAGAGGTGCTACCGGCAGCAGCGGATAGGACGCCAGGCCTATAGCGAAGAGCCCTGCCATGAACAGCGAGGTTGCGATCGGCCTTTGGATGAACCACGACGAAATGGACATGATCTTAATCCTTCTGCGCGGTTGTGGACGAGGTCGCTGCCGCGACCGACACCCGGGTTCCCTGTTCCAGGCGATACTGCCCTGCAGTGACGACGCTCTCCGTGCCGTTAAGGCCGGTTTCGATGACGGCGCTGCCATCGTCTATTGGGCCTGTGGTGACTTTTTGCGCCGCGACGGCGCCATTGCTTCCGACTACATAGACGAAGTATCCATCAGGACCTCTCTGGAGGGCTGAAGACGGCACCGTAAGTGCACTGCGAAGAACCTTCTCGCGGACCCGAAGCCTGATGAACTGGCCCGGCCACAACGCCCCGTCCGAATTCTCGAAAGTGGATTTAATCCGCAGCGTCCCGCTGGTCTGGTCGATCTCGTTATCGATGAGCGAGAGCGTCCCGGTGGCAAGCACCGAACGCTGAGCCATAGACAGGGCGGCCACTTCGACCGGGCCAGCCTTCAGGGCATCCCGCACTTCGCCGAGATCATCCTCGCGCAGCGTCGAAATAACCGAGATCGGCCGCGTCTGGGTGACGGTCACGATGCCCGACGTGTCGGTAGTGTGGATCTGGTTACCCACGTCGACCAGCCGTATGCCGGTGCGACCGTCGATCGGAGACCTGATCTGGGTGTAGGAAAGCGAGACGCTCGCAGACTCCTTTGCAGCCTGATCCTCGGCAAGTTGGGCATTGAAGCCAGCCACCGCGCTTTGTTGTGTCTCGACGGTCTCGGCCGTTGTCACATTCTGCTTCTCAAGGGTTTGGTCTTTCGAAAGCAGGTATTGGGCGTTGGTGAGATTTGCCTGGTCTTGCTGAATCTTGGCAACGGCCTGGTCCAGGGCTGCCTGGAAGGGTCTGGGGTCGATGACAGCCAGCAGGTCGCCCTTCTTGACCTCCTGACCTTCTTGAAACAACACGCTCTGCAGCTCGCCGTCGACACGCGCCTTGATCGAGACCGTATTGAACGCCTGAACTGTTCCGAGTCCTTCCAGATAGACCGGAACGTCCCTTGTCTGCGGTCTCGTCGCCTGGACGGGAATCGATGGAACGGCATGAGTCTCGGCGGCATCTGCTTTTCGAACAGTGGTCGTCGAATACCAGAGCGAGACCCAGATAGCCGTGCCGGAAAAGACCGCCACCATGCAAACCACCGAGAGCGCCACAACCGTCGATCGGGAACGCTTTACGGCCTCATGCGGGTTTTCAGAATCGTTCATGGCAAATCTCCAGAGCGCGGGTTAAAGATCTTACTTGCCGAGGGGGCGCGACAAAGCCTGGCGAATACAGTCCGCGACACCGCTGTCGACTTCTGCGTCATCCTTCGAGGGATCGTTATGAGCCCGACGGGGCCGGATTCCGAAGGGCATGGCGATGATGATGGCGGTGGTTTTCGCGACTTCGCCGCTGCCAGCAGTGACATCTTCCAACCGGCAAACGATGCCGCGAGATTCACCGGTCGGAATGACGATTTTCTGCTTTTCTTTTGACATGGCCGTTCTCCTTGGCTGTCTTGCGAGGAGAGGTTAGGCCTGTCATGCACGGGTCGCATCTATACACAGGTTTAGCTGGGCATGGACATTGGCGCTATAACCGGCCCTGCTTCGCCGCGCCGCGGAGGCATTGATTGTGGTGTGAAAAAATACCACGGGTTGAGATACGGGCTTTCCCGATCGGGTGCAGGTGCGGGGACTCTGATGTGCTGGCTGAGCGTGCCGGCGGATACCACCAGCCTGCTCAATTTGCCCGGCGCCGCGCGGAGATGATCGTCGTCGCTCTTGCCTCGGCTATATCGACCTAAGCTTGCATGCGAGGTGGGCCGGTTAGACGATTGCGGACTCCAGGCAATCGATGAGGCTGCCGATGTCGACCGGCTTCCCGAGAAATGCCAAGGCGCCGCCATTCATCGCAGCCGAACGTGTTCTTTCATCCCTATAAGATGTCATGAAGATCATGGGGGGGCGGTGCGGCTCCTCGTTAAGCTTGGCTTGCAGCTCGATCCCGCTAAGGCCCTGCATCTTGACGTCGGCCAAGATGCAGCCGATCGCCTCTCGCGGTTCGTAAGCCAGGAACTCTTCGGCAGAGGCGAACAGAAGGCTCTCATGCCCTAGGGATTTGACAAGATCGTCAAGCGCTTCACGGATGGCTTGGTCATCGTCGACGATCGCGACTAAGGATGAATGGGACACAATATTCAACTTTCCTTGTTATTTCCACCCAGCGCATTGCGGGCCGGATGTACTGCCGGAGCGCTCGACGACTCGCACTATTGAGCGAACTTCTCCGTGACGCGCACCAGGTCAGCGACTGACCGCACCTGCATCTTGCGCATGACGTTTCCTCTGTGGAGTTTTACCGTGATCTCGCTTATCCCGAGTTTGTGGGCGATCTGCTTGTTCATCATTCCTTGCACGACCGCGGCCATGACTTCCCGTTCCCGAGGCGTCAGCGTATCGACACGGTCGGCTATGGCCTGCACCTGCTCCTGCTCCCGCATGTGCTTCGCATTGTGCTCGATGGCCGCAGTGACTGCATCCAGGAGATCCTGGTCTCTAAACGGCTTGGCAAGAAAATCTACGGCGCCCGCTTTCATCGCCCTCACGCTCATCGGAATGTCCCCGTAGCCGGTCATGAACACGATCGGCATCGTGCTGCCACCGCTTTCGAGTTGAGACTGGAAGTCCAAACCATTGACGCCCGGCAATCTGACATCCAGCACGATGCAGCCGGGCCTGCGAAAATCGGCGCGGCGCAGGAAGTCTGCAGGGCTTTCGAATGCGAGCGCTTCAAAATGCATCGAACGGAAGAGATCCTCGAGGGATTCTCGCATCGATACATCGTCATCGACGATGTAGACGATGGGCTCGCGGTTCTGTTGCTTCGTTTCCCGGGCGCTAGGCATTGGCAACCTCCACTGGCAGTCTGATCTCGAAGACGGCACCACCTTCGGGATGATTTGAACCCACCAACGAGCCGCCGCGTGCCTCTATCGTACTCCGGCAAATCGAAAGACCCATGCCCATTCCGCTTTCCTTCGTCGTGTAGAAAGGAAAAAACAGCTTCTCCAAAGTATCTGCGCTGAGGCCAGGACCAGTGTCCCGCACTGTGATCGCAACGACTTTCGCATTGTCGGCTGCGTCCAGCGCAATGGTTATCCGCCTGTTTTCCGATCGAGCTGCGCTCATCGCCTGAACGGCATTGGCGATTAGATTTATCATCACCTGCTGCATCTCGATCTTCACGGAAGAAATGGATGGAACGCGAGCAATCTGGACGATTTCGACGGTGGTTCGCTCTTTCTCCAGTTCATGTTCCATAAGAGCGAGGGTATCTCTGACAAGGGCACTTAAATCTACCTGTTCGATACCTTCCTGGGACTGGGACAACAAAGACCGCGTGTTGTGAATGATTGAGCTTGCCCGCTGGCTGTCCCGGATCATCCGTTCTGCCGACCGTCTTGCTGCCGCGAGATCGGGAGGATCGCGATCGAGCCATCTCAGCAGAGTCTGAGAATTAACAACGATTGCGCCAAGCGGCTGATTCAGCTCATGCGCCAAAGAGGCGGACATCACGCCGACGGTTGCAGCCCTCGCCGCCCGGGTCAGTTCGGCCTGAGCTTCAACAAGAGCTTTGCGAGCCTGCTCGCGTTGTGTAATATCGACCATGCTGACGACCACGCGGTTAAACGCAGCGGGATCGTCCGGGAAGCTGATGCTGAGCAACACGAGCTTCGTCTCGCCGGCTTCAGCCGTTATCTCCGCCATGCCCTCAAAAAAACTCGCGCCATCGAATATCGCCTGCAAGACATCGAGGAAGGCTTCATTCGCTGGCGAAATAAAGTGGGACATGACGCCTGGGGAATTGGTGCCTGCACGCCGTCCAAGAAGGTCAACGGCCGCGTCGTTTGCGGCCACGACGCCGATCATCGCGATGCATTGCGGAATGACCTCCGGGTGAGTGCGGATATAGTCACGCAAGTCGGTTACGCCTTCCTCCTTGAGGCCAACTATATAGGCGCGTACCCGCGAATAATCTCGCTCCCAGAGCGCGACGCGAGTCATATCGAAGATAGAACGATAGCGGCGCTCGCTCTCGCGAAGCGCGGCATTGGTCATGAGTATATTCGTTCGAGCCCGGTCATTTCGCAGGAGGAGTGCAGCCGTCACGCAGAGTGCCGCCAGTGCTACCGTCAAACGTAGCGCTGTCTGCAGATCCGGGTCGAGCCCATGGGTCAACAGATAGGACAGAATCGATAGGCCGATGCACAATCCCGTCGCAACCAGCAAACCAGTCCTTGTCGTCGCCTCTGCCGAGAGCAACAAAACGATCACATATAGAACAGCAATCGCGCCCTCGATCTTCGTGTAGGTGTCAATGCTGAAGATTGCTGCCGCAGCGGCAAGCGCGATCACCCCGAAGACAAGGCCATGTTTGCTTCCTGCATGTCGTTCCAACCAGACATTTTTCTTTTCCGACATTGATTTAGTCTCACCTTGTGCGGGCAAGATACCGTGTTCCGAATTCGACCGAACCTATACAATGATTTAGGTCGCCCCGACGCAACTCACATCGATCGAACGCTGCCCTGCGCATGCGAACCTTCACGGCGCTGTGACTGTACGTGTCAGCGTGCTCGCCCCCTATGCACCACGTCAACTTGAAAGTTGTAGTGACGCGTGAGTTTCGGGTTTGCTATTTCTCAAACCTCGATTTCACTTCCAACATGCGCGGCCACTGCTCAAAAAAAGAGACTGCCTTTCGGGTGAAGGCAGCCTCTGGCGGATTGGCCATCCGCAGGTTCGGTGGAGGGGAAAACACCGAACAGTATTGTAGCTTGTCGCTACAGGCCTCATCGGGGGACTATCGAGGCACACGAATAACCTAGCGCGGAACATTTGGCGGGATAACTATACATAGGTTTGGGGTCGCATGGACCCTCTGCTCATGGCTCACCTATGCCGTGGTTCCGCCCTACACATGCTCTAGGAGCCGACGGTGCTGCAGTAATTGCGATCACGCTGACAACTTGCAGCTTGATGTAGTACCCTCGGTGAGTAAAATCGCGGCTTGAGTCGGCAAGACTAAGCGTAATCCTGCCGACTCTTTCTACCGGCAATCTCCAGGATTTTACCTCGGCGTCACATCGAAGCCGAACCACTTGTCAGAAAGCTTCTTGATCGTTCCATCGGCCTTGGCTGAAGCGATGGCTTCGTTGAACATCGCCTTAAGCTCGGGGTCAGTCTTGCGCAAGCCGACTGAGCTTCCGCGCCCCAGCAGTCCGCCTTGGAAACGAGGGCCAGTCATGACGAAATCCTCATTGCCGGGTTTGGCAGCGGCAGTAGAGATATAGGCGGTTGACGCCATGATCAGGTCTACGCGGCCAGCCTTCAGGTCGAGGTCGTGCTGCTCGGTTGTCTTATATTCCTGGATCGTGACAACATCCTTCAAATACTTCTGAGCGAAGGTGTCGGCGATCGAGGAGGTCTGCACACCGATCGTCTTACCTTTCAGAAGCGGTGCCAGCTGCTTTAATGCGTCGAGCGCACCGGCTTCATCGGAGGAGAGCGAGAAAACCTCGTCCTTTAGCGGTAGCTTGGCGAGATCGTCGGTCTTCAGCGTGGCGAAGGTCTGGCCTGTCGTGCCGTAGGAGTCGCTGAAATCGATGACTTCCTGGCGCTTCGGCGTGGCCGACATGCCGGAGATGATGGCATCGAACTTGCCGGCCTGCAGTGCGGGGATCATGCCGTCGAAGGATTGGACGACGGTGGTGCACTCAACCTTCATGTGGTCGCAGAGATATTTGATGAGATCGATCTCGTAGCCGTCGAGCTTACCGTCTGGTTTGGTGAAGTTCCACGGGCGGAATTCGCCTTCGGTCGCGATCGTTACATGCGTCCACTTCTTGCCGTCGTCGGCATGCGCGGTGCCCACCAGTGCGGGTGGGAGTGCCAGCGCCGATAGGCAGAACGCCGTCAAAATGGATGTCAGATATTTTTTCATTCGGTTCCCTTTCTTGTTATTTGAGTCTCGGTGTTCATTTCGAAATGAATTGCCGGAAGCGATCGGACTTCGAACTGGCGAAAACCTCACGCGGGTCGCCGTCCTCCTCGATCATGCCCTTATGGAGGAAGATCACGCGGTTGGAGACGTCGCGGGCAAATCCCATCTCGTGCGTCACGACCAGCATGGTGCGCCCCTCTTCGGCAAGGCCGCGCATGACGCGCAGCACTTCACCGACAAGCTCCGGATCGAGCGCCGAGGTCGGCTCGTCGAACAGCATGACCTTAGGCTGCATGGCGAGTGCGCGGGCGATCGCAGCGCGCTGCTGCTGGCCGCCCGAAAGGTGCGAGGGGTATTGGTTCCGTTTGTCGGCGATGCCGACTTTCGCCAGCAGGGCTTCTGCCTCTTCAATGCATTCCGTGCGGCTGCGCTTCTGAACGTGAATCGGCGCTTCGATGATATTTTCGAGGATGGTCTTGTGGCTCCAGAGATTGAAGCTCTGGAATACCATGCCGAGCCGCGAGCGAAGGCGATCGACCTGACGCTGATCGGCGGGGCGGCTTCCGTTCGCTGTGGGCTGCATGCCGATCACCTCGCCGGCGACCGAGATCTCGCCCGAATTCGGTGTTTCCAGCAGGTTGATGCAGCGCAGAAGCGTCGATTTGCCGGAGCCGGAAGAGCCAAGGATGGAGATGACGTCGCCCTCGCGCGCATCCAGCGAGATGCCCTTCAGCACCTCGACGGGGCCGAAGCTTTTATGCAGGTCTTTGACTCGGAGCGCCGGTACGGGATCCGTCATGATGCATCTCCCTGGATCGCGGGGACAAGTAAGGGGCGCGGCTGGCGCAAATGCGGGCTCAGCCAATATTCGACGAGCTGCACGAGACGGGTCAGCACGAAGTTGATGACGAGATAGATGGCGCCGGCCACAATGAAGACTTCGATCGCCCGATAGGTCTCGGAAATGATCTTGGCGGCAACGCCGGTGACTTCCATCAGCGTGATGATCGAGGCCAGCGAGGTGGCCTTCACCATCGAGATGATTTCGTTGCCATAGCCGGGTAGCGCCTGGCGGATGGCGAGCGGCAGAACAATGCGGCGGAACATGAGCATCCGGCCCATTCCGCAGGCCCGTGCCGCCTCGACCTGCCCTGCCGGCACAGAAAGCAGCCCGCCACGGATAATCTCGCTGGCGTAGGAAGCCGTGTTCAGCGTCAGCGCCAGCACAGCGCACCAATAGGGCTGGCGCAGCACCGGCCAGAAAATGCTGTGCCGAACTGCGGGAAACTGGCCGAGCCCGTAATAGATCAGGAAGATCTGCACGAGCAATGGTGTCCCGCGGAAGACGAAGACATAGAACCGGGCAGACCAATTAAGCGGCGCGATACCGGACAGTCGCGCCATCGCGAGCGCCAGCGCCAGAATAGCGCCGAGACAAATCGAGGTGACGGCAAGCGAGAGCGTCAGCGGCACGGCCGCAATCAGGCTGACAAAAGTCTCGCTGAGAAAATCCCAATCCATCACGCTCTCCTGACGCCGCGGTTGAAATGACGCTCCGCAAACCGCATCAGTCCGCCGGACACGGTGGAAATAGCGAGATAGATCAGCCCTGCGATCAGGTAGAAATCGAACGGTAGCCCAGTCGACCCGGCGCCGACCTGCGCCTGGCGCAGGAGTTCTGCAACGCCGGTGATGGAAACCAGGGCTGATTCTTTCAGCACCACCTGCCAGACATTGCCGAGGCCAGGCACGGCGTGTCGCAACGTGAGTGGCGCCACGATGCGCCGGAAGCGTATCCAGCGCGGCATGCCGCAGGCAATCGCCGCCTCGATCTCGCCTGGATGCACGGCCCGGAACGCGCCACGCAGGACTTCCGTCTGCTGCGCGCCGGAGGTAACGCCGATTGCAAGCGAGCCGGCGAGAAAGGCGGGAAAGCCGATGAAGCCATCGGCGCCGAACACTCTTCCGATCGCTGTGATGGCGGCGCTTCCACCGAAGTAAAGCAGGTAGATGACGAGAAGGTCGGGGATGCCACGAAGCACGGTCGTATAGGCATCAGCGGCGACCCGTGTGACAGCGTTGCCCGAAACCTTCGCCCAAGAGCCGAAGGCACCGATGACGATGCCGATCGCGTATCCGGCAATGGCAATCAACACGGTCATCGACGCGCCGGCAAGCAGCGCGTTGGCCCAGCCATCCGGGCCGAAGCTCAAAAGATCGAGGAAACCGGGCTGGTTCATTGCCTGGTCGATCCGGGAGGGGGCTTGCGATGCACAGACATGCTCATCCTATCTGTCGGAGCGGCGCCGTCGGTTGCCGTCGTGCGGGCGACGCGGAGACGGCAACAGCGGTTACCGTCAATTGGTGCCGAAGGTCGGTGTCAGGTCGAGCTTGCTCCACTTTTCCGACATGGCCTTGATCGTACCGTCCCTGGCAGCGGATTCGATGGCGGCATCGAACTTCGTCTTGAGGTCGGTCTCGCCCTTGCGCGTGCCAATCGCCACTTCGGTTGCCAGCATGGCGCCCTTCATCAGCGGTCCCGACATTTCAAGATCCTCGTTGCCGGGCTTGGCGAGCGCCGTGGTGCCATAGACGCCGCTGTCGAAGCCGGCATCGATGCGCCCCGCCTTGAGGTCCAGCTCGCGCTCCTCGGAATTGCGATAGGAGCGAACGGTTACGTTGCTGCCGAAATAGGCGTTGATCAGCTGCTCCTGACTGGTCGACTGCACGACGCCAACGGTCTTTCCCTTCAGCTCTTCGCCAATCTTCGTCATGATCGGGTCGGCCGTCGCCTTGTCATTGAGATTCAGCCGCTGGCCAGTGTCCGGCAGCTCGTTGACCGTACCGCCCTTAAGAAGCAGGAAGGTTGCGACCCCACTGGCATAGGGAAGGGTGAAATCGACCACCTGCTTGCGCTTCTCATTGATGCCGAGCGTCATGATCAGATCGTATTTGCCGGCGTTAAGGCCGGGAATCATGCCGGCCCAGTCTCCGGCGATCAGGTCGCACTCCACCTTGGCGCGCTTGCAGAGCTCGTTGATGACATCGACGTCGAGACCTGCGAGCTTGCCGCTCGGATCCATCATGTTCCAAGGCGGAAACGCGCCTTCGATGCCGACTTTCACATGTGTCCAGTCCTTGGCGCCGGCACCGGCCGGAGACAGGGCAACGGCGGCGAGCACCGTTGCTACGAAATCTCTTCTTTTCATCGGTTCATTCCCCTTTTTGTTGCCGTGCGATGCACGGTGAATTGCCGGAGCCTGGCGGCCCTTATGCTTTCGGTCTCAGCAGGTCTCTCAAAATCGCATTGGCCTCTCTCAGCGAATGGGCAATGCGGTTGCGGGTCTGACGCGCATGGACCGCATAAAATGCCGTGTCCGGTGAACCATCCGGGAGGCGCGACAATTCCCGGATGCCCTCTAGCGTCGGCCAGGGCGTGCTCGGTAGCGCCGGGTCGTGCCTGAAGCGGTCCCCCGCGGTATAGTTCAGGGGTACGAGGAGCCTTGACAGGCGCATCAACCCGCCATTGATCGTGTGTGCCTGTTCTTCAGAAGCACCTGCGGATCGTTGTTGCAGCTCCGTTGCAAGCCGCTCAAGCTCTTGCGCACCCGTCCGCAGGCAGGAGATGTCGAACCGTCCGGCAAGGGCGGCGCCCATCCGGCGCAGCTCGTCGTCGAGCGACCGGGCATAGACCGAGTAATCGTGGGCCAGCACCTCGTCCGTCAGAAGCCGATGCAGCGCCAGAAGGATGATCTTCGTGTCGCGTGCAAGATTGGCCGGGTCGATATGCTCGGCCGTATCGTGCGGCGTATGCCACCACCAGCCAAGCGCGGTCAGCATCTTGATCGGCGATGGCGGCTGGTGGCTGAGGCTGCCGAACATGGAGGGAATGCCAACGCCCCAAAATGACTGGTCTGCCGCGCGGCCATGGCGTCGACCGGCATGCTTCTGGCCAGAGACAGTCTCGATGGCCTCGAAGGCGACCGCGCGCAACTCGTCGATGACGGCGGAGTTGGTGAGCACGCTCGCGCCTTCGCCACCGGTCGAATCAACATTGACGTGGGCGACGCAGCGACGGTCGAGCTCGTCGAAATACTCGTCAGCATACCACGCCGAGCCGGAATAGCGGCCATGGGAATGGCCTGACCAGAAGCAGATGCGCAGGCCGCGTTTCCACCGACCGCGCTCAGCCGCCAGGAGGCGTGCCGCCTCAAGCATGGTGGCATTGGCGCCGCCATTGTCCATGACGCCAAAATGCCAGGTATCGTGGTGTCCGGAAAACAGCACGAAGGGGGCTTCCCCGTCGCCACCGGGCGCGGAGAGATCGGCGACCAGGATGGGCGTCTTGCGCCAGCCGGTATCGACCTCCGCCTCGATATGGGCTTCGACGGTCTCGCCGGCTGCCAAGCGCTGGCGCAGGCCATCACCCTCTTGCTTCGAAATCGTGCAGATCACCGTTGTCGGCAGTTCGGTGCGCGTATGCTGCGAGGGGCTTCCCCAGACCGGCGAAACGCACATCTCGTAGAGATGCTCGTTCGGGCTGACGTGGATCTGTCCGATAGCACCCGCAGCACTTGCGAACGCCGCGACCTCTTCCGTCGCGATCCCGTCGACGACGACGATCTTGCCTGCGACATTGCGATGTACAAAATCTGCCTCGGCGCCCTCGCCGACATGGATCAAGGCACCGTTAAGGCCGCCAGGAAGGGTCGATTGTGACATCGAATGCGTGATGCAGCGCAGGCTGACGCCCTCGATTTCAACCTTGGCGCGAACGGGCAGGCTGATATAGGCATCATGCGAGAGGAGCTCGGTACGATAGCCATAGGCCTCCATCTCGCGCCTGAGATAGTGGAAACTCTCCAACTCCTGCGGGGTCCCCGACAGTTTTACCCGTTGCGAGAACTCGTTGATATGGCCCATCAGACGGTCGACGTCGGGCGAGATTGCTGCGCTCTCAGTCATTGTTTTTCTCCGGCAATGGGGGCTCGACATCGTCGGGGATAGGGTTGACGAAGGGTGTCTCACCGAGGCGGCCCTTATGGTCCGCCTTGGCCGCCTCGATGAGGGACGGGTCAAGGAGCAGATCGAGTGCCGTACTGGCCATGACCTTTGCCGCATGCTCCATACCCTTGTGGGCTGCAGCCAATTTGCCTTGGGCGACCAGCTGCCAGGAGTGCCCCGGCGTCCCGATCGCGTAGGTGGCGCCGCGCATCTGCACGGTCGGGACGACCCAGCTGACGGTGCCGACATCCGTCGAACCGACCAGGGTGCCGTCGCCGGCATTCAGCGGGAAGATAAGGTTGCAAAGACCCTGGTTCTTCTGAGGCTTCAGTCCGAAGCGGCCGTAAGAGGCGGCGACATCCTCGGCGCTGAAAGTCTCCTGGAATTTGCGCGCGATCGCTTCGTCCCGATCGTCGAAGTCGGGGGGACCAAGCCTTTCGAGGTTGGCATACATCAGTTCTTCCAGTGGCGTATTTCCGACCAGATTGGCGTCACCGCTGACGATTTCGCTGCGCACCGTGGTTTCCGTCATCAGCGCTGCGCCGTCGGCGATCTTCTTGACGCGGGCAACGAGGCTGAGCAGCTCCGGCAGGGTGCGGCCCCGGACGAGATAGCGCACCGTGGCGCGGGCCTGAACGACGTTCGGTGCTGCCCCGCCAGCGTCCGTGATCGCATAGTGGATGCGTGCGCTGGAGGGCATGTGCTCGCGCATGTAGTTCACGCCGACATTCATCAGTTCGACAGCGTCAAGGGCGCTACGTCCAAGATGCGGCGTTGCCGATGCATGTGAAGCGCGGCCAGTGAAATGGAAGTTGATCTCGTTGCAGGCAAGCGAGATCGGGTTGTTGACGCCGGCAAAGGCTGCAGGATGCCACGAGATCGCAATGTCGACATCGTCGAAGACGCCTGATCGCACCATGAAGCCCTTGGAGGAACCGCCTTCTTCGGCAGGACAGCCGTAGTAGCGTACGCGTCCCTTCAAACCGTTGGCCGCGAGATAGTCCTTGACGGCGGCGGCGGCAAGCATGGAGCCGGAGCCGAGGAGATTATGACCGCAACCATGGCCGTTCCCGCCATCGACGAGCGGACGCTGTTCCGCGATGCCGGCTTCCTGGCTCAATCCTGGCAGGGCGTCGAACTCGCCCAGAATGGCAATCACCGGACCGTCCTCTCCCGCCTCGCCCATGACCGCAGTCGGCAAACCTGCGATGCCGCGCTCGACGCGGAAGCCGTCCTGCTCCAGAAGCCGCGCGTGTTCTTCTGACGACCTATATTCCTCATAGTTCGTCTCGGGCATGTCCCAGATCCGATCGCTGAGATCGAAGAAAGCGTGGCGCTTGTTTTCGACGACGTCCCAGATAGGCGAGGAGTTTTTCATGGCAGTCCGATTTCACTTGGATTATAGAGTTACCAAAATTGGCGCCAATTTAGGATACAAAACTTTTATGCGCAATATAGTGGCATGAGGATTTTTTCATCAAAGGCTGGGACGGCCTTGTCTTTGTGTATGCTCGTTAATGGGCGACATGATAACGATGCGGCAATGGGGTGAAAAAAATGGCACAGCTGCAGCCCGCAGGCGGGCAATTCGAGACCAGGGAAGAACAACCGGACGTGACCGACCAGATCCTACAGGACATCCTGACGGGGACCTTGTCGCCTGGGACTTGGTTGAAGCAGGCCGATCTTGAGCGGCGTTACGAAGCGACCCGGCCCGACGTCCGACGGGCGCTTGACCGGTTGGCGCAACGCCGGCTTGTCGCGCATGTCCCCAATCGTGGGTATCATGTCTTTGAACCTGACGGACGGCAGGCGGCTGAGGTCAGCGAAATTCGCGCCATTCTTGAGACTGCCATCGCCGGGAAAATCGTCGCGAATGCGACCGGCACGGCCATCGATCGCCTCCGCACCCTCGCTGACAAATTCGACCAGATGTCTTTGACCGGCACGATGCTGGAGCTTTATGAAGCGAATTTGAATTTCCACCGCGAGCTTCTCGCCCTCGGTGGCAATCAGGAACTCGTCAACCTTGTGACCGACATCCGCCAGAGAACCTCGTCTGCTCCGGTTTCACAATGGCGCACCCGGGCGCGCATCGAGCAATCCGGCAAGGAACATCACCTGATGATCGACGCGATTGCCGGTCGCAACGTGGAAGCACTTAAGGAACTGACCAGGGGCCATATTTTCCAGGGAACGGCGAAGGGTCATGACCAAATCGATGTCGCATAAGGTTATCAGTTGCGGCTGACGCACCACCGTTCAAATATGCTGCGCATCTCGAAAGTCTAACTGAAGGGTCTGGCATGGTTACTTTGCGCAAGAATTCAATGCGGGTTGGCCCCGGCTATCCACAAGTCGTCGTGCTCTTCGGTGCGACAGGCGATCTTTCTCGACGCAAGCTGCTCCCAGGCCTTTTTCATCTTATCAACGCCGGGTTCATTCCGAGCTGCCGCATTGTTGGCGTCTCACTTGACGATATCGATGCCGATGGTTTCCGGACGATCGCACGGGACTCGCTGGACAAGTTTCTTACCCGCAAATTCACGCAGGCCGAATGGCAGGACTTTGCCGCATCGCTCGACTACGTGCCGCTCGCTGGCGGCGCAGGGATGCTGAAGGAAGCCGTAACGAGGGCGGAAGAAGCACTGGGACCTGAGACCCGGCGTGTGCACTACCTGTCCGTGCCGCCGAATGCCGCGCTTCCCGCGGTGCAGCTTCTCGCCGATGCCGAGCTGGTCGAGCATTGCCGCATTATAATGGAAAAGCCGTTCGGCACGGACCTTGCCAGTGCGGTAGTGCTGAACCGGAAGCTGCACGAGGTGTTCGACGAGAAGCAAATTTTTCGCATAGATCACTTCCTTGGAAAGGAGCCGGCGCAGAACATCCTTGCGTTTCGCTTCGGCAATGGCCTCTTTGAGCCGATCTGGAACCGCAATTTTATCGACCACGTCCAGATCGACGTGCCGGAGACGCTCGGCCTTTCCACCCGCGCAGCATTCTACGAAACCACTGGCGCCTATCGCGACATGGTCGTGACCCACCTCTTCCAGATCCTCGCATTCATGGCGATGGAACCGCCCACGGCGCTGGAGCCGGCGCCGATCTCTGAGGAGAAGAACAAAGTGTTCCGATCCATGTTACCGATCGATCCACGCGACGTGGTGCGCGGCCAATATATCGGTTACCGCAAAGAGCCCGGCGTCGATCCCGAGAGCGACGTCGACACCTTCATCGCCCTCAAATGTGCGATCGACAACTGGCGCTGGGCTGGCGTACCTTTTTTCCTGCGTACTGGAAAACGTCTGGCGGAGGGGCAGCGCATCATTTCGATCGCTTTCCGCGAACCACCGAAATCAATGTTTCCAGCCGGCTCTGGTGTTGGCGCCCAAGGCCCCGATCATCTGACTTTCGATCTTGCCGACGCTTCAAAGGTCTCTCTTTCTTTCTACGGCAAACGACCCGGTCCGGGCTTCCGGCTTGATAAGCTTTCGCTGCAATTCGCCATGAGTGAAACTGGCCTTATCGGCGAAGTGCTGGAGGCCTATGAGCGCCTGATTCTCGACGCGATGCGCGGTGACCACACACTGTTCACCACTGCGGAGGGCATCGAGCGACTTTGGGAAGTCTCCCAGCCCCTTCTTGACAACCCGCCACCGGTTCGGCTCTACGACCAAGGCGGCTGGGGCCCAAAGTCGATCCATCAACTCATTGCCCCGCACGCCTGGCGATTGCCGTTCGAGCGCGCCTGGCGAGATTCACCGAAGGAGTGATCGACATTCGGCAACCAAAAAAATGCGCGGGCGGGTTGTCTCAGGGAAGATGAGCCTTGCCGTGCCATATGTGCTCACCGAGGAATCCCCGGTTTTCGGTAACGAAGTTCTTCTCGGCGTCACTTGCGGATTGTGCGGGCAGGTATCGAAGATGCTCCCCCATGACGCGCCGGCCCGCGTTCGAACGCATTTTCGACAGCCGCAACGACGAGCCGCTCGGCGCTGAGGGCCTGCCCGTTTTGATCAACACCGGACGAACGTTGCGAACGGCGTTCATGGTGAAAAGCGCGATCGGAATGGCGGCCGTGGATCGTACAAAACAGCAATACTTCCCGTCCGGGATGATTTGCAGCCTACGCCCGCTTTCTTCCCGATCGGTAAGGATAATATTGCAAATCGAAAAAACTTCCTGTCCGGTAAGCCGTCATTGGAGATGCTCGATGCTCAGGTCCGCACGTGATTTCGGAGCCGCCATCAAGGAAAAGCGCAAAATTCTCGGCTGGAAGCAAAACGAGCTGGCTAGTCGTTCGGGCACGGGCGAACGGTTCATTGTTGAACTCGAATCCGGCAAACCAAGCTGCCAGCTCGAAAAGGCGCTGATTGTCGCCCGTACTGTGGGTATCGAGATCGGAGACCTGAAAGCAGCCCAGGTGTCGAATGCGTCTTCGGAAGACGACCTTGGCTTCCTGCCGACCTTTGGGGATGGTCGATGACTTCAATCTACTACGAGGCCTTCCCACTCGAAGACTTCCGCATCGAAGGAGCTACTCCGCTGCCTTCCCAATCGTATCGGCCATGTAGGCGCCACGGCTGCCCATCAGGAGCGGCTTGCCCGTGGTCGTGTCGATTTCAGTCTGATGCTCCAGCTCTGCATTCAGTTCAGCACCGACGATGAGGATCGTCACCGAGAGCCAGGTCCACATGAGAAGTCCGATCAATGCCCCGAGCGTCCCGTATGTGGCATTGTAGTTCGCGAAACGATCAAGATAGACGGCGAAGGCGATCGACATGGCGAACCAGCCGACCGTGGTCGTCACCGCGCCCCAGGTCATCCATCGAAGTCGAGGCGGTTCGCGGCTCGGCGCGAAGCGATAAATCGCCATCACAGCGCAGAAGGCGCAGATAAAAAGCAGAGGCCACCTGGATATCAGGACAGCATCCGCCTGAAACCGATCGAGCCAAATATAGGAGAAGATCAGTGGGAGCACCGCCGCGGTCGCGACCAGAATTCCAACCGACACGATTGCGCAAACGGTGAATACGAGCGCGATCAGATTGCGCTTCACGAAACCGCGCTTCTCAGTTTCCTCATAGGCTACGTTCATCGCATCGAAGATGGCCAAGGCTCCATTGTGCGTGCTCCAGAGCGCGACAGCGAGACCGACCCCGAAGGCAATGCTGAGCGCACCTTGCTGGCGATGCGCGAGGGCCTGGATCTGATCGGCAACGAGATCGAACGCACCCGGCGGGAGCAGTGCCGCCAAATCCCTCAGATGTTCGGAAATGGTCAGGGGATCGGCGACAAGGGCGTAAAGCGACACCAGCGCTGCAAGAGCGGGAAAGAGCGCCAGCAGCAGATAGAAGGTGACGCCGGCCGCGATCAGCGTCACCCGGTCATCAGAGACCTCGTTCCAGACACGTATAACGACGTCGCGGAGGCCTTGTGCCGGGAGCTGTTCGGGAACCGCGACATGCCGACCGTGGGGATCATCGCGTCTCCCCTCGCCGGGCGGACGCTGCATCAGCCCATCCGGATCCCTTGAAAGCGCGACCAGACATGCGAGCGTGGCGATCGATACCAATGCCAGCGGTCCCCATAGGCCCAGTCCACCGGAAAGCTTCGTCATCCAGCAATCTCCGTTCATTTCTCAATGAACGTCGGGACGACCGAAAAGATGCGGTCGCCCGAAGGGCTATTTGCGGGCCGGAGCGAAATCGGATTCTAAGGGCCTTCGGTCTTTCTGACGCTCTGGCGCACGGACTGTTCACCCGTCGTGATTTCGACCTCGGCCGGATCCCCGGCCGATCGCGGTCGATCACGTCTCGCTGCGAAATCGCCGCTTTCTCCGGCACCTTGGAGCAAAGCAGTCTGGTCGCGGTCGTCCTGGCCGTTCTTGTCGCTCTCGGCTGAATTGCCGAGTTCCTTCGATGCCTGAAGCCAGTGACGCACGTCCTGACGCTCCGGTCGGCCCTCGCTTTCCCATATCTCGTAAGCGCGGTGCCGAATGCGCTCCTGCAGGTCGGTTCCCATCGTCTGTCGCCCCTTCTACATGTTCACCTTGGCGGTATCGCCCATGTCTGGCCGAGCATTCGTCAGCGCCGCCGCGGCCATCTTGATGTAGCTGACGACGGTACCGGGACTGTCCCAGTATTCCGCGAAGGACGGCGTCACCTTCAGGATGCGAATGGAGGGATCGTCGGCGCTTTCCCACCAGGCCTTGGCCGGGGTCGCCCAGAGCTCGTGGATCTTCTCGCGATCGTTTTCGATCTCGGCGGTTCCCGAAATCGACACGTATTTCTGACCGCGACTGTCTGCAAAGGCGAGGCAGACGCTGGGGTTGCGCTCCACCTCGTCGTCCTTGTGGCTCGATGCGTCGGTCAGAAAGTAGAACGCATTCTCCAGTCTTTCGACATAGGCCGCCATCGGACGGGCGCGGATGTCCCTGCCCGTTGCGGTCGACAGCATGCAGAAGCCGATGCGTTCTGCGAGATCCCATACTTTTCCGACATCATCTTCCGTCTTGGCCATGACATGTCTCCTATTCGGTTCCACTGCGCGCCCGAAGACGCGTGCACTTGTGTTCACAACAGCTTGTCGAGGGTGATGGGCAGGTCGCGGATGCGCCTGCCGGTCGCGTTGTAGACCGCGTTGGCGACCGCGGCCGCCACGCCCGTGATGCCGATTTCGCCGATGCCGCGCGCGCCCATCGGCGCCTGCGGATCGGGGGCATCGGTGTAGAGGATATCGATATTGGGGACATCCATCTGCACCGGCACGTGATAGTCGGCGAGCGAGGCGTTGACGATGCGGCCGGACCGCTCATCGAAGTTCGTCTCCTCCGTCAGCGCAAGCCCGATACCCATGATGATGCCGCCCTTGAACTGGCTCGTTGCCGTCTTGGCATTGACGATCTGGCCGGCATCGAAGGAGCCGAGGAAGTGCGACACACGCGCCTCGCCGGTGATCTCGCTGACGCGCACCTCGCAGAACTGCGCTCCGTAGGAATGCATGGAGAAGGCCTCCATCTCGGCGGGCGGCGGCGCTTCGCCGACGCAGCAAAGTTCATCACGACCGGATCGCTGCAGGATCGACCGGTAGGTCTCGAAGCGCGCGGGATCGTCGCGGTGGCCGATGCCTTCGTCGCGCGGCTCGACATCGGCAAGCGAAAGGCCGGCGAGCGGCGAGGCATTGCCTGCAAGCTTGATGAGTTCCTCGATGAAGACCTCCGTTGCCGCAATGATCGCGCCGCCGATTGAAGCTGTCTGCGTCGAGCCGCCGGCAATCACGCCGCGCGGCAAGGTGCTGTCGCCATATTCGAATGCGACGTGCCCGATCGGCACCCCGAGACGGGCGGCGATATGCTGCGCCTGTGCCATCGCGGTTCCCATTCCCATGTCATGCACCGCCGTCGAGACCGTGACCCTGCCGTCCGATGTCAGCCGGATGCGGGCCGCACCACCGGGGAAGCGGTGATAGGGATAGGTCGCCGTGGCGCAGCCCATGCCGATCAGCCATTCGCCTTCGCGCCGCGCCCGCGGCGTCCGGCTTCGCCTATTCCAGCCGAATTTTTCCGCGCCCCTCTCATAGGCTTCCATCAGATGGCGGGAGGAAAACGGCTTACCGCTGGTCGGATCCTTCTCCGGCTCGATGCGGCGGCGCAGATCGATCGGATCAATGCCGAGCTTGTCGGCGAGTTCGTCGACCGCACTTTCCAGCGCGAATGTACCGACGGATTCGCCAGGCGCCCGCATGAAGGTGTTCGCCAGCATGTCCATATCTGCGACCTCCTGCGCGAGGCGGAAGGTCTTCGCCGTGTAGAGATGGCGGGCGGGAAAGGTGAACTGCTCCGGGCAGGAATTGTGCAACGTCATCGCCACGATGCCGGAGTGGATCAGCGCATCGAGCCTGCCGTCGGCCTTTGCACCGAGCGCGACGCGCTGCTCGGTGACCGTCCGCCCGCCCACGACCCGGAAGACGCCCTCGCGCGATAGCATGATGCGGACTGGTCGTTTTGCGAGCTTGGCCGCGGCGCAGGCAAGGATCTGGTGATCCCAAAGACACTTGCCGCCAAAGCCGCCACCGACATAGGGCGACGTCAGGTGCACATTTTTTTCGTCGATACCGAAAATATCGGCGAGCTGCCCCGTTGTCAGGTCGATCATCTGAGTGGCGTCGTGAACCCGGAGCGCGTCACCGTCCCAGGCGACGGTCGCGCCGTGCAGTTCGATCGCATTGTGATTGTGCCGGGGCGTACGGTAGATTTGGTCGATCTTCACCTCGGATGCCTTCAAGGCTGCTTCCGCATCGCCGATTTCAAGGATCGGCGGCTGACCGAGTAGCGTTTCGAGCTGCCGCGGCATCTTCTTGGCCTCCTCGAAGATCGTCACGGCAGGCAGCGTCGCATATTCGACCTCAATCAGCGAGGCGGCATAGTCGGCCTGTTCCTGGGTTTCCCCGAGGACGAGCGCCAACGGCTGACCGTTCCAATGGATCTCATCATTCTGCATGACCGGAAGGTCGCTGGCGCCCGCTGCTGTCGGCGAGGACATCATCAGCGACGGCGCCTTCATGCGCGGAGCATTGTGGTAGGTCATGACGAGCGTAACACCGGACGCCCTTTCAGCCGCGCCCGTCTCAAGTCTCATGATGCGACCCCGCGCGATCGTGCTGAAGACGAGTGCGGCATAGCAGATATTCTTGTAGGGAAACTCCGCGGCGAAGCGCGCCTTGCCCTGCACCTTGAGTGGCCCGTCGATACGGGAGACCGGCTTGCCGAGCGCGCCATGCTTGCGCAGCAGCGGATCGGGGGTGATCGCCGGCTGCCAGCGGCCAGATGTCGGTTTGCGGGGCTCGGGTTGCACACTCATTCGCCCTCTCCTTTCAACTCGTTGAGAACGGCGACGATCGTCCGTTTTGCCAGCTCGATCTTGAATTTGTTGTCGCGAAGGCCGACGGCGGAGGCAAGTTCGGCCTCTGCCGCTGCACGGAAGCTTTCCGGTCCAGCCAACTGGCCTCTCAGCGCCTCTTCGGCCTTCAACGCCCGCCAAGGCTTGTGGGCGACGCCGCCCAGCGCCAGCCGCGCGTCGCGCACCAAACCATTCTCATCGATATCGAGAGCGGCAGCGACGGAAACCAGGGCGAAGGCATAGCTCGCACGATCCCGAACCTTGCGATAGGTCGAACGGCGCGCGAAGGCGAGCGGTGGAATTTCGATCGCGGTGATCAACTCGTTCGGCTGCAGCTCGGTTTCGATGTCGGGGCGATCGCCGGGCAGGCGATGGAGATCGAGAAGCCGCAGGATGCGTTGGTTTGCGGGTCCGTCTGCAGCACCTTCGAGGTGGACCTTCGCATCGAGGGCGGCAAGCGCCACGCACATGTCGGACGGATGGGTCGCGATACAGGCGGGCGACGCGCCGAGGATCGCATGATAGCGGTTGAAGCCTTCCTTGGCGTCGCAGCCAGCACCCTGCTGCCGCTTGTTGCAGTGCGCGGCATTGTCATAGAAGTAGCGGCAGCGAGTGCGCTGCAGGATATTGCCGCCTATTGTCGCCATGTTGCGGATCTGCGCGCTGGCGCCGGCGAGAATCGCCCGCGTCAGCAAAGGAAACGTGGAGCGCACATCGGGGTGGGCGGCAAGTGCGGTGTTCTTTACCGCCGCTCCGACGAGGAGGCTACCATCGTCGCGTCGCTCGATATCGCCGGGCAGATGGGTGACGTCGATGAGCATGTCCGGTTGTTCGACGGTCTCGCGCATGAGATCGACAAGATTGGTGCCACCGCCGAGATATTTCGCGGCAGCCGCGCCATTCGCCAGCCGGATGGCGGCCGAGGCATCGGCCGCCTGTTCAAAGGTGAAAGGGTTCATGCGCGGGCCCTCCTCTTTTTCGACTCGGCGGGTTGCTCGATCAGCATCTCGGAGATCGCCTCGACGATGCCGTTATAGGCGCCGCAGCGACACAGATTGCCGCTCATGCGTTCGCGCAACTCCGTTTCATCAAGCGTAATGCTCGCTGCCGTCAGATCCCTGGTGACGACGCTTGGAATATTGCGCTGGGCTTCGTCCAACATCCCGATGGCGGAGCAGAGCTGGCCCGGCGTGCAGTAGCCGCACTGGAAGCCGTCATGCTCGACAAATGCTTCCTGCAGCGGATGGAGGTTGCCGTTCGCGGCAAGGCCTTCGACCGTGATAATGTTGCGGCCCTGATACTGGGCCGCCAGCGCCAGGCAGGAATTGATGCGCTCGCCATCCACCAGCACAGTGCAGGCGCCGCATGCGCCCTGATCGCAGCCTTTCTTCGTTCCGGTCAGACCGAGATGATTCCGGAGCAAATCTAGAAGGGAGGTTCGGATATCGGCGGAGACAGTCGCTGCCTCGCCATTCACGAAAAAGTCCATGAGGGCCTCCGTGGCTTTCTGGCTTATTGGGGGGGATGTCCCGCGCGGCTCGCGCATGAGCAATCGCATGTGGAGCGCAGGCCGAGATGGCGCCGCTATCGCGGCGCCGAAGCGGTCAATTCACCGCGAACCACTGGCTGCGGACTTCGTCCGCGTTCTTCGACAGGTGGACATGGGCGTCGACATGGTCGACCCAGTCGAGGGGTATCAGGTGGTGTTTGCCGTCCTCGGAATCTGTTCTGGTGAGCTTGATGCGGGAAGTGCCATCCATGTGGTCGACTGTGCCGACATGCCGGCCATCGGCGGCCCGGACTCCCATACGTTCGCGGATCTCGTCGGAATTGATCATTGTCGTCTTCCTCATTGTTGGGAACAGATCCATAACTTCCCGCGAACCACACAGTTCCAAAGGCAGCGATCTATTGGGCAGTCTTGTTGGACTGCACCGGCCTGATCGTGGCCGCCGAGATATCGCCTTCGAGAAGGCCGCGTTCGAGATCTCGTCGACCGCGCTCGATCTCGATCACGGTGTAGAGCTTGTCGTCCCGGAACGCGCTTGCATTCGCTGTGGTAACGTCATCGGCGGCAGCCGCGTCGATTTTCATAAAATCCATTTCGCGGCTCGCAGCGACGATGCGGGCGTCCCCTGATGTTCGCGCCGCCACGAGGACCACGCCGTGGTTCGGGGCGTTCTGCCACCTCGGATCGTCGACTGCCGCGATCGGTTCGAGCCGAAAGACTGACAGGGGCTCGCCAAGGGAGTTGGTCGAGCCGACCGTTTGAGCATCCAAAATTTGCGCTCGGCTCTCGACGGACCGACCGAATGTGTTTGGACTGGTGCCATTGTTGACATCGCCGGTCCCGGCTTTCGATACATTGGACATCGCTTCCTCCATTTACGAAGCAAACGGCAGATCGACTGAACAGTTCCCCGTGAAGCTGCGGAACAATTTCCTTTGGACGCTCGTTCGGCAGCACGGAAGAACGATGGAGGATCCGATGACCGATCTCTACAATGAAAATGCTCCTGCCTATTCGGGCGGCCGTGCCGGGAGCACGCTGACCGCCTTCTTCGACTTTCGCGGTGATGCGGAGCAGGCGATCGATCGCCTGACGGAAGCTGGGGTGAGCCAAGTTCGCTTGATGCCTGGCTACGAGTCCGACGACGAAAAGGCCGAGGTCGGTAGCGACGATCGCGCCGGCTTCTGGGCCCGGCTTGAGGACTGGCTGTTTCCCGCGGAGGATCGCGCGGTCTACGCCGAAGGACTGCGCCGCGGCGGGTTCCTTGTTTCAGCCACGGTCGATGACGCGACCTATGAGATCGCCCATGACATCCTCGGCGAGCACGGTGCAATCGACATGGACGAACGCGCGGAACAATGGCGCAGCGACGGCTGGAACGCGCCGACGACCACCGACGCCCTTTCGACGAGGGCATATGGCCCCTCGATCCAGGAGCGGGAATTCGAAGACCACGATCGCAGCGCACAGGCCGCCAAGCTCCAGGAAGATGCCTTCGAAGCGGAGGCCGCTGCTCGCGACTCCTTCCCGATCGATGACGAGCTGCGCGACGATGTCCTTCCGACCGGGCATCAGCGGACGGTCGAGGACGAGGCCGATCCCGCGATCCGTGAGACCAGGCAAAGCCAGGACATGGACAGCATGCGTCAGGAGCAGATTTTTCCGCGCGGCCGGTAGGAAGCGCGTTCGAAATCATGATCGCACCCACGGCCTCGCCTTCGGGCGGGGCCTCTTTATGATCCGGAAACCTCACGTGAAGATCGCCAGCTACAACATCAACGGCATCAATGGACGACTGGACATCCTGCTTCGCTGGCTGAAGGAAGACGCGCCGGATGTCGTCTGCTTGCAGGAACTGAAGACAGAGGACGCGAACTTCCCGCGAAAGGCGATCGAGCGGGCGGGCTACGGGGCGATCTGGCACGGCCAGAAGTCGTGGAACGGCGTTGCAATACTTTCGAAAGGATCCGCACCGATCCTCACCCGGTGCGGCCTTCCCGGCGATCCAGACGACAGCCATAGCCGCTACATCGAGTCAGCCGTCAATGGCCTGTTGATCGGCTGTCTCTATCTGCCGAACGGAAATCCCGCGCCGGGGCCGAAGTTTGACTACACTCCGCTGGTTTCGACGTCTGTATGCCTATGCGGCCGAGTTGCTGGAATTGGAAATCCCTGCCCTGCTGATCGGCGACTTCAATGTCATGCCAACCGACCTCGACGTCTACAAGCCCGAGCACTGGCGTGACGACGCGCGGTTTCGGCCGGAAGTCAGGCGGGCCTACGCCGAGCTCGAGGCGCGGGGCGGGCGGACGCCGTCCGCCAACTGCATCCGCAGGAGCGCATTTATACCTACTGGAAATATTGGCGAAATTCATTCGAGCGCGATGCAGGACTGAGGATCGACCATTTCCTGCTCAGTCCGGCTGTGGTGGGCTGGCTGACGTCCGCAAGCGTCCGTGGGGAGGCTCGAAACTGGGAGCACACAAGCGACCACGCCCCCGTCATGATCGAAATCGACTTGGAGCGCGACACCATTTAACCAGGGTCCACTGGCGCCATCGAACCTGAAAGTGGGTTCTTAGGGGCGGCTCGAATTGTTACATGGCAACTTTTTTCGTTGGCGGCGCTGTCGGAGGCACTTCGCTTTTCTTCTTGGGCTTTTCCGACGCGATCTGCTCAACCTCAACTTCGGCTGCCCGCTCGGTTGCCTGGTGCTGGGCTTCAGCGTGCTGCCAGTGATCGAGGTGTCGCCCTTCCGGCCGTCCCTCATCTTCCCATAGCTTATAGGCTCGCTCGCGCCGTGCCTGCTCGTTGTCGTTCATCGACGTCCTCCTGTGTCTGGCAAGAATAAGTCCCAACAGGCAAACCAGTTCCAGAAGCACGGGCACATTCAAGCTCAGAGCGTGAAGGCGTGCCAGCACTTCACAAGGGAACGAAGAGCGGTTCAAGTCATTTCCCCATCGATGAAGAAGTCGAGGCTATACCTACAGCTATCGGAAAGAGCCGTCGTACTGGCGGGCCATAGACTTGTTCTGTTGGCTGCAATGCTATCGACCGTCATGTGGTGCTTTGGCGGAGCATTTCTGGGTCTTCCGACGCGATGGTATTTGCTGACAAACGTGTTCGGGACAATGACAACGCTTTTCGTGCTCCTGATCATGCAGCATTCGCAGAACCGCGACATGCATGCGCTGCAGGTGAAGGCAGATGAGCTGATACGATCCAGCGAGGCACGGAACCACCTGATCGGAGTCGAGCAGCTTCAAGAAGCGGATCTGCTGCGGCTGATTGGAGACCGTCAAGCAGATCGGTAACTAAGGGCGAATCTCGTGGCGCGGCCAACCAGTTAGCTTGAAAGGCGGGATGACATGAACCTGATGAACACTGATATCATTCACGGGCCTGACGGATGGAACGTTGAATTCGTCGGCGACGATGGTGATGCCGTATCCGTCCACGTCAGCGATGATCACGCATCGGATGCCGACGAAGCTCTTGAACGGGCAAAGGCCGTGATGATCCAGCTCACCGCTTTCGGCACGAGAGGTGGCGGCCGGAGCCTCAACCGCTACGACGCCGCAAGCAATGGGAACTTCGATGAGGAGCAGCATCTGTTCGACACATCGCATTGAGCCGCCGGCATAACCCGGCCCGTTGCTCGAAAGCGACACCCCGCTCTGGAATTAGACGGGATGCTTGCTTTAATGAAGAACAAACTAATATGACGGCCAAAGGCCCGCTACGGTTAATACGGATCCTTGAGTGAAAGCTCGGATCGGGAAGCCGAGGCCGCGGGGACCGTGTCTCGGCTTCTTCCACTTCAGACCCATTCGTTGTTGAAGGCCAACGCGGCCACAGAGATGGTCTTCCCTTCCGCGTCGCGGACTGTCACCGACATTAACACCCGGTCCTGCTCACGCAGTTCGTCACGAGCTACGTCGAGGAGGATCTTGGCGACATGCCTCGAGATCTCCCCTCTTGTTTCAAGCTCGAGGCCGCAATCGTCCGTAGTTGGCCCGTCGCCGTTGTGCAGGTCGAAGAAATATCTCTTCACGCCGGCGCCCCCTCAGGCGCTTCCGCCTTCTCGTCGGCAACCTCGGCAATGCATTCGGCCTTTTCCGCCAGCGTCTTGCTCATCTTTCGGAGAGATTCTTCATCAAGCTTTTCGATGCCGACGAACTTGTTCTGGGCCTGCGAGGAAAGGATCAGTTCGTCGAGCTTGGCCTGAAGCGCCTTGCCATCGCGGTTCTGCGAGTTCTGCAAGACAAAGACCATCAGGAAGGTGACGATCGTCGTCGATGTGTTGATGACCAACTGCCAGGTTTCGGAATAATTGAAGAACGGTCCGGAACCGGCCCAGACGAGAACGAGGACAACCGCCATCACGAAGGTCGCGGGCTTGCCGGAGAGATCGGCGATCTTCGTTGCGAATTTGGAAAACAGGGAGTTCATAGCGGGGTGTCCTACTGGAGGGAAACAATCCTTAACGCGTGCAATGGTAGCGGGGTTCCCCAAAAGACGTCGGCGAAAACAGGCCGGAGAAAATCGCCCCAGCCTGCCTCGAACTCGGCTACAGACGATTGGTCCGGTATCGCTCGCGCTCGGCCGCAATCTGCTCCGGCGTATATGGATCGGCCGTCTCGTCGAAGCGTGTCCAACCCTGCTCGGCGTAGCTGGCCCGACGCGCTGCGATATCAACACGCGGCGACGTATTGAGGATTGCTTCAGCGGACGCGACGCGGCTCTCGTCCACCCGTGCGGTTACGACCGAGCCGCCGCGGCGGATGCCTTCGGCGTATAAGTTGGCATCCTCTTCCGGCACTCCGGATTCAACCATGGCGCCGACAATGCCGCCAACGGCTCCGCCTGCAACCGCGCCTGCAATCGCACCCGCCGCCGTGGCAGCAAGCCATCCAGCAGCGACAACCGGGCCGACTCCGGGGATAGCGAGCATGCCGAGGCCAGCCAGAAGCCCGCCTGCGCCGCCGGCCACGGCTCCAATGCCAGCGCCTGTGCCAGCACCGTCAGCCGCATGGGTACCCTGGCCTTCCACATCGACTCCGTTGGTTTTGTTGGTGACGATGCTGATGTCATCCGAAGGGACGCCGGCGTCTTCCAGCGCTTTCACGGCCGTCTTGGCGTCGCTGTAGCTGTCATAAAGTCCAGTGATCGTTTTCATAGAAATTTCCTCCGTGTTCAAGTTACTTGGCCATCGTCACATTGCCCTGGAAGTCCAGGGCGACGTTCGCATGCTTGCCGTCCTTGGTCGCGGTTGCGCGCCAGACGCCTTGGCCGTCGAGCTTCAGCCCGGTCACATCCTTGTAGCCTGCGTCTTCCAGGCGGGACTTGGCCTGTGTCTCCGTGAAGCTGTTCTTGCCGGCGACGGGCGCTCCAGGATTCTGCTCGGTTTTGACTGCCGGGGTTGTCTGCGACGTGCTCGGCGTTTCGCTCTGGGCGAAGGCGGCAGATGTGGAAAGAAGCAGGACGGCGGATAAGGTTGCGATTATTTTCATTGGTGTTTCCTCGTGTTGAGTGAAATTGAAACATGCGAAAACGCTAGAGGTTCCAATCATTTATTTGTGCGGCTCCGGCCTTGGAAACGACGCACGGCGCACTATCGAGGTAAGCCGGCGATGGGATTGGTTCGCCTGAAATAGCGCCGCCGGATTGGTCCCACGCAGGCCAGCGCGTCTTCGTCACGTGACACGAGCAAAGACAGCGTATAGTGTTGTCAGACCCCTGAGGAACGCTGTTGTCCGCGCCCATTCTTTTGCTTGAAGACCAGCCGTTCATCGCCTTGGATCTCGAAGAGGTTCTCGATGAAAGCGGACACCCCAACCATGTAACGTTCACCACGTGCGTGGAAGCCAGCGAATGGCTTGAAGTCAACACGCCCTGCCTGGCGATTGTTGATCCCCGCCTGTCGGATGGAATGTGCACGGTCGTGGTTCGGCGCCTGAGCGAACTGGCGGTCCCTTTCATCGTCTACTCGGGCGAGGGCGAATCCCTTCGAGCGGCAGAGCCAGCATTTGCGAGCGGGGAACTGCTGGGAAAACCAGCGTTGCCGGACGAGATGATCGCAGCCGTGACGCGCGCTCTGAATCCGGTGTAACGTCCCGCCACGACGCAAGCTGGAACACGCGACGGGAATTTTAGGAGGCTATTCGGCGAGGAGATCCAATGCTCGATAAACGAGTTCGGCGGAGGCATCGAAATAACCGGCGGCTGGCGCCTCGTGCTCACGAGCGACCTTTTCGCGGAACGCTTCCAGCGGCTTCGATCGTCGATCTTTCGCCGCTTTCGACGCCAGGGCGCTGAACTGCACGCTCTTCCTGATCTCCAGCAAGACCTGATCGCGCTGGTGCACGGTCAAGACCGAAACCGGCTTCGGACCGGCTGCTTCGATGAACCGAGCCATGCGCAAGTCTCCTGATTCGCCACTCAACGAATCACTTGCCGGGTCGTTTGAGTGCAGATCCACCCGTGATGTCGAATGGCTACTCCCCTTCCCCGGAGCGCCGCCGGGGATCGACGATTGCCGATGCCTCGCCGCTCCTTCTGTTCAAGGGTGGGGAAATTCATTCTATTTTCAGGGAAGTAATGGATTATGGAAGGACGCATAGCCGGGTGCCCGACCGATGTTTCGACGATACGTCAAAGATTATGATCTCCCGCTCCTCGGCGATGATATGGACCTCTGCCAGAAGGTCTTCGATATGGTCCGTGACCAGCTCGATATCGAACGTGGGAGCGAGCTTGAAAGCCAGCTGGCGGCGAACATTATTCAATTCTACAAGCAGGGCATAAGGACAGAAGCGCAGCTTCTGATCATGGCGCGGACATCGGCGATTTCCTAATCTCAGACGCTTGCCAGACGTCGGAAATCAGCGCGAATTGCGTTGACGCTCGGGCCATCCGATCCCATCTGCTTGAACATGCCCAAGACGAAGACGAAAAAGAACGAAAGCGATTATCCCGAATTGATGAAGGAGTGGCAGCTTCCGGTGACCGAGACACTTGGATCTGCAGTCCGGGTCAAAGGAATCCTGCAGGAAATCCGCTCCCGGCTACCCTCCGCCGTCAGAAAGTCGCTGGACATGGAGACAGGAGCACTCATCCTGGTCATGCCTGAAACGTCCAAGACAGCGTTCCGCGCGATCTCGGCGACGGTCTCCAAGGCGCTGGAGGACATTGCCGACCTTCCTGTCATCCCTCGGGAGATCGAGGATATCCTTACGATTTCGAGTTCGGAGAGGAAACGCTGGCTGGAGGACGGGCGTCTTCGTAGCGCTGGAACGCGAACGGTCAGACTTCAGGGCCGGGCAAGACGGATCACGTTTCACGTATTCGATCCTCGTGTTGTCGAAGACCTGCTGGATCGGGGCGCTGTCGACGAATGGCGGGTGGAGGACGCGGCGGCAAAGGCGGAAAATCGGAGGCGCGCCGCATACCAGGCGAAGCTGACGCGTTCGCTCAGGAAGAAGAAGGCGAAACCGGCTGAACAGGAAGCTGGTGACGTCCCTACGGGGTTGAAGGGATGGGACGAGTTCGGGAGCGATGGCCTGCTGCGCTAGTTGAAGACTGGTTTCCTTCGAGGCCCACCGTCCGCATGAGAGCCGTTGTTCGGCTTCGTCATCAATGGTCCAGAAATGCGACAAGCTAGGAACCACAATAGGTTTGGGAATATCCCAAACGATGGGAAGTCCCGACTAGGGGAAATTCCGGCTCTTCACCTTCAGCGTGTCGATGTGCAGATCCGGAATAAAGATGTCTCGAGGCTGCGGTGAGTGAACACGATCCGTGAATCATACGCAAGTCGTGAGGATAACTGATTGCGCCCTTGGCTCCGGGTCGCGGAGACCTGCCTGACACGAACTGCTATATCCATCGTTCCAAACCCGTCGCGCGAAATCTGGAGGTCGTTTCTGACTGGTTCTAGGAAATTTTACTAAAGGCGCATGCTCTTTTCGGTTGCGAGCGCACCATTGTGCTCTCGACCCCTCCCCGGGACTCGGGCGATTTGACCAGAAGCCGACGATAGGTTTTGTGAAACAATCCGCCGCGCGGACAACTCAGGAAAAAAGATGCGCTCGGATATGATACTGCGCAAGTTAGTGGAGGCAGGATCGTCAGATCTCAGCGCGACTCAGGAGGTAGTCAAGACCGCCAACTCGAAACCATTTATAGGCGTATCCCTCCAGACAGAGGCAATGCTTGCCATTCTTGTCCGCTCTGCTGTCGGTTCCGTCGGCGATGTCGATAAGGATGTTGTCCTCCTCACTGCCACCAGCATCGATCTTTACCTCGACGGGATTGGCGTTGAAATTGTGCACTATCAGGACGGAGTTGTTTCGCCAATCATATTTGATTGCCAAGACGCCGCTTTGATCGGCGTTCACGGGTCGATAGTCGCCCCAGCCGATTTCCGGCGCCTCTTTTCGCATCCGGATCAGCCGTTCCATCCAGTTCAACATGGATTCCGGATTCTTTCTTTGGTGAGCCACATTAATATGCTCGTAGCCATACGGGCCGCCGGAAATCACCCGCAGGACCGAAGCAGTGCTTTTGGTAAATCCCGCCTGCGGCTCTGTTGACCATTGCATCGGAGTGCGTGCGCATTGACGCTCGGGAAGCGAGAGGTCGTCGCCCATACCGATTTCGTCGCCGTACCGAAGCACAGGCGTGCCAGGCAACGAAAACATCAGACTGTACGCCATTCTTATGCGATCTTCGTTGCCGTCGTTCATCGGCGCGAAACGGCGTCTGATACCCCGATCATAGAGTTGCATGTCCTTGTCCGGTCCAAAGGCGGCAAAGACCTGGTTTCGCTGCCGCTCGCTCAGTCGCCCGAGATCAAGTTCATCATGATTTCTCAGGAAAAGTCCCCATTGCGCTGTTTGAGGCCGGGTACGGGTTTAGTCCAGAGCTTTAATGAGAGGTTGGCAGTCGGCACTGGCAAGCGCGTAAAACAGCGTCTGATTGACCTGAAAATTGAACATCATATGCATCCGGTCGCCGTCCTCACCGAAATAGTCCATGTCTGTCTTCGGCAGGACGTTTGCTTCAGCCAAAATGATGGAGAAGCGTCCTACCGCTACCTGTATTTTGGGCAGAAGCAATCCAAGCACGGAGGGACCGAGGAGTATGCCACCGATCATTTGACCTGCGATGGAAGTCTGTCCGATGCAAAACAAGGCTTCGCAGAGAAGTCTGCCGATAGCGACCAGAATGATGATCCGGACAAGGAACAATGCTTCGGAGGGACCCGAGGCTTTTCGCTCCGCTGCAACGGCGGCGGTTGAAGAGACGAGGAAACAGATCGCTCCGCATGACAGAACGCGGTGATAAGGCTGCGCGGAACTGGGAATCATATGTGGAAAGGCCCCCGAGTACCGCCAGAAAACGGCTGAACCAAGTTTCCGTTCCTTGCTCGCCGGTCATGCGCGAAAAAGATCCCCAAGGAACAATAGTAAAGGACGATCTGGGCACCTTTGGATCCCTGAACACACGCGGAAGTATTAGAATGCGGCAATAGATGAGCGCGGCTGCGGGAACACAAACCTCACGACGGGAGTTTCGGAATAAAGGGCTTCCAAGACTTCCAAGCATGACAGCCGATCAGTTTTCCGTTGATGACTTGGCCGAACAATGTCAAATCAGCCGCCAGCAGGCCTTGCGATACATCGCGCGTTTCAGTGCCGATCGCGAAGAACTCGACAGTCTTTTGTCATCATCGTCGAGAATACCTACTCATCGGAAAGACGAAATCAATCGAACGCCATCCGAGGTTGCGTTGGGCTGAAGTCGCACATCTAAGCTTTCCATTCGGAACCTTCCAAGGCCTCCCCCGTTAGCCGGTCAGCATTCTCGGGGAGGAGAGTTTCCATGGCAGACGAATCCAAGTTCGACACCGATCGCGGCAACGGCGGTGAAACCCACCAGCATGTCCCCACATCGGGGCCCCACGACGCAAGCGGCCATCTGACCACCAATCAGGGCATTCGGATTTCCGATAACCAGAACAGTCTTCGCGCCGGAGCCCGCGGCCCTACCTTGCTTGAAGATTTCGTGTTGCGGGAAAAGATCTTTTCACTTCGATCATGAGCGCATTCCGGAGCGGATCGTCCATGCGCGTGGATCCGCGGCCCACGGCTATTTTGAGCTGACGCAAACGCGATCGGCATGGCACCCGGAGAAGCGCCAAGCCTATTTCAAGCCTGCATCCTCTTGCTGCGCGGAACTTCGCACTCACTGCTTCGTTGAGCGGCTACACTCGGAGAACGTTATGACCAAATATCTGTCCATCTCCACCGAACACGCCGCAATCGTCGCTCCAATGTCGTTGACCGGGCGCTTTCTGCGCGGCCGTCGCGTGCGGGGCGCCATTTGGACCATGGGTGTGGTTGCCCTCTTGTCCTCTGTCATATGGTGATTGTTTCGACCAGCCTTTGGCAAGCCGGATAAAACTGGGGTGGGAATAGCACGCGACAACCCGGTTGGCTGGACTTGCCGTGGGCGACAGCGATCTAGCCGAAAAAAACGCCTATGACAAAACCCCTGCTATCACCAGATCGGACTGCTCGAATGGAAGCACCGCCGCTTGAACGAAAGCTTGCAGCCATCCTCGCCGCCGATGTCGAGGGCTACTCCCGGCTGATGAGTGTCGATGAAGAGCAAACGCTGGCCACGTTGACATCGCATCGGGCAATTATCGACGATCTCATTGAAAAGGCACACGGACAGATTTTTGGCACAGCCGGCGACAGCGTGCTTGCCGAGTTTCCGTCGGTCGTCCATGCGTTTAACGCGGCGGTCGGGATTCAACAGTCGTTGTGGCGGGCAAATCGCGATCTTCCCGTCGATCGACATATGAATTTTCGTATTGGAATAAACGTGGGCGATGTGTTGGTCAAAGACGGGGATATCTTCGGCGATGGCGTCAATATTGCCGCCCGTTTGGAAGGCCTTGCTGATGTCGGCGGCATCTGTGTGACGCGAGGTGTGCGCGATCATCTCCGCGACCGCGTCGATGCAAGCTTCGAGGACCTCGGTGAGCAAAATATCAAGAACATCCCACGTCCCCTGCGCGTGTTTCGCGTCCTTTTCGACAAGGAGAATGAGCCGGCGATCGATTTGGCCCTTCCCCTCATCGAAGATAGAGAGCAAGCGTCTTCCGTCGATCAGCCGCTGTCACGCGACAAGGGCGATGAGGATCGCAGTATTGAAGTTACCTTCTGGCAGTCGGTTCAGGAGAGCGATGACCCCGCAGAATATGCTCTGTACATTGCGCGTTTTCCGGACGGGCAATTCGTCGAATTGGCCCACACGCGGATCGAGAGCGCTGAGGAAAGTAGAGACGATCCTTCAATCGAACTCGCTTTTTGGGAAACGGTGCGCGAAAGCGATAAACCGGATATGCTCCAAGCCTATTTGGTGAAATATCCCAACGGGCAATTCCGTGACCTCGCCAACATCATGATCGCCAACCTCGGGAGAGCGAAACCGGCGCCTTCGCTCGATTGAACAACGAGGGTCCTTCGCTTACTCGGTGCGTCGTCTCCGCGGCCGATGTCACAAAATCCCATAAGCGAAAATCTGTCGGGCCGCGCTGCGATCCGGTGGAGGCTGAGCCACTACAGGTGAATAATCAGGTGTCGAATTGTCGAACCTTTCAACTGGGTATGTGTTTCCCTTGAAAGGAGAACCGAAATGTCGATCCACAACTTTGAAATCCTCGCCAAAGACATAATCCACGAGGTCGAGGAAACACTTACAACCCTCGATCACATTGAAGAAAACGCGGTCGCCCTGAAACGCATCGCTGAAAGAGCAGCAAGGCCTGGTGATGACGCCGGTGGAGTCACTGGACACAGGATCGCGCCCGATGGTTCTTGAGGGGGACGTTGACGCTTACTGTTGTCGTCCTAAGTGACACCTCCAGGCAAGAGGAGTGCTCTCAATGCAGCAAAGAAACGAACAACTCAGCTTCCGAATGATGTCGGAGGCCGTCCAGGCGTGGTACAGGTTCTACGAGGTGCGGCCGGACGATCGTTGCTCCAATGTCCTTTGTCAGGCGGCGATCGATCTCTACCAGGGTGGCCTTCGAACCGTCGATGACATCGCGACCACGCTCATCGGCAGCTACGTTGGCGTCTACGCCACACGAGTGAATGCGCCGACATCGCTATCGGTGCACTAGGCGAGGCACCGATGCGAAACTGCTACCTTCCGTCGAACGTTACTGCCCGCATGCGCTGTGGGCGGTATTCACGAGTGACCGGTACGCATCCGCCTCCCGCGTTTGGAGCCCAATACCGTCGGCAATCCGGAGCCTCTGCCTTTTCGGAGGGGAACCGTTCCGTGAATCGGACGTTCGTCTGATAGCCGGAGGGGCCATCGATGGATCAGGACACTTACGATTGGATCAGCAAGCGCGCCCATCAGATCTGGCAGGAGCAAGGCTGTCCGCATGGCCGCGATCGCGAACACTGGTCGCAAGCCGTCGCAGAACGGGAGGATTTCAGCGAAGGGACAGCGCCGGCCCAGTCTATCGAGGCGTCTCCTCATGTCGAGAAGGTCCTGGTTGTCGATGACGAGCCCCTGATCCGCTACGCGACCGTCGACGCGCTCGAACATGCGGGCTTCGAGGTGCTTGAGGCTGGCAATGCCGACGAGGCGTTGGTGGTCCTGCGGGCCAGCGAGGTTGACGTCGTCTTCACCGACGTCAACATGCCAGGCTCGACGGACGGGCTCGGGCTCATGACGTTGGTTCGATCTCGTTTTCCAAAGACGAGAGTCATCGTCACCTCAGGTCACGTCCGGCTCGGCCGCTTCGACCTTGCAAGCGGCGTCTCGTTCATTCCAAAGCCATACAAGTACGATGCGCTCGTAAACATGCTAAAGGAATTTGGCTGATGCGACACGCTATAGTCGATGGTGATGTTCGATCTCGATGAAGACCCTCTAACATGAACCCAGGCACATCCACCAACTCGGCTCACCGGCGGTGCATTGATTGCTTTGCGTTCTGTATTAGGTCATACAAACTGATTGACCCAGCGGCCTTGAATGCGAGCAGCGCTTTCCTCCTGTGTTGCAATCCAGGCTCAACCTGATTGACGGACACCCATGGCACTTGTGAAGACCTCCCAATTGGGAGCAAAAACGACCGCAGCGAAGTCGGCGCCAGCTGGGCCCACGGTTACAATCCCCGATAAGGCTGCAACCTCACGCCGGACCCAGGATCGCTCCCGCCTCCGTCAACAGAAAGCGGCAGAACGTATCGGGGCGGCGACCGAGGAGCTTGCGACAGGTGTCGCGGAGGCTGCAGCGGCCGCAGAACAGTTGCGTCGCGCTCTGGAACAAATCGCAAGTGGCGCCGAAGAGGCCGCAGGTGCAGCACATGAATCGCTGTCTGCCACAACCCATCTCTCTTCGAGATTTTCCGAGGCTCGAACGGAAGCTGAGGCTGCGCGGAGGCGCACGGAGGAGCTACAAAGCTCAATGTTCGAATCCGCTGCACAGATCGATAATTCGATTTCGGCCATCGACGCCAATGCGTCACGGCAGATCGCATCCGTTACGGTCATCGACCGGCTGCAGTCTCAGGCTGAAAGCATCGGAGCCACCACGGTGGCGGTAGCCGATATCTCGGACCGTACCAATCTTCTGGCGCTCAATGCGGCAATCGAGGCGGCGCGGGCTGGCGACGAGGGCCGCGGATTTGCCGTCGTTGCCGACGAAGTTCGCTCGCTCGCGGAAATAGCCGAGCGCAGTTCGCGCGACGTAAGCCGGCATGCAGAAACGATCGTCGACGGCGTCCGCCGAATTGCAGAACGGATCAACTCGGCCGCCTCCACGGCTAAGGAGCAGACGGCTTCGGGCAGGACGGTCTCCGAGGAGTTGCACGCAATTCGTTCGGGTCTGACCGCTCTGTCCCAAAACAGCCAAGTGATCCTGATTGCCGCGGTTGAGGCGGAAGTTGCGGCGCGCGAGGCCCAGAAGGGTGCTGAGACCGTCGCCGCCGCCGCAGAAGAGCAGTCTGCTGCGGCGACAGAGGCACAGCGCGCCGTCCAGCAGCAAAGTACGGCACTCGAGGAAAGTCAGCAAACCGCTCAGGCGCTTGCCACTCTCGCCGACGACCTGATGAATGAAAATGGTCGAGCGTCGCGAACCGAAGAGCTGAGCTCTGCTGCGGAAGAATTGTCTGCGACCGTTCAGGAGCTTTCCGGCGCGGCCGGCGAAATCCTCATCGCGATTGAGCAGATCAGCCGGGGCGCCGAAGCACAGGCCGCTGCCACGCAGCAGGCCAATGCGGCCATGGCCCAGATCGAAAAAAGCGCGGTGCAGACACAGGATAGCGCCGAGCAAGCGAGCAGGCGCACGGGGGAAATCAAGACATTCCTTCAAAAGAACAAGGCTGGACTTGGCAGCATTGCCGCGGGTGTATCCGACGCTCTCGTCGAAACGCGAAACGCATTGGCAGAGCTGAAGTCGCTTGGTGAGATCGGTTTCCAGATCGAACGCACCGTAGACCGGATCGTTCTGGTCGCTGTCCAGACCAGCATGCTGGCGGTCAGCGGCTCGGTCGAGGCTGCCAGAGCCGGAGAGGTGGGCCGTGGTTTTGCGATCGTGTCGACTGACATCCGAAAGCTCGCGCAGGATGCGGCGGAGAATATAGATGGCGTTAAGGACATCGTGCGGCAAATCCGCGTGCAGATCGCGACGGTGGAGCGCGAACTCGAAATGATCGTTGCGGCTTCCGAGGCCGAGATTGCCAGAAACAAAGCGATTGTCGAGCGCCTCGCTGCGGCTGAAGTCGACGTCGACGCGATGGTGCGCGGCAACGCGTCCATCCTGGACGCAACGCAGGCGATCCTCGTTGCGGCAAAACAGGTCCAGGCCGGAACCCAACAAATCGCTACGGTCGCGCAAGAGGCAAGTGCTGCCTCGGAACAGGCCGCGACTGCGGCACGACAGCAGTCTCGCGGGGCAGAGGATCTGGCAGCGGCGGTCGAAGAAATCGCATCTTTGGCAGATGAACTTCAGATGTCCGGAAACTAGGGACATGGCAGGGTCATCTTCAGCAGCAGACGTCGATCGGCGGCGGCTCGTATTTCGGGTCGGCGAGCATTGTCACGAGATTGAGGCAAGCTCCGTCCTGGAGGTGGTCAGGGTACCCCATATTACGCGGGTTCCGCATGGCCCCGAGGCGCTCGCGGGCATTGCCAATCTTCGCGGCAAGCCCATCCCGGTCCTGTCGATGGGCAGAGTTCTGAGCGGCGGTTATCTCTCGGCCCGACATGAGGGCAAGATCATAATCTACGATCACGGAGGCGCCGTCGGCCTCCTCGTCGATGATGTCTTACGGCTTTCAGCCGATTCCACGGCAACCCCAATCCAAGGGCTGAATGGCCTGCTGGAGGCCGCGTTCAAGGGCGCGAGACGTGCGCCGGTCGAACGCGTAGCTCAGGCCGGCCACGAAATCGAGCCGGACGCGAGCAGTCAGCTGACTGCCTTGCTCTCTTTTCGAGTGGCGGGTCAGCTTTATGGTCTGCCGCTCGATGATGTCCACGAGGTCGCCACGTTGGCCGGCGATATAGCGGTCGTCCCCAACGCTGCACCCGCGGTGATCGGCCTCGTTCCCATGCGCAACAGCGTTCTGCCGCTTGTATCGCTCGCATCCCTTCTCGGCCTTGACGGCGAACAATCGACGAAGGAAGGCTCCCGCATCGTTGTCGTAGAGCACGAGGGCAATATCGTCGGCCTCGTCGTTGACGAGATGGACGTCATTCACCGGCTGCCCAACGATGCGATCGATGCGGTACCCGCGGTACTTCAACGGGGACGCGGCGATGCACAGATCGAGGCGATCGGCCGGATAACGCATAGCGGACGTCTTATCTCCATCCTGTCTCCGGAAATGCTGTTCGGCCACCATGCCGTCTCGCAGGCACTCGACCACAATACAGGACCAAAGCTCATGGATACGACGCGTGAAAGCCAAGAGACATTCGAGCAGTTTCTGATCTTCCAGCTTGGCGACGAGAATTACGGCCTGCCGATCAGCTCGGTCGATGAAGTCGTCCGGGTTCCAAAAGACGTCACCCGCATGCCCGGCGCACCGGAATTTGTGATGGGCGTCATCAATCTGCGGGGCAAGGCTGTTCCGCTGATTGATCAGCGCATCCGCTTCGATACTCCGGTATCGCCGCAGACTGCCAAGGCTCGCGCAATCATTGTAACCCTTGGAAACCTGCGAGCCGGGTTCGTCGTGGACGACGTATCGGAAGTCAAGCCTATTTCCTTAACTGCTTTGTCGGAAGCGCCCGAATTTTCCTCCGATCAGACGGACGTCTTCGACCGCATCGCCCACATCGAAGCCGATGGTCGGATGATCCTGTTGATTGATTCCCAGGAGCTTCTGACGCGGGCAGAGCGGGATATCGTTGCGACGATAGCAGACGAAAAGACAGCGGTGGTCGATCCGTGATTCGTCTTCTCGTCGTCGACGATTCTGCCTTGATGCGGAAACTCCTGGGCCAGATTTTCAGTGCCGAAGGGGATTTCGAGATCGAGTTCGCCCGCGACGGTGCCGAGGCCCTGAAGATTATTTCGACCTTTCGCCCCGACGTGGTGACGCTCGATATCCATATGCCGTTGATGGATGGGCTCACTTGTCTTGATCGCATCATGCTCGAGCATCCTTGTCCTGTGGTGATGGTTTCGTCGCTGAGCGAGGAAGGGGCTGAAGAAACGCTCGCAGCGCTGGAGATGGGCGCGGTCGATTTCATCGCCAAACCGGGTGGCGCGATTTCACTTGGGATTGACGAACTGACCCCTCGTCTCGTCGAGAAAGTTCGCACGGCCGCGTCAGTCCGGATCAAGCGAAGCCGCCGACTTGCCGAACGCCTTCGTGTCACTCGCACAGGGCCATCGTCAAAAACCATTCCATCGCGGGCGTATCAAAAGTCTTTAGCAGCAGCGGGCATTGGAACTTCGGAGAGGCTCGGTCTTGTCCTGATTGGGACCTCGACCGGCGGGCCGCCGGCCCTGGATGCTGTCCTCTCCCATCTACCGGCTGGCTTCGGCTGGCCGGTCGTGGTTGCACAGCATATGCCGGCCTCGTTTACCGGGCCTCTCGCACGGCGTCTCAATAGGCTATGCGCCGTAACCGTTAGCGAGGTGACGCAACAAATCAGGTTGGAGCCGGGCAACATCTACATCGCTAGAGGAGACGCAGATATCATCATCTCCTCGCGGGCCGGATCGCTGGTGGCGATGGCCGCTCCAAGCGACCCGAGCTATCGGTGGCATCCAAGCGTCGACCGGATGGTGCGCTCGGCCATGAGCCATGTGCCGGCAGCTAATCTCGTCGGCGTCCTGATGACCGGCATGGGAAATGACGGAGCAGCCGCAATGGCCGACCTCAAGGCCGCCGGCGGCCATACGATCGCGGAATCCGAGGAAACGGCCGTCGTCTGGGGCATGCCGGGAGAACTGGTGCGCCTGGGGGGCGCAAGCGAGATCAAGCGCGCAGATGAGATCGGGCTGACGCTACTTGAGCGAGCCTGCTGATGGCGATCCCTCCGATCAGATCGAATGATTATGCTGCGCCCCCGCTGTCGACAGCGGATCTCGAGGAGATCTGCGCCATCATCTACAAGCGCAGCGGCATGGTTTTCGGCGAAACCAAACGTTACTATATCGAGCGCCGTGTTTCCGACCTGATCAGCCAGCGGAAGGCGCAGTCGGCGAGAAACTATATCTCCATATTGCGTGGCGATCTGCGCGAGACCGAGCTGCTGATCAACAGCTTCACCGTCAACGAAACCTATTTCTATCGCGAGCAACATCAGCTTGCCTGTCTAAGCCATTCGATCCTGCCAGAGATCATCCGTTCCAAAGGGCCGGGCGATCGCATCCGAATCTGGTCCATGCCCTGCTCCAGCGGTGAGGAACCATATTCTATTGCCATCTGGCTCCTTGAGAACTGGCCGCTGGTCGACGCCTATAACATCGAGATTACCGGCTCGGATATCGATACTGCCATACTGAGGCAGGCGGTCGACGGGTATTTTGGGCAGCGGTCGCTCTCAAGACTTCCGCAGGACATCCTTGTCCGGTATTTCGAGGCGGAGAAGGATCAGCAGCGCCGACTGATCGGCGACTTGAGAGAATCCGTCACCTTCGCCAAGGGCAATATCGTGGATCGGCAGAGTCTCGCCGCACTTGGCCGTTTCGATGTGATATTCTGCAGGAACCTGCTCATCTATTTCGACGAGGCCGCGCGGGAAATCGCTGCGCGCAACCTCCATGAACTTCTCTATCCCGGCGGATACATTTGCCTCGGCCATACGGAATCCATGTCCCGTATTTCGGAGACCTTCGAACCCGTTCGTTTCCCCGACGCTATCGTCTACCGAGAGGCGGGAGGCAAATGAATGGATGAATTGATCGAACAATTCGCCATCGAGGCGCGGGAGCTGGTCCAGCAGGCCTCGGAAGATCTCCTGTCGCTGGAATCAGACCCGGCGAAGCACGCAAGTCTGGAGAGCGCGTTCCGGGCGATCCATACGCTAAAGGGCTCGGTCGGACTTTTCGATTTCGGCCCGATGCAGGACATCTTGCACCGGGCGGAAGACCTTTTGACCCGGGCCCGAGGTGGTAAGGTCGCCGTCGACGCGACGCTCATCGACCCTCTCTTCGCGGTGATCGAGTGGGTTGACGGCTGCATAGACGGGATTTTGCAGACGGGACGTCTGCAGGAGGCGCAGGAGAAACAGGCTCCGAGGCTTCTTCGGCTCCTCGAGGGCGAGGAAAGTGGGCCTGAAGTAGACGAACCCGCCAGCGAACCGACTGCACTTCCCGACTGGGTTCAATCCCTGCATCAGCGGAGTGCTGTGTCCAACGACGAAGGAGCGATGGTCGCCATCCGTTACGAGCCGCATCCGGAATGTTTCTTCAACGGCGACGATCCGCTGGCATTGATATCGAGCCTTTCGGACCTGCGGTATCTGGCGATTTCGATCAAAGAACCTCGACCGTCGCCTCAGGACTACGACCCTTTCCGTTGCAATCTTCTGATCGACGCTGTCTCGGGAGGGTCGATTGCGGAGGCGGAAGCATTGTTTCGGCTGATCCCCGATCAGGTCGAGCTTTTCCCTTTGTTTAGATCTACCTCCAGACAGATCCCCTCTGGGCCGGACGCGTCGGTGGGCCGCTCGGCGGATCGCCGGTCGACAACGATGCGGGTGGATTCCTCGCGCATCGATAAACTGGTCGAGATTGCCGGCGAGCTGATTATCGCGAAGAATAGCCTCGTTTCTCTCGCAGACGAGGCTCGAAATCAGGGCAACGCTCCGCTTGCAAAACGCATTCTATCGAGCCACCACGAGATCGAGCAACTTGTTGCCTCCCTTTACAGTGGCGTCACCCAGGCGAGAATGATCCCGCTCGAACACGTTTTTCGCCGCTTCCCGCGGCTGGTGCGGGAAACGTCGGCAAGGCTGGGGAAGGCGCTCGATCTGATCATCGAAGGGGAAACAGTCGAAGCCGATCGGGAAATCGTCGAAAACCTGTTCGAGCCGCTGCTGCATCTCATTCGAAACGGCCTCGACCATGGTATAGAGCCGGAAGCCGACCGGTTGCGCCTATCCAAGACTGCAAGAGGCCGCATAATCTTGCGAGCTCGACAGCGCGGCGACCAGATCGAGATCGAAGTCGCTGACGATGGCCGCGGCATGGATCCGCAACGTGTCCGAGCGACAGCCGTCGATCGCGGTCTCATTTCGGGAAACCAGGCGTCGACTCTCTCCGATGTGGACATTCTTCAGTTGGTCTTCGCGCCGGGTTTTTCCACTTCGTCCTCGGTCTCCGATTTGTCCGGCCGCGGGGTCGGCCTCGATGCGGTACAGAGCTCGGTTAAGAGGCTTGGTGGGACGCTCACACTGCAAAGCGTCGTCGGCTCGGGCACGTCGTTCCTTCTGAAATTGCCGATCAGCTTCTCGATGTCACAGTTGATGGTCGTTGAAGTCGGTGACGAGCGTTACGGCATTCCCATGTCGGACGTCGTCGAGACGCACAGGCTGCTGACCGGCTCCATTCAGTCCGTTCGGGCGGGTCGTGCATTCATTCTTCGCAACCGGACGATCCCTCTGCTTTATCTCGGCAAACTGCTGGAGACGCCCTTGCAGAATTCCGAACCCAACCACCTTACCGTCCTGATTGTGCGCGCAGGAGAAAGCGAAATCGGAGTAGCCGTTGATGCGATTGCCGAGCGCACCGAAACGCTGACGCGGCCACTGGCCGGCCTGCTGCAGGGCGTCAGCGGGATCGCGGGAACGACGCTGTTAGGCGACGGAAAGATCCTACTTGTATTGGACATTGAGGAACTGGTGCAATGACGGTGAAGCTGGATACGCAGGCCATTACCCTTTCAGGGACGTGTGGGATCGAGGAGGTCGAAGCGTTGATCGGCTATCTCGAAAGTCGCCCGGATCTTTCGGTGGATCTCAGTACTGCAACTGTCGTCCACACGGCACTTTGGCAGGCGCTGATAATGCATAGGGCAAAAATAACCACCGCGTCTTCGCCAGCCCCAGCGGTGGAAAAGATTCTGTCTGCGCTAGATAGCTCAATGATAGTCGCAAATAGGGGGCGGTAACTTGCTAAGGCATACCTATCCACCTAAGGGTATCAACGAATCCGTGGCAAGCCGAGCTGCCAGGGCCATGTGGAGTAACGGAATGACGGTAACAGTCCTGGTTGTGGACGATAGCAAATTGGCACGTATCGTGGCCGGCAAGGCGATCACAGCATTGCAGCCGGATTGGACACGCATTGAAGCCGCGAGTGCTGAGGATGCCCTTGGGATCGTCGGCTCGCGTCAGGTTGACGTTGCGATCCTGGATTTCAATATGCCGGACAAGGATGGCCTTGAACTGGCGTCCGAATTGCGAGCCAGCCACCCGCATATGCCGATCGCCGTGATCACGGCAAACGTCCAGGACGAAATCATCGCCAAGGTGCGTGCGCTCAACGCCACGTTCGTTGCAAAACCGGTCACCCAAGACGCATTGAGCGGGTTCATCGCCGGAGCGGCACTTCGGCTCAAGAAGGCGGGAGCATGACCGATCAATCGCTCGGACTCGACGAACTCGAACGGGACGCTCTCACCGAACTCGTCAACATCGGCGTCAGTCGCGCGGCAGCAAGCCTGCGCAAGATGGTCCATAAGCAGGTCATCCTCTCGGTCCCTTCGGTCGAGATCGTGACGCGCAAGTCCGCGGCCACCCTGATTGGTCAGCGTGAGAGCGAAAGCCTCATTGCAGTCCAGCAACAGTTCGAAGGGCCCTTCTCGGGCCGTGCTCTGCTGATCTTTCCGGAAAGCAACGGATTGTCGCTTGTTCGCGCCATTGTCGGCGACGAGATGGGGGAAGCCGATCTTGCGGAAATGGCCGAGGAAGCACTTGCAGAGACGGGCAACGTCATACTGAACGGTTGCCTTGGCTCGATGGCGAACATGTTGCAGCATACGTTGAAAATGTCGCTGCCTCATGTTCGTCGAGGGGACAGCAATCTCCTGTTTGAAGTCCTGACCAACGGTGGCGACGAGGGATACGTTTTATTCCTTTACATCAACTTCTCCGTGAGGGAGCATGACATCCGCGGATACATCGCGATGATCATGGATCTGCCGTCGATGGAGAGACTTAAGCAACATATTGCAGACTTCATTGATCGCGTAATGACGGAAAGCCCTTAAGTTGATTAGTATCATTGGCGGCATCCATGGATGACGATGCCAAACCTGCGGCAGGCACATCTGACGCTCTTGAAGCGGCGCAACGCCGTTTGCACCTTACCCTTGACGCGGCCGGCGCGGTATGCGCGTGGGAATGGGATATTCCCGCCAACCGCCTGCTTGCCGACGCGAGATTCGCGGCGATAACTCGCCAGGATCCCGTTGCGCTCGCCGACGGAGTCTCGCCGGACCACTTTTTTGCGTCCATTCATCCTGATGATCTGAAGCGCGTAAAACTGGCAGTAGCCGGGATCCTCGCCGGGTCGGAAGTCTTTTCCAAAGAATACAGGCTCGTACGGAATGACGGTGGATATCGCTGGGTGCACGCGAGGGGCCGCACGATATTTGACGACAATGATGAGCCCATCAAGTTCACAGGCGTGCTCGTCGACATCACCGAGCAGAAGCGGATACACGAGCAGCTCCGGATCGCTCAATCCGCGGGCGGGATCGGGACGTTCGAACACATCGTCGGCTTCGGGACGACCACCGTCTCCGAACAGTTCTGCCACCTGTTTGGGCTGCATCCAACCAGGGTTCTACCTGTTCGGACACTCAACGACCTCATTCACCCCGCTGATGAGCCGCTGATCGATCTGACCGATCCAAACGGACTTCAGAACGAGCGCAACATTGAGTTTCGGGTAAGGCGCGCAAATGACGGCCAGGAGCGGTGGCTGGCGCGGCGTGGCGAGTATGTCGACGACATCGAATCGAACGGCCGACGTTATGTCGGCGTCATCTTTGACGTCACCGACGCAAAGCGGACGCAAGAAAGCCTGCACCAAGCCAATCAAAAGCTTTCGGAAATCGCTCGGGACAGTTTGCGCGACCGGGACCGCGTTTGGAAGAATTCGCGCGACCTTTTGGTAGTCATCGGGACGGATGGTGTGTTTCGCGACGTCAGCCCGTCGTGGCAGCAAATTCTTGGCCACTTTCCGGAGGACGTCGTCGGAAAACAAGTCCTCGACCTCGTGTGGGCCGAGGACAGAGACCAGGCTCAACCCGATCTGAAGAAGGCGATCGAAAATGTCTACGCTGAGCTCGAAGTCAGCCTGACGCATGCGGACGGCTCGCAGCGGATCGTCTCCTGGATGACGTCGCGGGAGGATGACCTCGTTTATGCTTATGGCCGCGACATTACTCTCGAGCGGCAACAAAAGGCGGTTCTTGAGCAGACGGAAGATCAATTGCGCCAGGCCCAGAAAATGGAAGCTGTTGGCCAATTAACCGGAGGTATAGCCCATGATTTCAACAACATGCTCACGGGTGTCATCGGAGCGCTATCGATTATAAGGCGAAGGATCGCTGCGAACCGGTTGGATGACCTCGACAAGTATCTGGACGCCGCCTCGTCATCCGCCCATCGCGCCGCGGCGCTGACGCATAGACTTCTCGCGTTTTCTCGACGCCAGTCTCTGGAGCGTCATCCGATCGACCTGACGCAGCTCATTGCCTCTATGGAGGAGCTGTTCCGGCGGACGCTCGGCGAGCGGGTTGAGTTACTCATCAAAACCACTCCGGACACCTGGAAAGCGGTGACGGATGCCAATCAGCTCGAAAGCGCGGTGCTCAACCTCGTGATCAACGCACGCGATGCCATGCCGGACGGTGGCAAGCTGACGATCGAAACGTCCAATGTCGTCTTAGGCGAGGCGGATCTTGCCCGCGGTGAAACGTTGCGACCGGGCAGCTACGTTGTCCTGGCCGTAAGCGATACCGGCATAGGAATGTCGCAAGCAACGATTGAAAAAGCCTTTGAGCCGTTCTTCACGACAAAGCCAATCGGACAAGGGACCGGTCTTGGGCTGTCGATGATCTACGGTTTCGCGCAGCAGTCCGGGGGCCATGTCCGAATCTACAGCCAAGTTGGCGTTGGAACGACGATAAAGCTCTACCTGCCTCGGAGCGTGGAGGAAGTCGGTGCTCAAAGCACCGATGTCGGCGAGGATTTCGTTCCGCCCCGGGGTGAAGGCGAAACAGTCCTGGTTGTTGAGGACGACGATGCTGTTCGGATGCTGGTCGTGGATGTTCTCAAAGATCTCGGTTACCGGGTTTCCGAGGCGATCGATGGTACGCAAGCATTGCCACTGATCGAGGGGAAGAGCCGTATCGATCTGCTTGTGACCGATGTCGGTCTACCCGGACTGAACGGTCGTCAGCTTGCCGAGATCGCTATCGCCGCCCGCCCCTCGCTGAAGGTTCTATTCATCACTGGATACGCCGCGACGGCGGCGTCACGAGCCGATTTCCTGGCGCCCGGAATGGAAATGATCACTAAGCCATTTGCAATTGACGATCTTGCGCAGAAGGTGAAGGAAATTCTCACGACTTCTGCCTGATATGGCAACCGAGGTGTCAAAATGTGATGCGCAACGCAGTCGCGCGCTGAACTTGAGCTTATGAGAGCAGCGCACGCAGAAACGCAAACATCGTGTGCCTGTTAGCTTTCCGGCGTGCGATCGCCACAGAAGAAGCGTGCGAGGTATTCGCGGATGCTGCGATGAAAGCGGGACGCTTTTGTGATTGCATTCTCAGCTGGCGCGCGGCAACTGAGCTGAGGGCGCATAGACATCCCGCAGAGCGGTCAACATCCTTAGCACAGCCGGGTTGTCGCAACTGTAGTATATTGTCTGCGCATCTCGGCGTGTGTTGACCAGTCGCTTCTGGCGCAGCTTCGCGAGTTGCTGTGACAGCGCTGATTGGCTTAAACCGATTTTCGCGCTGAGCTCACCAACCGACACTTCCCTTTCGGACAGAATCTGTAGCACTTCCAGACGGCGTGGGTTGGACATCGCGTCAAGCAAACTGGCGGAGTTCGCAACATCAAACATAGTATCTATTCATCCTTGGAAAAAGCGGCGGGCACCTGATAACAGATTTCTTATATATGACAAAGAAAATATTAGTGTCCTACTAATGAGCTTGGTGTCTCAATTGGCCCGGAACGGCAGCCGTCTCCTGGCATTGGGACACTCGCCAGCGCCTTGGCAACGGCTAACATCCCGCTTTGGCAGATACTGGGAAAACTACGCGCGTTCGCCGAAGCAAATGTCGCCGGCTAATGAAAACGTGTATGATATCCAGAGCATACAAGCTTGAAGTCGAATTGAATAATATGAGTTCACAAAGAACTATGCTCTCGGGATGGGACATATGACGCGAGACGAACACGCAGCGTTTGTAGCGGAGATATTCGAGGGCGACGTTCCGGAAGCTGGAATATACACGTGGGATATCCAGAAAAATCTTGTCTTCGCGGACGCGGCGCTGGCTGATCTATTCGGGCTCGATCCGGCGGAAACAAAACGTGGGCTGCCTCTGGAAGCCTATCTTGCGCGCGTTCATCCCGACGATCGGCCTATGCTCGCCAAATCCATCAGCCAATCAATCATAGCCGAAAGTCCGCAACAGCATCCCTACCGGGTTCGCGGACGCCATGGCGCCTATACGCCGGTGACAGCGTTTGGTCGTGCCTTCCGAGATCGAGCCGATACGCCGGTGCTCTACTCTGGGATCGTCATTCCGACAGCCTCGCTGGACCGAACCGACACTCGCGCTCACTAGCTTATAAGCCCGCGTTTGACGGCTGCGATGTTTTTTCGGGGTTCTTGGTCTGGGCGAACGGCCTTGGGCTCAGATTGTGCTCGGCGATATAGCGGTTGATAGCGCCTTGGAGATCGATGATCGAGTGGAAGGAACCGCACTTGCTGCGCCGCTCGTCAAGATGGCGAAGAAGCCCTCGATAGCATTGAGCCTCGATGTGGATGTGGGCGTAAAGTGGACAGTGAAGCGCGGACGGCGCGCCAGGAAACGATCAGGCCATCGCCGCTTCCGGGAGAAGTAGGATGACCATGACAACGCCAATCATCGCGATGAAATCAAACGCCTTCTGCTCGCCGTTCCAGATCTGCGATTGCCACATCGCGAACCACTCGCCGCCGACGGATATGAAACCCACGGCAAAGAGCAGAATTCCGAGGGTCAATCCTGCGGCTGCCAAGCTTTTCCTGCGTCCAAACTCGTCACTTCTCACGACGGCCAGGAGGCGGACGGTTCCCACCCAAAGAAGCAATGGGGTTACGGTTTCGACCGCGATGATGGAGAGGTAGCCAGCCTCCTGGAGAGTGGGGTTCGCGATCGCCCGCCAATGGAGGTTGGAGTTTGCGAAGGTCGTGCCCATCGACAAGACCTGCTGTACAAACAGCCAATTGCTGCCGTAGTCGGTGATATTGCCAAACGCGACTAGTGTGAAGAACAGCGCGATTGCCGCAATTAGCGCCACCTTGCACAGTCTGACGAGAACCATGTCTCCCCTCTCCATCTCGATTGGTCCAATCCTGTAGCGCCGAAGCTTTTCTGCCACCGGAGGGATCCATCCACGGGCGCGATCAAATATGAGTTTAGTCCAAGACATGGGCCCGACAAGCTTTCCTCTTATCGGCAGGCATACACCGTTAACTCGACCAAGGGCGGCCGGATATCCGATCGCTTTGCTGGGACGGCCGCACCGGGTCGTTGCGACCGCGTCCCCCAGGTTGATGCGCAAGACCGTGCTCACTCGACCACCTCGCCTGGCGCCGTTGGGCTTCTTGATATCGCACTTGCGCGCGCTAGATCGTGCGAACTCAGTTGATTTCGAGAACAGTCACTGACTTAAACATTTACGCCGCATCAAACGCATCTTTCGCACGAGTTTTCATGAAACAGAGCAACGTTCCAAATAACCGCGAGCGGCGGTTGGGCCTTGATCCCGTCGTCGCATTCAGTCTCGCGGGTGCTATCGTGTTTTTTATTATCAGCGGAGCGATCGCCTATTTCAATCTCCAGAAGCTGCGGGACGACAATCAAAGGATCGTCCATTCCCATGAGGTGATCATCGCCCTCGATGACTTGCTGTCGAGCGCCCAAGACGCAGAAACCGGACAACGTGGCTTTCTGTTGACCAATGACGAGCGGTATCTCGAGCCTTATAATTCAGCTTTGACGGCGATTCCGTTGCGGCTCGACGAAATCGCCGAGCTGACGAGCGACAACCCTGCGCAACAACCCAATATCGCGACCCTCAAGGCGCATGTTGCGGCGAAAATGGCAGAACTCAAGGAAACGATTGACCTCCGGCGAACTCAAGGCCTCTCCCCTGCCCTGACCATCGTCAATTCTGACCGCGGCAAGATCGAGATGGACGCCATCAGGGCGCAGCTTGAAACGATGGGCAAGGTCGAGGCGGATCTGCGCGCACAACGGCTGGCCGAAATGAACGACGCCTACAATACGGCGCTCGTCAGCAGCATCCTGTCGGGGGTTCTCGGACTGCTTCTGACCACGGCCATCGGCGTTTTGATCCGTAGAGCAACGCTTGCTCGCCGGCGCGAGGACTGGCTGCAAGCAGGTCATGTCGGACTGAGCTCGGTGATCATTGGCGATCAACGGATCGAGCAGCTCGGCAACAGCATCCTGGAATTCTTGGCGAAATATGCAGGCGCCGTCGCGGGCGCGATCTTCGTCGGTGACGACAACGTCTATCGTCGTGCCTCGACTTATGGCGTCCCTCAAGGAGCTGACCTCCCGGAGCAGTTCAAACCGCGGGAGGGTCTGCTGGGCCAGGCGGCGGTCGAAAGCCGGCCTATTCTCATCGCCGACGTTCCCGACGGTTATCTTGCATTTGGCTCGGCACTTGGGCGGGACAAGCCAAGACATCTGGTGATCTCGCCAGGCAACGTCGACGGATCCGTCAACGCGGTAGTCGAACTCGGCTTCCTGCGCGCGGTCGATGAAAGCGTGCTGGCTCTGCTTGAGCAGGCCTCTTCTTCGATTGCCACTGCCGTTCGCTCTGCAAAATATCGCAACGATCTCCAAAATCTCCTTGAGGAAACGCAGAGACAGTCCGAAGAGCTGCAGGTTCAGGGCGAGGAATTGCGGGTCTCGAACGAAGAGCTCGAGGAACAAAGCCGGGCGCTGAAGGAATCCCAGGCCCGTCTTGAACAGCAACAGGTCGAGCTCGAACAGACGAACTCTCAGCTCGAAGAGCAGGCCCAGCAGCTAGAAGGTCAACGCGACGAGCTGGAGCGTGCCAATGCATCGATACAGCTCAAGGCGCGCGAACTTGAGCAAGCCAGCCAATACAAGTCGGATTTCCTTGCCAACATGTCACATGAGCTCAGGACGCCGTTGAATTCTTCGCTGATCCTTGCCAAACTTCTAGCGGACAACTCCGAGGAAAACCTGACGGAAGAACAGGTCAAATACGCGCAGACGATCCAATCATCCGGAAACGACCTGCTGAACCTGATCAACGATATCCTCGATCTGTCGAAGATCGAAGCGGGTCATGCCGACATTCGTCCCGAGCCGGTTGTCGTCGAGCGGCTCACCATCAACCTCCGACAGCTCTTCGATCCGATTGCGCAAAACAAGCAACTGCAATTCGACGTGGAAATCGCACCGGAATGCCCGATTGCCATCGAGACGGATCTGCAGCGTCTCGAGCAGGTCCTGAAAAATCTTCTGTCCAACGCCTTCAAGTTCACCGATCAGGGCAAGGTCAGTCTGTTCGTTCGAAGCACTGGCGACGGCCGGGTCGCGTTTTCGGTCACCGATACGGGGATCGGAATCGCCGAGGAGCAGCAGCGGACCATTTTCGAGGCATTCCATCAGGCGGACGGCACGATCAGCCGAAGGTTCGGCGGCACGGGCCTTGGCCTGTCGATTTCCAAGGAACTCGTCCGCCTGCTCGGCGGCTCCATCCACCTTACAAGCCGCCAGGGGCAAGGCAGCACGTTCACGATCACGCTGCCGGAAGCCTATGACCCCGCGACCGTCGCGCCCCGCGAGGTCCGCAATACGGTTGCGACCGCTGCTCCCGCGGTGCCGCAGGTGGCATCGGAGCAAGTACCCTTCGCGCGGCGCAGCTTCGTCGACGACGACCGTGCGACATCTTCCGACAACAAGCGGATCCTGCTTGTCATTGAAGACGACGATACGTTTGCGGCGATCCTGCGCGATCTCGCGCGCGAAATGGGTTTCCGGGCACTGGTGGCAGGCACTGCCCAGGATGCGCTGGCGCTGGCCAAACAGTTCCTGCCGAGCGCGATCGTCCTGGATGTCGGCCTTCCCGACCAGTCGGGGCTTTCAGTGCTCGACAGACTGAAACGCGACGTCCGCACACGACATATCCCGATCCACATCGTGTCAGCCACCGACTACTCGGAAACGGCCCTTTCACTTGGCGCCGTCGGCTACATGCTAAAGCCCGTTCAACGCGAACAACTGGTCGACATCCTTCAAAAACTCGAAGCCAAGCTTTCGCAGCGCGTCCACCGGGTACTGATCGTCGAGGATAACGAGATCCAGCGCGAGGCGGTCACGAAACTCTTGTCGTCGCATGACGTCGAAACCGTCAGCACCGGAACTGCTGCGGAATGTCTCGAGCTGTTGAAAGCCCAGACCTTCGATTGCATGGTCCTCGACCTGTCCCTTCCAGATGCGTCAGGCTATTGGCTCCTGGAGACGATCAGTCAGGATAGCGAGCACCCGTTCCCACCTGTCATCGTCTACACTGGTCGGGTGCTGTCGGCCAACGACGAACAGCGGCTGCGCCGCTATTCGAAATCGATCATCATAAAGGGGGCGAAGTCTCCGGAGCGTCTTCTCGACGAGGTTACTCTCTTCTTGCATCAGGTGGTTTCCGACCTGCCGGACGAACAACAGAGGATGATTCGCAAGGCCCAGAACCGGGACGCGCTGCTCGAGGGCCGCCGAATCCTCGTGGTCGAAGACGACGTCAGGAACGTCTACGCGTTGACCAACATCCTGGAACCGCGCGGGGCCATCATCGAGATCGCCCGCAATGGTCAGGAGGCTCTGGACCGCCTTGCGCAAGCATCTCAGCAAGGCTCTGCAATCGATCTCGTTCTCATGGACGTCATGATGCCTGTGTTGGACGGACTGACCGCAACACGCGAGATTCGTAAAAACCCCGATTGGAAAAAACTGCCGGTCATCACGCTGACGGCGAAGGCGATGCCGGACGATCAGCAGCGATGCATCGAGGCAGGTGCCAACGACTATATGGCCAAACCGCTGGACGTCGAAAAACTCCTATCCCTCGTGCGTGTGTGGATGCCCCGGTGACAGAAACACATCCGCTTGAAAAGATCGAAGACATCGAGATACCACTGCTGCTGGAGGCGCTGTATTTGCGCTATCACTACGATTTCCGCAACTACGCCATGGCCTCGATCAAGCGACGCCTGCGGCAGGCGCGCGAGCAGATGGGGTTCGCGACGATCTCGGCGCTGCAAGAAGGCGTCCTGCACGATCCTGCCATGCTACCCCGGTTGCTCGGTTACCTGACCGTGCAGGTGAGCGAGATGTTCCGCGATCCGGGATATTTTCGAGCCATCCGTGAGAAAGTGGTGCCGCACCTTCGCACCTATCCTTCGCTGAAGGTCTGGGTCGCAGGCTGCAGCGGCGGCGAGGAATTGTATTCTCTGACGATCCTGTTCCGAGAGGAAGGCCTTGAGCAGCGCACCCTGTTTTATGCGACCGACATCAATCACGACGCCCTCCAGACTGCCCAAGCGGGAATCTACGAGCTGGACCGCATCCGGCTGTTTACGGAGAACCATCGAAAATCCGGCGGAAAATCTTCGCTATCGGATTACTATCGCGCCGCATACGGTAGGGCGTCGTTCGACAAGACGTTGCGCGATCAGGTAGTGTTCTCCGACCACAGTCTGGTCACCGACGCCGTTTTCGGCGAGATGAACCTGATCTCCTGTCGGAATGTTCTGATTTACTTCGACCGCCGGCTACAAGATCGCGCACTGGGATTGTTTAAGGACTCGTTGACAAGGAAAGGTTTTCTGGGCCTCGGTGCCAAGGAAAGCCTGCGATTTTCCGATCATGCCGGATCGTTCAAGGACTTCGTGCGTGAGGAAAAAATCTACCAGAGGTGGGACCATTGACCGAAACCCGCCCTCGAGCCGTGGTGATAGGGGCCTCCGCGGGCGCGCTTGAAGCCCTGTCGGTAATTCTTCCCCCCTTGGCCGCTGATTTTGACATACCGGTGATCGTCGTGGTTCATATCCCCCCGGACAGGCCGAGTGTTCTGGCGGAGCTCTTTCAGGCGAAATGCCACCTCCGCGTTTTGGAAGCCGAAGACAAGGAACCTATCTATGGCGGCACGGCCTATTTCGCGCCGCCGGACTATCATCTGCTGGTCGAAGCGAATGGGACACTGTCGCTGTCGAGCGACGAGCCCGTCCTGTTTTCACGTCCGTCGATCGATGTTCTGTTTGAAAGCGCAGCGGATGCCTATAGTGACGGCCTGGTCGCGATCGTCCTGACAGGCGCCAATGAGGATGGTGCAAGGGGAACGAACGCAGTCATCAAGGCCGGGGGTACTGCAATCGTCCAAAGTCCAGATGGCGCGTTTGCATCCGCGATGCCGGAAGCGGCCATCGCGATGTGTCCTTCGGCAAGGATTATGTCGTTAGACGCGATCGCCGAATATCTGCAAAAGGTTTAAAGTAATCATGGGCCCCGTTTCTTTTCTGTTGGTCGACGATCTGGAGGAAAACCTCCTGTCCCTCGAAGCGTTGCTGCGGCGCGACGGCCTGGTTCTGTTGAAGGCCCGGTCAGGTGACCAGGCGCTTGAACTTCTCCTCCAGCACGACGTGGCACTGGCGCTCGTCGATGTTCAGATGCCAGGCCTTAACGGCTTCGAACTGGCTGAGCTGATGCGCGGCAATGAACGTACGCGCCGGGTTCCGATCATCTTCGTCACCGCCGGTACGACCGACAATCAACGCCGGTTCAGAGGGTATGAGGCAGGTGCGGTGGATTTCATCCAGAAGCCGATCGAGCCGGACATCCTCTGCAGCAAGGCGGATGTGTTCTACGAGCTCTACCGGCAGCGACAGCAGATCGCCGCCCAACGGGACGAATTGGAGGTGCATGCACAAGCGCTGAAGGAAGCCGATCGCCGCAAGGACGATTTTTTGGCAACGCTTGCGCATGAATTGCGCAATCCGCTGGCACCGCTGCGCAATGGCCTCGATATTCTGCGGCGGAATCCCGACGGAGGAAATGCCGCCGAAATCCGCGACATGATGGATCGGCAACTGGTCCATCTGGTGCGATTGATCGACGACCTGTTGGACGTGTCGCGAGTCAGCCAGGGCAAGATCGAGCTACGAAAGGATCGAATCAAGGTCGAAGATGTTGTCGAGGCTGCGATCGAGGCGTCTCGACCCCTCATTGATTCGGCTGGACATTCCCTTAAAACGGATATTCCGCCCGAGCCGCTTTGGGTTGATGCAGACCATACTCGCATGGCGCAAGTTATCGGCAACCTGTTGAACAATGCTGCCAAATACACTCCCAGTGGCGGCCAGATCTTGATTTCGGCGCGAAAAGTCGATGGCGATGTTGTCATCGATGTGAGGGACAACGGGATCGGCATTCCCGGCGAAATGCAATCGAAGATCTTTCAGATGTTTGCTCAGGTTGACGACCACCTGGAGCGAGCGCAGGGCGGTCTTGGCATCGGTTTGGCCTTGGTCAAGCAACTCATGACCCTGCATGGCGGTGTTGTTACCGCAACAAGCGCTGGCGTCGGCCAAGGCAGCGAGTTCAGCCTTCGGTTACCGCTTGCCTCCCCGATCGAGCAGGAGCATACCGTTCTGGTGGCGGAAGGCCAAAACCCATCGCCTCCCCCGATGAAGGTGCTCATTGTCGATGATAATATCCTGGTGGCCCACACACTCGGAATGATGTTGGAGGAGATGGGCCACGCATTTGACATGGTCCACGACGGACGCGACGCATTACCCGCGGCGAGAGCATTCCGGCCCGATGTCGTCCTTTTGGATATTGGCCTGCCCGGCATGGATGGGTATGAGGTTTGCAAAGCGTTTCGCCAGGAGGAAGATTTTCGAACCCTTCCAATCATCGCCCAAACGGGCTGGGGTCAGACGAAGGATAAGACGCAAGCTTCAGACGCTGGCTTCACTCGTCACCTCACCAAGCCAGTCGGTCTGGATGATCTGGAAAAAGCTCTCGCGAGCCTCGCTCACTGACCAACACGGTTCGAGATAGCTCAGGCGATATCGCGCGTGTTGCCATGGTCCTTGGCTGAGGCCGTGTCCAGGTGCGCTTCATAGAGGGGCGGGAGGAGCCCTATTGGCGGCATGAGGTGATCTTCGTATCACTCGCTCGTCCTCGGAAGGAACGCACAGAGGAACTGCCGTGCCGTGCCGTGGAGGACCGACCGCATGGTGGAGCGTATCGACTCATGCCCGAGCTCGTTTCGCAGGGTAGATAGACTCTCCTCTTCAAGGATCGATCAGAATGAATCCCAGATTGCTCAAGACCTTTCAGTCTGTTGCTCGCCACCGCAATATAACTCGTTGTGCAGCGGAACTGCACCTTTCTCAGTCGGCGGTGAGTGATCAGGTTCAGGCGCTTGAGGCCGACCTGGGAGCCAAGCTGTTCCTTCGGTCCAGAGGAGGGTTGGAGCTGACGCCCGCGGGCGAGGTCCTCATCACCTATGCCGAGGAAATCCTATCGTTGTCGCAGGAAGCTCGAGCAGCTGTTGCATCTGTCGCCGGCTCGGCCGGGCGCGGGCTGACGATTGGGGCCCTCGAAACGATCGCACGTTCAAAACTTCCTGAATGGCTAACCTTTTTCCGGGGAAGACACTCGGACGTCGCAATCCGCCTGAAGGTCGCGGGCAGTGGCGATCTCATACAGCAACTCGACACCGGCGGGATCGACGTCGCCTTCTGCTTCGATCAAGGTCGCGTCGATAGCCGCCTGGCGACAAGGCTGGTTGTCAAAGAGCCTTTGGTCTTGATCACCCCGGTGGCCGGACGATCTGCGCTTCAAAACCCAACGTTGGCTGAGCTTGGGTCGGCCTCCTTCGTGGCGACAGAAGTCGGATGTGTCTATCGCGCGTTGTTCGAGCGGGCATTCGTTGACGCCGGAATCAGTTCACCAAAGCCTGCCATAGAAGCCGGCAGCATCGAAGCCATCGCAAAATTGGTCGGAACGGGCGCCGGCATCAGCCTGGCACCGCGGCTCGCCGTCGCTGACGCGCTTCGCCGCGGCGAGCTCAGCGAGATGCCGTGGCCAGGCGCCGCTCAAACTGCCTCGCTTGTGATGGTATGGCGGCGTAGGCGTGTTCTCCCACCAGCGCTGAAGTTGCTGCTGTCAGCTCCTGCGGACATGTTTGGTCGGTAGCTAGATCAACCGATGTCCACCTTCCACATGTAATACTGTGCCTGATGTGAATGTGTTGCCCATGAGAAAGGAAATCGCGTGGGCAATATCTTCCGGTTTACCGACTCGTCCCACCGGAAGGCGCTCGGCCATCGCCTTCAGTGTCGCGTCCTTCCTGTCTCCGGCGACAAATTCCCATATCGCAGTGTCGACCCAACCAGGTGAAACAGCATTGACCCGGATCGGCGCCAGTTCAACGGCAAGCGCGCGCACCAAGCCTTCGAGAGCAGCGTTGACGGAGGCAACGACCGATCCCCGTGCAGACGGACGGTACGCCGCGATTCCTGACGTGTAGGTTATGGAGCCTGAAGGCGCTAGGACCGGCGCTCCATGTTTCGCAAGTAGAAGCGGTCCGTAGAACTTGCTTGCCACCACCCTTTCCGCCGCGGCGAGATCGAGTGCCGGCAAAAGTTCGTAGGCACCCTCAATATCGGCAGCCGTGCTGACGATGTGGTCCAAGGGACCGGTCTCTTGGAAGAGATGGGCGACCTCCCGCTCCTGTGTGATATCTGCGACAACAGTGCGAAGGGCTGTTGGGTTTTGGAGGCTCTCCGCGGCTGATTTCAGTTTCTGCTCGTTGCGCCCGACCACCGTGACAGTCGCACCGGCCGCGAGGCAGGATTTTGCCAGCGCAAGCCCCATCCCCGAGTTCCCTCCGACGATTAGAATTTTCTGATTTCCAGTTTCCATGTTTGCCATCCTTCATCCGTTTTGCTGGGCGACTTCACTTGCCACTTGCGCCAATGAATGGAAAACGGACAGAATCGATAATGCAATCGGAGATTCCGATAGTCGCACAGTGCTGCGTTTGCTGAGGGCGGGCATTCAGGCTATCAAGCCTCACGCTCTGTGAGCTTGTGGGTGGCCGGACTGGGATCTATGAGTGTCGCCGTTCGACGGCGACAAGACAGCTTACTGCGATGCGAGATGCAACCTCAGGATCGCGTTCAATGAGCCTCACAGACGATTGCTACGGCCTGGGGACAATTCTCCCGCCTTGATAATTGCCACTTCGCTCAGTCGAGGCTGGCTGGCGAAGAGAAGGGCCGATTGGCGTCCATCACGAAGATGGCCAGCTCATCGAGATCGATTGTGCCGGCGTTGAACACCTCCATCGGCGTGTCAGGCCCGTGTCCGGTCATGGTCATGCCGGCTTCAGTATAGGTCACGCCGTGGGGCGTTTTCTGACCAAGCTTGCCGGCCAGGACATAGAATGCCTCGGACCCAGGATGCGTATGGATTGCGGTCTTGGTGCCGGGCGCTCCACCGGCGCGGTTGACACGCAGCAAATACTCACTCGCGCTGATCGGCGGAAGGGGGCCGATCTCGGCGACCTTTGTTCCGCCTCGTGTGGATCCATCCTTGGGTCCGAGCGTGAACAGCCAGATCTTGCCTGCAACCTCCGCCGCAAGCGAGGTCGGACCCGCCGCATCCTGCGCATGCTTCAGCGTCGGGAAATTCTCCAGCCGCCAGTACAATGGCCCAGACGGCAGCTCTGTGAGCTTCTTCTCAACCACCGGCTTGATGAAGAATTTGTTTTCTTCGGAAAGTGCGGCTGAAGTCATCAGCGCGAAAGCAGATAGGGAAATCATAAGCGCGCCGATATGGCGTAGGCTGAGGGATCGCAGCTTCATGGTTGGTCCTCCTACGGTTGCTTCGTTGGCGGGCCGCTCGACGGTGGATATGGTGTCCCACGATGCCAATCCAAGGCGATGCGCCGCCCTCCAGTCTCGCAATGTCACGGCATCGCGATTAGCCCCAACAAGCGAAATATCGTTGCTCGAATGTCGTCGAGAAGTCACGAGCGGCAATGGCTCGCCGGCATATCGATGCAGCTCCTCCCTTCGATTGCATTTCCGATCGAACATTCTACCACAGTTTGAGGCCGCGTGACCATGACACCGCTTCGTTCGTAGTATTTTGGCAGATGTGACAGACGATCGGATGGCGGGAAGCGTCTGATCCAGACCATGCGCGCGGCCTCCCCGACCATTTTGACTGGATGCGTACTTGGACTGTCACGCGAAGTTCCTACGCGTGGCGGTGGCGAATTCTATCCGCCTGCACCTCACAACGTCGACTTCGGACTATTTCATCCAGTCCTCTACGGCACGCCGCAGAAAGTGGAGATCATCTTTGTTGTCTTTTGGACTGCCGGCACGATGGCCCCATATGGAAGGAATCGGCCGCAACTCGGCGTCGACGAGATGGGGAATATCGGCAGCATTATCGGCAACGGGGAAGTAAAGATCGGTTCGCCCCGGCAGGAGCAGCATGCGGGCGCGTATCGCATTGAGCGCGGACACCAGGTCGCCTTGGTATCTGTCATTGGCGCTGATATCGGAGGCAATCCAGGTACAAGCCTGGGCATATAGATCTGCGGCTGGCCTGCGGGAGAATCCCGGCTCCCAACTGTCGGTGAGGAAATCCTCCAGCGTCGCGGCATCCGTGCTGCTTAAATGCAGTCCGGCGCGGTACCAGTCCTGGCTCATCGCCCAGCCGGCATAGATGCGGGCAAAGGCACGCAGCGCCGCGCGGGGCTCTGCCGAAAAACGGCCACGGCCAAGGTGTTCCGGCGCCGCCTCGAGGGTTGCGAGCAACGACAGCAGAAATACCTTGTTGTGGGGCGCCGTCCGGGCACTGCCACACACGATGATGGCGCGCTCGACGACTTCGGGAAAGAGCGCCGCCCAATGATAGGCCTGTTGGGCGCCCATGGAGAAACCGTAGACACAGGCTACCTGCTCGATTCCGAACACCTCCACCAGCAAACGCTTCTGGGCACGGACATTGTCGGCGGTCGTCACAAGGTCCGGATAGTCCGGCGTATTGGAAGGGCTCGACGACAACCCATTGCCGAACATGTCCGGCGTTATGATAAACCAGCGCGTGGGATCGAGAACCTTGTCGGGCGCGATCTGCCATTCCTGGTCGGTGTGCTGGGCGCTGTAACTGGTGGGAAAGACGACGACGTTGTCGCGGCCGGGCGAGAGCGTACCATAGGTCTTCCAATTCAGGCTCGCGCCGCGCAGCACTTCGCCCGACTGCAGCGCAAGGTCGCCGAGCTCGAAAAGGCCCGTTTTAGTCGCAATGGTCATGGGCTTTTCTCCTGGGATCTGCGTGTCTTGCCTTCGAGCGCCGCTCGACGCGGCGGGAACCTAAGTCCGGGGTGGGTTTTGTCAACGTCATTATCGCATGGAGGCAGCCAACGTGCGCGGTAAAGTCGCGGCAATTCTGGCGCCTGTGCATGCGGGTCTATCCGTGACAGTGAAATTAAGTAGATGTGATGGAAACTGAAACTAATTGGCTCAGAGAAACTGCGGGCCGCAATTCGCCGCAGATGGGCGCGCTCCACGATTGCGCTGCCGGGTTATTGGCCAATCAGCTGGTAGGTAATCCTGGATTATGCTATTGGTAGAAATGCGATGGCTTCTGGCGCTACCGATTGCTGGATTTGCTGTAGCGAGCCCGGCTGCATCTGAGCAGTCGTTGTTCGATGCGGTCGTGTCTGGCGATACGCACGCTATGGAGCAGGCGCTGGCTAGCGGCGCGGATGTCGAGAGCCGGGCGGCTGATCAGGCTACGCCGCTCATCGTTGCTGCACTGGACAATCAACCTTCGATGGTTGAACTGCTGTTAGGCAGGGGCGCTGACGTTACTGCGCGCAATTCCGGTGGCTTCACGCCGTTGCACGCGGCTGCCTATGTCGGCAGCGCCGCGATAGCACGACAACTTCTCGCGAAAGGCGCACCGCTTGACGATGCAGACAATAAGGCAGGCGTCACACCGCTGATGGTAGCGGGCGAGGAAAATCATGTGGAAGTTGCCGAGTTTCTGATCGCACAGGGCGCTGACATCAGGCATCCCGAAATTCATGGTTACCTGCCGATCACGCGTGCTCTCTGGAAAGGGAACAAGGATATCGTTCATCTTTACAAGCAGCACGGAGTCATGTGCCCGCCGGCAAATGTTGTCGGCAGTGAGGAGTGGTATCAGAAGTGCTTGAGCGACTGATTGGAGGAGGGATCATGATCAAAGTGGCCTCACACCGCAAACGCGAAAGACGTATGCTTGCGATTGAGGGAGCTGCATTGCTTTCCCTTGCGCTTGCCTATTCCACACCGGTGCTTGCGGATGGCACTGTCAATACGGGCTATTTCGGTGGAGTTGCCATCAATGGCTATGACCCCGTCGCCTATTTCTTGGATAACAAGGCGGTTAAGGGCTCGGAGAAATATGCCTTCGATTGGCTGGGGACGCCCTGGTACTTTGCCAGCGACGAGCACCGTGAGCTGTTCAAGAAAGATCCGGTGAAATATGCGCCGCAATATGGCGGCTATTGCGCCGCGGAGGTCGCCGGCTCCGGATCGGTCACCGTCAATATCGACCCGGAAGCCTTTGCGATCCTCGACGGTAAGCTATATCTTACATACGACAAAGTGGATACGCAAGATTTTGTGACGCATGCCAGCGAAGCAGTGCCTAAGGCTGAAGCCAATTGGCCAAAAAAGCAGGCCGAGCTTGCGAAGGATGACTATCACTGAGGTGAACGAGGTTTAGTCGGCCGCCGAGAAGTGGAACACCTTGCCCGAGTTGACATAGGTGTAGCCGTCGGTTTCGCCGCTGCGTCTGTAAACAGGGCCGCAATCGGGCCGCCCAAACATATTCTCGCTCTGCTCACACAAGAGGTCCTGATCGACATAGAGCTTCGCTGTGTACATTCGTGTCATGGAGCGAAATCCCGCATTTCCATCTTTTCCGATCTGCAGGATGGCTGGTTGACCGCCGGGTTCGAGTTGGCCTTGTAGCGTGTGGCCAAAAATCAGGGAAGCCAACGCCGCGCCATTTACCCGGTCCTTTTCGTCCGCGGTAAATCCAAACGGCCACTCGGGTAAGCCGGCCTGGCGCAACGCGTCTATGATAAGAGCCAAATCCTGGGCGTTGCGAAAGTGAGCGTAGCTGATCCGCCAGTCCGACAACGACCGTTCATTGAACGTTTCCGAACCGGACAGCAATTGCAAACCGCTCGCAAGCGACGCTTTCGCCTCCGGCAGGCGATTGGCACGCGCATAGGCCGCAGCGAGCACTATGCGGAACTCGCTGACCGCCGGTGCGTCGTCGCGCGTGCGTTCGAGGGTCTCGACGGCTCTTGCAGTGTCATCATTCAGAAGGAAGACAAGGCCGGCGACTTCCCGATCAATGGCAGATAGATTGGGGTCGAGCCTCAGCGCAGACTCTACGGCCTCGCTCGCCTCGGCGTGGTTGCCTGCAAACAGCTGAACGTAGCCGAGTGCAATCTGTGCCGCCACATCTCCCGGGCCGAGTGCGACAGCTCGCTCCGCAGAAGCGGTTGCTTCCTCGTAACGGCGATCCACGACTTGCACAATGCCAAGAATAGCGTAGGGCGATGAGAGGTCCGGGTCCAGTTTCAAAGCAAGGCTTGCCTTTTCGTAAGCTCTCCTCCTTGCAAGGGCGCTCTGGATTATGTCGTTGAAGTTAGTGCGCCAGACGTTGACAGACGTGCGCGCGTCAAAAGCAAAGGCCTCAGCGAAAGAGGGGTCCAGCTCTTCCGCCTTTTCATAAAATGCCAACGCTTGTCGTAGCCCCTCGCGCTTGCCGGTGCGCGCTGCCTGCTCGCCTCGCAGGAAGTTATCGTAGGCCTCGAGATTCGCCGTCGGCACCCGCGACAGTCGCATTGCTTCCGTAGCCGAAGGCACTATGCCGAGGGCGCTTACAAGCTCTCGCCGCATATCGTCCTGAATGGCGACGACATCCGCCGCGCTGCGGTCAAAGCGGTTGGCCCAGACACTCTTCCCACTCGTCATGTCGACGAGCTGTACATTGATACGAAGTTGTTCGCCGACCTGCCGAACGCTGCCTTCGACCAGGTAGCGCACGTTCAGCGCACGCGCCGCGTCTACGAGGACGACAGGCTTGTTTTTATAAGCGAAGACGGAATCGCGGGCGATGACATCCACGCCGGAAAGTTTGGCGAGGTCGGTGATCAGATCTTCGGTGATGCCATCGGAGACGTAGTCCTCCTTTGGATCGCCGCTGAGGTTGGCAAACGGTAGGATCGCGACCGACGTGCGTTGTGGCATTGTGGGGTTACCCCACTCGAACTGCCACGCGAAGGCGGATACAACCATCAGCAGCGCTGCAATCCCGATTGCCGACAGGACTATGGTGCGGACACTCGGCCGACGGGACCTTGCTGGAACTTCTCCCGCCTTGCTGGAATCGAGATGAACACGGTAGACCCGAACCGGGTCCGGAATGTTCTTGAGCCGCAGCTCGCCAAGGTTTGTGAAGCCCACGTCAGTCTTGTGAAAGACGTGATCGAATGCGGTGCCCGATATGCAGATGCCGCCAGGCTCGGCCAAGCCCTCCAGCCGCGCGGCAACATTGACGCCGTCACCGTAGAGATCGTCGTCCTCGACGATAACATCGCCGAGGTTCACGCCGATACGAAAGCGAATTTTCCGCGCTTCCGGGACGGCCGGATCGTGCTCGGTCATCCTTCGTTGGATCGCTGCGGCGCACTGGACTGCATCGACCACGCTGGCAAACTCGACCAGCGCACCGTCTCCCATGAGTTTGATGATATGGCCTCGAAACTCCGCAACAGCAGGGTCAAAAAGCTCGCGCCGGCAAATCTTCAGCCGTTCCAGCGTGCCGACCTCCTCATTCCCCATGAGGCTGCTGTAGCCCACTACGTCAGCGGCCAAGATCGCGGTAAGCCGGCGCTCCATATCTCTGCCTTACTCGCTCCACGCTGGGCTCAGGCAATTTTTGCAAGGTAATCCCCTAGAACGCTATTCTCGAATTCCCCATGTGTCCAGCCGGTCCATGTCATCATCGGGGGTTCTCCGCCCTACAGGGCGTGACGTGAGAATCGGCTGGAGCAAGACAAATGCAGAACCATTGGCGGCGGCGAAATAACCGCAATTTTCAACTCACTTGATCGGCTGTCTTATTGCAACGAGCTCAATTCTCAGTCCGCGGCGGAGTTTGGCTCTGCAGGCCTGACTTCCTTGATGTTCGGGCAGGCCGTTCCCGGGTCTGAGTTTCCTCAAAGGTCGTTCTATCTCCAAAGATCCTCCTTCGCCTTCGTCTTTTTTGTGAATTCAATCATATCGCGTCTGCCGAGGTGGCCGCCATTCGGCAGTATGTGCCTCTCATTTCACACAAAGCCAGAAGAGAATCCTTACCTAAAATCCGCCGGTCCAAGGACAATCAGGTTCTTGCGCTCGGAGGCGTAAACCCGCATGGCGACCTCAAGTATCCTGGTTCGAATTCTATCGAATGCGGCAAGATAGTCTGGTTCCGATGGGTTTGACTGTGTCGGCTCCATTCTTAGTGCATCAGCTTCTACCAGGAACCGAATTTCAAACATGCCATCGTATCCCAGAAAGCGAACGCGCTTGGCCGCTTCGTCAAAGCTTCTGGCACTGTTAGGAAAAGTGATTGTCATGGCGGGTCCTCCAGGCCCTAGGCGTTCAAATCGTGCCTGCTTTCGATCCCAGCCAGCCAACGGAATCACTCGGTTGTCCCAGCATCCTTGGCCAGGGCTGTTTCGATCTCGTGCGAAGATACGGTTACGCGCTGCCTTCTACCCACGACCGTTGCAATCGCGGGTATTTCGAGCTGAGTGGACGTCCTCCTAAAGACCGGGAACGACAAGCCTTCAATTTCCTCCTCATCGACAATGAGTCTATAGGTGCCAGCCTCAAATGGCTTCACGAACGAGCTCAGCTCAAAGGGATGAGTAAAGGTGATTTCAGTCTCAATGGTGCGTTCCGTCATGGCTGACCTCGAAGGTGATGGGATGCCTATTTGCGTTCGTCGCTAGCAGACCTCGTCCTCTGCCGGATCGAACGACTTCAAATCACGGCTACCAGAGAACGCCTCTCAACGTGACATAGACGATGAAAGCGACGCTGAGTGCGGGCGTGGATTTGATAAGGAATTCGATAACGTGGAAGCGATGCATCGATCGCCCAAAGTTTTTCGATAGATTCAGGCTAAAGGCGGAAGACATGACGTCCTCCTTTTTTGGGGCTGGGGCACTCTGTGCACCCACACTCTGCAGCGCCCGTTTCAGATGCTGCAGGTAGTCAATATGTGGGGTCGGTGGATAGGACTTGCAATGCTCGAAGAACCCGGCGTTTGGAGCCGTAACATTTCGGACTGTTTGCTGCCTTAGCGATGACGACTCCACCCGCAGGTGAGCGTCTTCATTGTCGCCCTCCTCTGCATTGAAAGATCTATAGCGCTTTGCCGCCAATGATTTCGGTCTGTCCGTATGCCAGCGCCATTGCGATTTCAGATTTCAGGTCCCTAAACAATTTAATTAAGACCCAAACGATTTTAAGAAAGGGGGTCGCATCATTCCGTAGCTGTTCATTGCTCGGCGAAAATAACTCGGCCAGATGCTACCAACGCACGAATCTCGCTAGCACTCTCAACATAAGACTGCTAAAACGACTTATCGGGATCGGCCATTCGGCTGCGCTCCCGTCGAGGAACCCAGCAATGACAGAGATAAATTTTCGGCCGTTACACGACCGCGTCGTCGTGCGTCGGATCGCGGCTGAAGCCAAGACCAAGGGCGGCATCATCGTTCCGGACACCGCCAAGGAAAAGCCGCAGGAAGGCGAAATTGTAGCCGTTGGAGCTGGCGCGCGCGATGAGAGCGGCAAGATCGTGCCTCTTGATGTCAAAGCGGGCGACCGCATCCTGTTCGGCAAATGGTCCGGAACCGAGATCAAGTTCAACGGCGAAGACCTGCTGATCATGAAGGAAGCCGATGTGATGGGGGTGATCGCCTGATCTTCGGCCTCATCTTTATTCTTTTCATGACGACCATTGGGCGATCAGCCCGGGAGTTTTTCCATGTCTGCCAAACAAATCAAATTCGGCCGTGATGCGCGCGAACAGCTGCTGCGCGGCGTCGACATTCTTGCTGACGCGGTAAAGGTCACGCTTGGTCCCAAGGGCCGTAACGTCGTGATCGACAAGTCCTTCGGTGCGCCGCGCATCACCAAGGACGGCGTCGCCGTCGCCAAGGAAATCGAACTTGACGACAAGTTCGAAAACATGGGCGCCCAGATGGTGCGTGAAGTGGCGTCGAAGACCAATGACATCGCCGGCGACGGCACCACGACTGCAACCGTTCTCGCCCAGGCGATCGTTCGCGAAGGCGGCAAGGCCGTAGCAGCCGGCATGAACCCTATGGACCTGAAGCGCGGTATCGACCTTGCTGTTGCCGCCGTGGTCAAGGATCTGCTGGCCAAGGCCAAGAAGATCAACACGTCAGAAGAGATCGCACAGGTTGGCACCATTTCTGCCAATGGCGAGAAGGAAATCGGCCAGTATATCGCGGATGCGATGCGGAAGGTCGGCAACGAAGGTGTTATCACCGTCGAAGAAGCCAAGACCGCTGAAACCGAACTCGAAGTCGTCGAAGGCATGCAGTTCGACCGTGGATATCTGAGCCCCTATTTCGTCACCAATGCCGAAAAGATGGTGGCTGAACTGGAAGATGCCTACGTGCTTCTGCACGAAAAGAAGCTTTCCAACCTGCAGGCTATGCTACCGATCCTCGAAGCCGTCATTCAGACCGGCAAGCCACTTCTTATCATTTCCGAAGATGTCGAAGGCGAAGCTCTTGCTACGCTCGTCGTCAACAAGCTGCGCGGTGGCCTAAAGATCGCTGCTGTCAAGGCTCCTGGCTTCGGCGACCGGCGCAAGGCCATGCTTGAAGACATCGCTATCCTCACAGGCGGCACTGTCATCTCCGAAGACCTCGGCATCAAGCTCGAATCCGTAACGCTCGACATGCTCGGCCGTTCGAAGAAGGTTTCGATCTCCAAGGAAAACACCACGATTGTCGACGGCGCTGGCGCCAAGTCCGACATCGAAGGCCGCGTTGCGCAGATCAAGGCTCAGATCGAAGAAACCTCTTCTGATTATGACCGCGAAAAGCTGCAGGAGCGCCTTGCCAAGCTCGCTGGTGGCGTTGCCGTCATCCGCGTCGGCGGCTCGACGGAAGTCGAAGTCAAGGAAAAGAAGGACCGCATCGACGACGCTCTGAACGCAACGCGCGCTGCCGTTGAAGAAGGCATCGTACCGGGCGGCGGAACCGCCCTGCTGCGCGCCTCCATCCTCCTCGACATCAAGGGTGAGAACGACGACCAGAATGCCGGAGTGGCCATCATCCGTAAGGCTCTGCAGTCACTGGTTCGCCAGATTGCCGAAAACGCCGGTGACGAAGGCTCCATCGTGGTCGGCCGGATACTGGAAAGCAACACGGACAACTACGGCTATAACGCTCAAACGTCCGAATATGGCGACATGATCGCCATGGGCATCGTCGACCCGGTCAAGGTCGTTCGCACCGCCCTGCAGAACGCAGCTTCGGTTGCCGGGCTTCTAGTGACCACGGAAGCCATGATTGCCGATCTTCCCAGGAAAGATTCTGCAGGAGGCGGGACACCTGATATGGGCGGCATGATGTAAAAAGTCGTTCGGGAAGCTCTGTAGCTGACACAAGGAAGGGGGTTCCGATCAATCGGAGCCTCCGACGTCTGGTTTGAGTCGATTTTGCTGAATAGCTCTGACGTTGCTCAAATTCGCAATTGCAACTAAGGGCGCAGGCGACACAAATCCCCGCACCGCCATCGCCCCAAGCTTTCCGCTGAAAGGGAGCCATAAGACGTTGTTCCGGTAAACGAAATGGAACAAAAACCCTTGTCTCGTTGTTCCATTCTATCAAGCAGGAGACGGCAATGAGCGATGTGATACTGGTCGACTTTCAAACGGTTTGGCGCGTTCCGGTCTTTGTCCGCGGAACGGAAGGCCAAATTGCCGCTATCAGGGGACCGGAGGGCGCCCTTCGGAATCTCAACGAGATGGGCGTGAGCTACGAAAGTACACTACACCGGGCTGCGAAAAGCCGGTGCCTTGCCGCGCTCAAGAGGGCCGGCACTTGCGACGATGCGCGAGATGCATTCGTGGACGCGGTTTTCGAGAGTGGCTCGTTAGTTTAGCTCGCTGATCCTGCTACCCGATCACCATGCTGAGTTGGACGGCCCGGCTCGCGTCTGATGGCGAGGTTGGCGATGGGGCCGTCCGCGATTCGGCTCAATTCCATCTGCTACTATTTCATTGCCTTATTTCTACCTGTCCGCCGGGCTGGCCAAGCGCGCCATTCTTCGGCAGCGGAGGTGGTAGCAGAGCCACGGCCTCATCTACTGTCGTCGTGATAGCCACCATCGCACCATCATGACACGTACTGTAAATGAGCGTCGCGGGCAGCGGCAAGGATTGCATGCCGGACGGCGTCCGGCGACGCGTCACCGCTAAACTCCGCGATGATCGCCAACCTTAGATGCGATTGTGCTGAACTTTCCTGCTTCGGCCATTCGTCACTACGATGCAGCTGGGCTGCATCCACGACCCTTGTTAGGACACGATAGCGTCCACCGAGCATTATGCTAACAGGTCGAAAAGTTCGAAGGCTCACTCTCTCCATCACGCAATACCTTTCGAGACTGCAATTCAACGATTTCGTCGCAGGACTCGTTCCGGTTGCTACCGACATCTTCGAGCCGGAGCGGCGGCTCTTTGAACAACGAAGGTAGGACGTCCTCCCATCAACAGCGATGGGGATCGATCCAGCGCAGATCCAGATCACCCTATGAAACCAATCCGCATAATCCACCCTTGTGTTAAAAAATTTAATCCCCACTTAAATTGTTTAAAGGGAATGCTATCCAGAGTATAGCAACCGTCTCGTCCCGAACCTCCACCGTCGGCAGTACCCGACTTCAGCATCATCCAGCACGCCGATCTTTCAACGATAGACGCGGCGGCTGGTCGCAAAGGAGATCATCCATGGCCGTCGCTTCGAATGACCACAGCGTCCGAGAACTGAGACTTCGCAAGGTTTGGAACGTCAGCGATTTCGCAAAACGCTTCAGACTGGACCCGTTGGAAGAAAACCGGCTTCTGAAGCTCTTGGGTCCCACCGCGACCGAGCGTCAGCTCCTCATGAATGCTGGGCGCAAACCGCTATAGAAGTTCACCATCAGGGAGGCGTAAGATGAAGAAACTCACGAACAAAGCACAAAGCTATAAAGCCGGTGCAAAAGCGTATTCGCGTAACGACGGCAGTGCCAAGAATCCCCATTCCGAAAGCGCTGAAGGGCATAAGAGCTGGGAGCACGGTTATCTTGACCGACAGAAGCTCAACGCCAATTCAGATGGCGATGCTTCCCGAAAGCGAGCTATGTTGCGTATCGCGCGGATACATTGACCAAAAAGATCAGGCGGCATTTCGCACGGATTGAACATCCGACGCCATCGCATCTCGATCTGGAAGATGTATTTCAATCTTCGAACATTCGAAGATCTGACAGCGCAATTCTCGTTAAGCAGCCCACAAGCGGCCCTTCCGGCGAGTCCTATCGCGTAACGGCAGTCGGCACGCCTGTGTCGCCAGGAAACGCAGAATATGGAGGGAGCAAATGAGGACCATAGCCCCCAATCCTTGAAATGATTGACCAGCGAAACTTCGGTTCTGCCGGCATCAATCGACGTCGTAGTTGATGGTATAGCTGCACGGGATGTCCTTAAGGTAGGCGTCCCGCGACGGATAGGCTACGATTTGGAGTGTCCTTTCGGCTGCCTGAACGATTTTGTACGTCGATTGAGGGCCACTTGCTTCAAAGAGCGGTAGGCCGCGGGGCAGCTCAACAATCCGCAGTGAGCACGCACCCGGCAGATCGGAAGATAGCTCTATACTGCCTGTCTGACCGCTCACGACGTTAAGATTGTACCGAGACGTCCGCGAGCCCGACACCGACCCGATAACGCTTGATTTCAAGCCGCTTGTGGTGATGAGCAAAGTCGCGCCATCCGCCAGAGCGGACGAAAACCACAATGTGATGGGGATGAGAACGGCAAGCGATTTGAGCATTGGCAGTCCTCTTGAAAAAAGACCTACGCGCTTCAATAGGATCGAAGTCAATAGCGTGTAGTTTCCATGCCGAAGGACAATCTACGCTCTGAGGGGTGGTTTGCGCGTTTGGCTCCCTGTCCTTCATTTGTTTGCCCGCAGCCCAGGCGTGGCAGCCCCATGCTTGCTGGCGCTCAACTGAAACTCAGAGAGAAGCCGTACCGCTTCGTCAACACAATTCGAATACGCTAATCCGCTCGTCTTATGATCGAGGAGGCGGCGATCTATGATCGCCCGCGACAGAGTGAGCAATCGAAGTTGCATCTTGTCGTCGCCAGCGGCCGCTGCTTCCCGTGCCGCAATCTTAATACGAGCGATGAGCGCTTCCAAGATTGCGGAGCGTTGTTCGACCGTCATGTCGGCGGTATTCGGAAGACTGCTCACGCGAAACTCCTCAATCCTAACGGAAAGCCTTCGGAGAAGTTTATCCTCACCACCCGAACAGTTCGTTGTGCACAATACGAACGCCCCGAACGGAACTCGCGACGGCAACAGCGCGGAATGCTTCTCTCTTGCCTCGAATTGATCCGGATAGCGTAATGTCGGCGCCTTTCGCAGTGACGGTGATATCGCTCATGTCGAGTGCTGACGTATTGAGGATTCGCAGGACCGCCGCAACAAGGTCGTCCTCTTTCGGAAGCGGCATTGGATTGGAGTAGGCGAGGCGTAGATGCGTTGCTTTGCTCTTCGGCTTTCGACTGTCTCGTGCAGGATGAGCTATCGTACCCGGTCCGGGAGCCGATGCGATTTGCTTTTGATTGGGAAAGTCGGAAGACACAGGGTCCTCCTTTCGGTCAGGGCGAGGGTACCGCCCCCAACCAACAGCGCCCGTTAGAATGGCTGCTGACGTGAGGATCATGCGCTTGCTTCGCGGATAGCACAATGGGCAGATCAGCTTGCTATGGATGGAGCATCACCTCGGCGACAGAATTCGCTGCGCAGAGAGGCGGGCACAACAGTTTATAGTTAAACTTCGCGCCGGCATCGTAAGGGGGGAACGCTTATCGAGCTGTTCCTCCGGTCAAGCCGCTCGGCGACGACGGCGATTTGACACCAGGTCGGGAGGAAGGATGCGGTTCGATACAGGAAACGACGGTGTCGTGGCGTACAGATCCTGCCGGCCCCCTCGCCTCTTGATCCGAGTTCATCGATCTTCGTTTAGTCGAGGCCAAAGAACGAACGGGCCTCCAGACAGGCCCCATCTCCTGGGACTCAGGCTCGACAGCCATCCGGCCGAAGTTCATAAACCAGAAACGACGTCCGAGAGCCAACACTGCCGGCCAAAGCAGAACAACGCGCGCCGTCGCACCGGGTGACGACGGATGAAACCGGCGGAGCGGACTTCCCGACCAATGGCGGCGGTGTCAGCGTTTGGGTCCGCAGCGATCAAATCGACGCGCGCGGTCAAAACAAATGTCGCGCATAGGACTGTTCCACGTCGAACGGCAATTGCGTACTGCAACAAGCGGTCTTGATCGTTTCATGTACGGTCACAGCTTCGAATGCTGAACGAGCCCGCATACAGCGCTGACTATGTCCAACTAGGAATAAAGTTCGACGTATCCGGTTCATCTCTGCCGTTTTGCCCAACCAGTCGAAGAGATCTTAGAAGCGCAGTCTTTGCTACCCGTTCTTCCGTTTCAACGGTTGTGATCCCGCGAGAGACGAGGTCCGTTACAACGCTTTTATCGCCGGGAAACCGACTGGCATTCCTGTACGAGGAAATTCTTCCGTTTGTCATGATAGCTCCGCAACGCAGCACGATCGCTGCTTTCTCCAACATTGACGAGATGCGCTACGCGCATCACCAAGCGATGCGCGTAGCTGCTCACGACCGCGGGTACGCAAACAATCCCAGGGCAATGTATTGTCCAGATTGGCAGTTTACGGTTGGGCTCGCATTATACTAAGCAGATGGTCGTCAGTGCCCATACCTTGGCCATAGTGCTTAAAGCGCATGACGGAGAGGCTTTGGATTTCGCCGTTCATTGCCGGCCGTCGTTCCCTTCTTCGGCCTTGGCCGAAGAAACCGCCGATAATCGAATGTCCTGTTAGCTTCTGATGGAGTTGTCGGACTGGACCAAGCATGGCGAGCCCTTTCAGATTGGGGCGAAAGCGTCCCATGCTTCCAAACCGCAGCCGCCCGCAAAAGGTTGGCTCCGACGATTGAAAGGTGCACTGCTCGGCAGGATATAGCAACCCCTTTCCACTAATCACTTTGATCGCGCCCTGGTGACGCATCCCGTTATGCGAATGCGGTGTTTCACGGCTCAGGCATCTTGCAAAAAGCCTCCTCAACCGAACATTTCCAAGCACCGATACGGATGCCGGTAACGGATGGGACCCCGTCCATGACGGCTCAAATAGCGCTCGGACGTCTTTTTCTGCTTGCATTCAAGGTCGAGCCATTTCTGACAAAAACCGAGATCGGCACGGGCGCGTCCGCCAACGTCGCTGATCGCCAAGCCCGATATTCCTGCAGTGGGACGGAACTTATAGGAGCTGGCGAGGTTCTGACTTCACGGTCGTGTGAACCCGGCCAGAGAAAGAGAAAACCCTCAATGAAAAATATGATCCTTGCCGCGGCGCTCGTCGCAGCGTCGGCGCTGGCCGCTGTCGCGCAAACGAATCTTGCGCCCTCCACCGATGCCGGAACTCCCGCAATGACGACGCAGGACACAAAGAACCCGGCTGCGCCGGTCGCAGGCGCGAACAGTTTCACCGAGGCCCAGGCCAAGGACCGCATCGAGAAAGCCGGCTTCTCCGAGGTCAAAGACCTCAAGAAAGACCACAGCGGCATCTGGATGGCGGCAGGCATGAAGGACGGCAAGGCCGTCATGGTCGCCCTCGACTACCAGGGCAACGTCGTCGCGAAGTAACGCCCCTTCTCAATTTCTCAAGGATACCTTCATGAAAACCATTACTGGACTTTTTGACGACTACACCGATGCAAGCTCCGCTGTCAGCGCGCTTGAAGCAACTGGCGTCCCGTCGAATGACATCAGCATCATTTCCAACAATGCGGACGACCATTATTCGGACAGGCAGTCTGGTGCTGCGACCGGAGCGGAATCCGGCGCAGGCCTTGGTGCCGTCGTTGGCGGCGCTGGCGGTCTTTTGACCGGGCTCGGCATCATGGCCATTCCAGGCGTCGGTCCTGTGGTTGCAGCGGGCTGGCTTGCGGCGACGGCAGTCGGAGCTGTCGCGGGTGCTGTAGCTGGCGGCGCGGCCGGTGGACTGATCGGAGCGTTGACCGGCTCGGGCGTGTCCGAGGCCGACGCTAACCTTTACGCCGAAGGTGTGCGCCGCGGCGGCTCGCTGGTTACGGCCAAGGTCGACGACGCGCTTGCGCCCGAAGCCGAAGCAATACTGAAGCGTTCGAACTGGGTGGATCCTGCGGAGCGCAGGGCTGCCTATAACCAAGACGGCTGGACACGCTTCGACGACACGCTCGACCCCTACGGGCCTGAACAGATCGAACAGGAACGCGATCGCTACCGGCGTCCTCCGGCCGCCTGATCGCAATGCGCGGCTGCCTGGAGGCGGCCGTGAACATGACCGGGCATCCCCGGTCCCCGACAAAAACCATCGAACCTAGGGAGCCAATCATGGCCAAGGAAACCAAAACACTCGACGTCCTCTTTCACGACACTTTGAAGGACGTGTATTTCGCGGAACACAAGATCGTTGCCACGCTTCCGAAAATGCACAATGCGGCCAAGAGCAAGCAACTCAAGGAGGCTTTCATCAAGCACCTCGCCGAGACCAAGGTGCACGTCACCCGTCTCGAAGATATCTTCAAGATCATCGGCAAGAAGCCGGAGCAGAAGACCTGCGACGCGATGATGGGCATCGTCAAGGAAGGCGCCGGCGTCATGGAAGAATACGAAGGGACGCCGGCACTCGACGCTGGCCTTCTTGCGGCAGCCCAGGCGGTCGAACACTATGAGATGTCGCGCTATGGTACCTTGCGCACATGGGCGCTGGAATTGGGCATGAAGGATGCCGCCAAGCTCCTGCAGACTACGCTCGACGAGGAACAGGCGACTGATATCGCTCTCACGTCAATTGCAACGAAGGTCGTCAATCAGAATGCCGAAAAGGCAGCCTGATGCGGTCGACGTAGTCCCGCCACTGACTCCCGCGCACGGTCATCGCTATCACCATCGGTGACCGGCCGAGCCAGTCCAGGCAGCCAACGGAGGAGAATTATTCAATGACCGAATTTCAGGACATCAGGATCGTCGAGTTGAGCGAAGGCGAATCCGGAGCCGCGGAAGGCCCGCTTACGACAATGGTTCTGCAGCTTTCCGCCGATACCCCCGCGGCTTGGTCCGATGCCTTCAACGAGACATGGAAAGGCCGCGCATCCGTGATGAGACGGGCGGCTACGGCTTGCGGAGGCACAATAACATCGGCCTGCATGCCCTACGAGTTGCAGAGCCAAATCACGGAGATGAACAAGATTATAGCCGAGACCAACGCTTCCTATCGACATAGTGTCGAGCAAGCGGCAGCTCGGCAGGATCTCGAGCTCAAGCATTTGAAGGCTACCCTGAAGTACGACTAGGATCGCAAGCGCTCGACGGGGGACAATCTCGGGTTTGTCCTCGTCACCCGATCGTCATTCCCCCATGTCTTATTGAAATGATATCCTGGCTCCGAAACTGTAAGATCGAAGTCTACAGAAGGAGCGTGCCATGGATGACATCCGAGGAGACGTCGAGGCGATCGGCCGGATGGCTGAGGTTCCCACGATTCTCGAAGTCATCTGCAAGACGACCGGGATGGGATTTGCCGCAGTCGCTCGGGTCACCGACAGCCGCTGGCTGGCTTGCGCCGTTCTCGACAATGTTGATTTCGGGCTGAAGGCTGGCGGCGAACTCAAGCTCGAGTCGACGATTTGCCACGAGATCCGGCAAAGTCGCCATCTCGTCGTGATAGATGACGTCGATGAAAGCCTCAAATACCGCGGCCATCACACGCCTGCCATCTATGGGCTGAAAAGCTACATTTCCGTACCGATCATTCGTCGCGACGGCAGTTTCTTCGGAACCCTGTGTGCCATCGACCCAGCGCCTCATAAGGTCGACAATCCCGAGACGATCGGGATGTTCCAGCTCTTCGCCAAACTGATTGCCAGCAATCTGGACAGCAACTCGGATCTTGTCCATGCGCAGGTCGACCTTGCAGAGGAGCGCGAGCTCTCGATCGTGCGAGAACAGTTTGTCTCCGTCCTTGGCCACGATCTGCGTAATCCGATTGCTTCGGTGATGGCGGGAATCAGGCGCTTGGGTCGGACAGCAGAAATGAGTTCGGAAAGCCGCGACATACTTGGTCTCATCCAGTCGAGCGCGCTCCGCATGCGCGATCTCGTCGACAACGTGCTTGATTTTGCAAGAGCTCGCCTGGGCGATGGTTTGAAGCTTGACGTCGTTGCGCAGGCGTCGCTGCGTCCCGTTCTGGACAATGTCGTGGAGGAGATCCGATCAGTGCATCCGGATCTGGATATCCGCCCCAATTTCGAACTCGATCGTGACGTCCGCTGCGACCATCCCCGTATGTCTCAGCTTCTTTCGAACCTGATCGACAATGCCGTGACGCACGGCGATCGTACAAAGCCGATCGAGATCGGCGTGACCACGACTGGAGGCCGCCTGGATGTCTGGGTCGCCAACAGTGGCAAGCCGATATCGGAAAAGGTCAAGCCAACCCTGTTTCGGCCATTCTTCCGAGGCGAGGTCATCAGCAGCCAGCAGGGTCTGGGTCTGGGTCTCTATATAGCAAGCGAGATCGCCAGAGTGCATGGCGGAAGACTCTCGGTGAACTCTGACGAGACCGAGACCCGGTTCACATTGACGATGCCCTTATAGTCCAGCCGGCAAGTCTTGACCGGCGGGAACCCTCCGCATGTCAGCCGATATCTCGGGGCTTACCTGGTCCGTTTGGAAAGTGCGTTTTCAATGCCTCAAGGACGGTTTCGGCAGAAAATGGCTTCTGAATGAAACTCGCATTGCTCGGGAGGTCCCCCTCTTTCGGCATCCTCGCCCCTGATGCGACGACCACCTCTATGTTCGGCCACCGCTTGGCGACCTTCCTGGCCAGTTCGAAACCGTCAAGGTCCCCACCTGTCTGCACATCCGTGAAGAGCAGTTGCAGCGAGCTGTACCTTTCAAGAAATTCGAAAGCTTCGTCGGCCGTGGCGGCCTCTACGACATGATATCCAGCGTCGGAAATGAGGTCGGCGGTATCCATCCGTATCAAGGGTTCGTCATCCACGACGAGTGCGATGGGTTTCGCAATGGTGTCGAGTTTCTCGCTATCCATGCTCGGTAACACCATCTGCGAGGGCTTGTTCCAAGCTTTTGATATGATCCCAAAAATAACCGCGAGGTCGGTGAGATTGTGGACATCAGGACTATGCCGTGAGCCTGTTCCTGTCGGTTAAAAGAGGCCAAACGTCCCCAGAGGAAACAGGTTTGTCGCGACTCAAGTGAGATAGGACCGATCAGCCTTGAGCGTCACAACGCAGACGCCTTCTCTATACACTATTGCCGCTGGCGAGGCGGCCTCATCACCGCACTATGCCCTCACCTCTGGTCAAGACGCGCTGCAATTTTCGGTTTCCGCGCCGCCGCCTCTTGAAGAACATCCATATACCATCCATCTACCATCCATATGGATGGAGAACGATATGGCTGACAATGTGTACAGGCTTCGTGAGAAAAACAGTGAGACGGAAAAGATCACGATCAATCTCGGCTATGTCGATCTTGGCCGTGTCGACGTTCTGGTGCAGGAAGGCTTCTATTCAAATCGCAGCGATTTCATACGGACAGCGATCCGCAATCAGCTCGCCAGCGAGGGTGAGGTGGTCAAACAGTCCATCATCAGGCAATCGCTGGAACTTGGCTTGAGGGACTATACCAAGGCTGATCTGGAAGCGGTGAAGGCCGCTGGCGAAAAGCTCGAGATCAGGGTGCTTGGACTGGCCCGCATCGCGCCAGATGTCACACCCGAACTCGCGCTCGCGACAATTCACGCAATCACCGTGCTCGGCGCGCTGCACGCCAGTGCGGAACTGAAATCGGCATTGACCGATCGTATTCGCTAGACATAGGCGCGGCCACAAGGACATCAGATGAACAATTTTCTCATTGCCATGAGGCGGGCAACGTCGCTGACGCGAGCTTCGAATCTCGTCGAGGCGACCCGCGTCATCCAGGATCTGCTTGCTCGCCGTCCAACGGCCGATCCTCGTGCTCCTACGGAACCGGTCACCGCGGACACTCCGCACGCGCGTCATTCGAAACCGTTCCAGATAGATCCTGACGCAGAAGTCATCGAGCCTAGAGAAGAGCAAGTACCTGGATCGAGGGAACGGCCTGACGATGTTGGATGTCATCGGCTGCGAAAGCCGCTTGGCGAGACACTCCGCGTCTTGCGCGAAGGACGGGCGGGATCGGGAGCATTCTCCTCAATGCCAAGCATAGGCTTGCCAGGACTGGCGAGACATAGCCCCTCTCCTGCTGTGCCATCTGGCGCGCAATTTCTGGCGCGATCCTATTCCTGCGCGGCCGGCACCCGAGGCTACAAACTCTATATACCGGCATCCGCACGAGGCGAGCCGCGTGGACTGATCGTCATGCTGCACGGCTGCAAACAAAACCCCGAGGACTTCGCGACGGGAACCGGCATGAATGCCGTGGCGGAGACACATGGTCTCCTCGTTGCCTATCCCCACCAGACGGTAACGGACAACGCCTCCTCCTGCTGGAACTGGTTCAGACCGGCGGATCAGAAGCGCGATGCCGGCGAGCCTTCGATCATTGCAGGAATTACCGCGGAGCTCATGGCGGAATTTGACCTCGATCGCCCCCGAGTTTTTGTAGCGGGACTATCGGCAGGCGGCGCGATGGCGGCGGTCATGAGCGAGACATATCCAGAACTCTATGGCGCCGTGGGCATTCATTCCGGATTGGCCTACGGTGCCGCAAACGACGTCATGTCGGCCTTCTCCGTCATGCGAGGCGACGCGGGTGTCGTTTTACCCCACCCGCAACCGCGCCAACGATCCACACCGGGCGTTCGCACGATCGTGTTTCAAGGTGGCGCGGACCGCACCGTGCATCCGTCCAATGCCGAGCGGATAGTCTCGATGGCCATTCCGCCGGGTCCACACGCCACAACCCAAACGGAGACCGATCGCTCTGCCGGTAACCGCCCCTATACGAGAAAAATTTTCAGGAACGCGGAAGGGCGACCAACACTGGAATACTGGCTTGTCGAGGGTGGTGGCCATGCCTGGTCCGGCGGCGATGCGCGCGGATCGTACACCGACCAGCGCGGGCCTTGCGCAACAGACGAGATGGTGCGGTTTTTCCTCGAGTCCGGCGGCTGCTAGACGTGCAATCCCGCGCTCGGCGAGCACGGTTCGCGCGATTTGGCGCTGGGCGACGGAAGTCGGCATTGATACAAAAACTCGGAGCATAGGATCTATTATCCAAGGATTTGCATCAAAGGTCTTAAAGTTGAGAAAGGCGTCGATTGGCAAAACTGTGTGGCAGCGAACTCTGCCCGTTATTTAAGCAAGAGCGCCGTTATTCTAATAAGCGCCTAGCTTATGCAAGTGCGGTTAATTAACGTGACCGTTGTCGCAGCGTCAAGCGAGGGCGCCGGAATTCAGGCCAGCTCCTTGAGACAGACAACTGTGGCAACGAACTTAGCCGCCAACCGACGGGCAATCCTCCAATACGTCATTTCTTAAAACTGCGCTCCTATTCCCGCTCGTCCTCGGCACCGATGCCGCGAGAAATCGAATGAGCATGCCAAAGCAAGACCTTTGAGTTTCGTTTAGGAGTTCAGCGCGTTGTTGAGATCATGCAATCCGATCATCAGCACCATGGGGTCGAACGAAGAAGACAGAAAGCCGACGGCCTTATAGAAGGCTCGCGCGTCCTCCGAAATGGCATGCAGCAGCACGCCGCGGATGCCGAGTATTTCAGCGGCATTGAGCAGGCGCAGGCCTGCATCGCGCACTAACGCCCTTCCAATGCCTCGTCCCTGATAGGATAGATCAATTGCGAGGCGACCAAGCACGGCGACTGGAATTGGATCAGGCATGTCGCGCCGAAAACGGCCAGGTGCTTCCGCCTGCTTTACCGCGCCGGAGGCAAGCGCGTAGTAAGCGATGACCCGGCTTTCCTCGCACACTATGAACGTGCGCGGTGCGCCGCCTGATTGATAGGCTCGGGCGCGGCGACGCAGCCAGTCATCCAGTTCGGGGACGCCTGAATCGAATTGGACCAGTTCATGATGATCGGCCAGTGGTGCCGGCGCGCTGAGGGTCGCGCCTCATCCCACGGCGCTGTGGTCGACATGGTGCGTTTCAGACGCTCATTGGGCTGCGCGGGCGCATCGAGCCGGGCAAGGTATTCGGCATAGATTTCGGGGTTTACCGCAAAGATGGTACGGTCAAGCAGCACCTCCTCAGCGCGACGCTCGGAAGCCTCCAGCGTGAAATCCGTGCGCGTCTTACCAAGCAACTCGGCGGCGCGGTCGATCAGGTTGCGGGTCAACGGCTTGATGCGCATATTCAGCGGCACGCTTGCGTCCGGGCTTTTGGTCGTGTCTGAAGCCGGCATGGGAACTCGTGTCTGAACGCACTACGTGGCGTAACGACATCGTCTTTACAAGCATCGTAAAGACGATGTCGTTACGCATCTCGTTTAGTGCCATTTGGTTCAATCACCTTAAAGGATCTAAACCTACGACACCGCTGTCTTGGAAGAAATAAAAGCAGAAAATCGGGGGCCCCGCTGAATCAGTTCGAATGGCCTCCGACCATCCACCTTTCTAGGAGCGCTCACTCGGGCCGGCGTACTCTTTGCCTTGCGCGGCTAGATCATAAATCGGACCCATTCCTTGCACATTCAGATGCATGACCTTCGATCGTGCCCGAGCCATTTCATTCTTATTTTTGGTGACTGTCTTTATCGGTTCCGTCCCTGCGCCGGCTTCCGCGCACCCTCACATTTTCGTGGACGCACAATTCGAAGCTGTCGCTGGCGCAGACGGCACTTTGAGCGAGGTTCACGATAGATGGCGCTTCGACGAAGTATTCTCTTCGTCGGTGCTGATCGATTTCGACAAGAACCAGAATGACACGCTCGATCCGTCCGAGCTTGAGGCCGTCGCGAAGACCGTGCGGACATCGATGGCGAAATACAATTACTACACAAACATAACCATCAACGGGAAAGCCGTTGCGCTGACAAAACCCGACATCATTCGCGCAAGCTACGAAAACCAGGCGCTCATCCTGTCGTTTTCGCAAAAGCCGGCGGCGCCGACCAGCCTCAAAGGTCTAACCGTCTTCGGCGTCTACGATCCGACGCTTTACACGGCGCTCGATTTTGCGAGCGACAACGACATCAAGACATCGGGCCCGGGCTTTGCAAGCTGCAAGCGAAAGGTCGTTCGGCCCGGTTCGAAGGAAATCCTGGCCGAGAACCAGGCCATGCTGACGACACTGTTTTTCAACGATCCAACCGGCACGGACTATTCGCAGCTCGTCGCGACCCGGCTGGAAGTGCGCTGCTAAACACGCCGTTCGGGCGTCCCCGGCGCGTTGGGCGTCAGGCTTTCGACCGATTGCAGCGTCAGGCCAAGAGATACTGCACATGGCAGCGGCCGTGGACGGGCGAACGCTCGACATGGGCATCGACCTCGAAGACATCGGCGATCAGCGTCTTGGTGAGAACCTCTTCCGGCGCACCGATCGCCACGAGTTGCCCCTTGTTCAAGACGGCCAACCGGTCGCAGAACATGGCGGCAAGGTTGAGATCGTGCAGAGCGACGATGCAGGTGATGTCGAGCTTCGAAACAAGGCCGAGAATATGCAGCTGATGCTGGATGTCGAGATGATTGGTGGGTTCATCGAGAAGCAGTTCGCTCGGCGTCTGTGCCAGAGCGCGCGCGATATGAACGCGTTGGCGTTCGCCGCCTGATAAAGTGTGCCAAAGCTGTGCGGCCCGCTCTTTCATGCCGACCCGGGCGAGCGCATCCAATACGATCGCATCGTCGCCGGCAGAGGATAAGGGAAGCAATCCGCGATGCGGCGTTCGTCCGAGCCTCGCGACATCCATGACCGTCAGTTGCGTATCTGTTGTTGCGTGTTGTTCGACAAGCGCGACCCGCCGCGCCAAATCGCCTCTCGACAAGTCGGCGATCGAGTGATCGCCTAGTCGGATGACACCGCTCTTGACTTTGCGCAGCCGACCGATAAGCCGCAGCAGGCTCGACTTACCCGAGCCGTTGGGCCCGAGCAGACCCAGCGTCTTGCCCTTCTCGATTGCCAGGTTGACGCCATCGACGATGACGGTGTTACCCACGGCAAAACTGACGTTGTGGGTCGATATGGTCATGCGGATCTCCGGGCACGGTAGAGAATGGCTGCAAAGGCGGGAGCACCGAAAAGGGCAGTCACCACGCCGATTGGCAGGATCTGCTGCGGGATGATGATGCGCGAGATGATGTCAGCGACCACCATGAAGATTGCTCCGGCAAGTGCTGCCGCTGGCAACAGGCGTCCATGGCCCGGCCCAACGATGAAACGGGCGGCATGCGGGATGACGAGTCCCACGAAGCCGATCGAACCCACGATGCTGACAACAGTGGCCGTCATCAGCGCCGTCGCGCCTAGAAGGATCGCCTGCACGCGGCGCACTGGGATGCCCAACGACGCGGCTGCATCCATTCCGAAAACGAAGGCATCGAGCGCCCGCACATGCCAGAAACAGACGAGAAAGCCGACGACTGTGACCGGAGCTGCCAGATAAACATCCGGCCAGCGCACGCCGCTTAACGAGCCGAGCAGCCAGAACATCACGCCGCGGGCTTGCTCGGCATTGGCCGAGGTCGTGACGATATAGGACGTCAACGCATTGAAGAGCTGTGAGCCGGCGACGCCGCAGAGAATGATACGCTCGCCGGTGCCGCCCGCGCCGGCAGCCAGCAGGACCACCAGCGCGAATGCGAGAACGGCGCCAATGAACGCACCGCCCGACAGCGTCAGCACCCCATAACCGAAACCGAGGATCATGACGGCGACGGCCCCCGTGGACGCGCCTGCGGAAATGCCGAGCAGATAGGGTTCGGCGAGCGGGTTGCGCAGCATTGCCTGCAGCACTGTACCGCTCAACGCGAGCGCCGCGCCGGCGCTGGCCGCCACCAGGGCCCGGCTCAGCCTGTAGTCCCAGACGATCCCCTGATGGATGCGACTGATCTCGAATTCTGCGCCGAACAGGCGATTGGCCACCGCCTCGGCGGTCGTCGAGAGCGGAATGGAAATCTCGCCGATCGACACGGCGAGACTGATCGCGAAGGCAAGCAGGACGAAGCCAAGGACAAACAACAAAAGGAGCGACCAGACGCCCCGCCTTCCCATATCAAACCGTGTCACTGCGTCAGGCCAAAAGACTTGATCGCGCTGGCCAACTGCTCGATGCCGTCTACGGTACGGATCGATGGGCTCATTGCTTCGGCATCCATCAGAACGATGCGCTTGTCCTTCACTGCCGCCATCTGGCTGGTGACCGGGTCGTGATCGAGAAAATCGCGCTTCATCTTCGGATTGTCGGCGGCGTAACGACGCCGATCCATATCAGCCATGACGATCACAGCGGGATTAGCCGCGCTGATCGTTTCCCATCCGACGAGCGGCCATTCCTCCTCGGTCGTCACCACATTTGTAGCGCCCAGGGTCTTGAGGATATAGGCGGGAGCGCCGTTCTTGCCGGCGATGAAGGCGTCGCCATTGACCTCCTTGCTGGAAAACCAGAAGACGATGGGCACGTTCTTCATCTTGACGGATGCGACTGAGGCGACCGCGTCGGCCTCGCGCCTCTTCATGTCGGCGATCAGTGCGTCGCCACGATCCTTGACGTCGAAGATCTCCGAGAGCTCGGCGATTTCCTGATAGATCAGGTCCATGGAGAACAGTTCCTTGCGAACACCGTCGCCGCCATTGTCGTTGACCTTGGCGACGCAGTCGGCTGGCGACACATAGGTGTTGATTCCGAGCGCAGAAAACTGCTCGCGCTTTCCGACGGAACCCTGCGGCCCGACATGCCACTCAAATTCCGCAGCGACGAGATCAGGCTCCTGCCCGACCACGGATTCAAAGCTCGGCTCGTTGTCGGCCAGACGCCTGATCTTGCTGTTCACGTCGGCAAATTGCGGCAGCACTGGGCTGAACCAGACGGCCGTGCCTACAACCTTGTTTGAAAGACCAAGAGCGTAGAGCACTTCCGTCATGCTCTGGCCGATCGAGACGATCTTCGCAGGCGCCTTGCCGAAGGTAACCTTCAGGCCACAATTGGTGACGGTGAGCGGATATTGCGTGGCCGCGAAAGCGGGCGCGGCGACGAAGGCAAGGCCGCAGGCGACGGCAAGCAATTTTAAAAGCGATGTCATTGGTTGGTTCTCGATGTTTGCAGGAGGAGTTCGGCCCGGTGCGGTTTCAGAGGAAAGGCCGCACGCGAAAATCGGGCATGAGAAATCCAATCGAGGCCGATGGGCATCGCGATAAGCGAAGGGTCAGGTCTGTCATATCTGTTCCTTGTCCGGGCATCCCCGCCCGGCTGATTGGATGACGATTTGACGGCAGGTCTCCTGGCTCACGGATTTCTGCCGTCCATCTGCCTTCCCGCGGTTTTCGCAGTGGCATGGCCTCAAGGGCCCTTGGATGGTCGGCAATCCGCTTACAGTTGCGGGGGCAGCCACGGTCTTGGTCCCACTTTGGGTCGTCCGCACCGTGTTCCCTATTAATCCCCTCAGAGTCATCCTTGGGAAACCGTCGGCATCAGTTAAGGTCAACGACGCCTCGAGGTCAAGACGCTGTCGATTGCATTGGGTAGATGGTGTGATACCAGGCAGCGCGGCGCGCCCAGCTGACAAAAGGATCCGCTAGATTTCGCCAATGTTGAGGATGAATTGGGAGGCATCGACAAGAGACCTGTCAAGCTCGGTCTGAGAAAGCTGGAAAGGACGATGACGGGGGGTTTGGATCGTATCACGGTAATTCCTTTAGTTATGTTATTACATAACACTACTGCCTAAACCTTGTCCCAGTCAAGTCGACTTGCGTGCTTCCGGCGCTGCTGGCGACCATTGCCCCTTGGGGAAACCGGTTATATGCCCGGCCTACTGCTGATCGTCCCCAAAGAGTGCAAAGGATAGTGAGGCGGCTGCGACACAGCCAGACGGTCAAGCCCGAAACCGATCGAATGCGGTCAAGTGCCGGAAGGGCGGATCGGCTTCCGGATACCGATAGATATCGGAGCGGAGATAATTGAGCTCATCGTCTAGGTCCGCTTCATCAACTTCGATCCACCAGCATTTCGGGCGGCCATCGCTGCCATCGGACCAGCGGTAACCGCGCGCCTTGAGGTGATCCTTCATGTCGAACGGACTGTTTTCGGCAAAGATGCGGACCCGCGACCGCTGGCTTGCCTGATAGAGTTCGGCAAAAGGCGAGCGTGCGTCAGAATTGCTCCCTAGAGAGAGAACCTCGAGCAAAGCGAAGCAATCGTCGATGGCCCGATGGCCTTCATGAAAAAGACCCGCCTGCCCAACGAGATAGCCAAGTTTCGTTCCCTCGAACCCGCGCGACGACCAGTCGATCTCCACGTTGGAGCACGCCCATGCCTTGCCGGAAAACGATGCTGAGAAGGTTTCGCAAAAAGGGCGGTCGAACCGGGCATTGTGCGCGATGATCAGATCCGCAGGATCGATGATGTGCCTCAATGCCAGCATGTCGATAAACTGACCCGCCACCATTTCACCGGTGATGCCCGTCAGTTTAGTAATTTCGGCGGGAATAGACGTTGTTGGCTGCTGCAAGCCACCGTAAACGCCGGTGACGTCGCCGATCCCACCCTGCTCATCAAACGTGAAGCCTATCGCTCCGATCTCGATGATCTCATCCCTGCGATGATCGAGACCCGTCGTTTCCGTGTCGATAATGACGCCGCGGAGCGGATATTCGGGCCGAATTACTGACGCTATTCCACGCGGCTCGAGTTTTCTTAAGACACGATAGCGACCAGTCGCCGCCAGGTGGGCGATCATGCCCTCTTCGTGGAGGGTAGCCGGCGTCATTCGCTTCGTCGAAACGGCGCGAGGAGATCTTGCAGGCGCTCCGACGTCATTGTCGGAAAACATGTCGAATTGTGTGGTCATGCCTCTCAATCTTTGTCGCCGAAAATCGCCAGATATCATGCCGCCACTTTCAAGTCATGACCAGGCTGACTCACCTTGTTGGGATCTGAACCGGCGACACCAAGGCCCAAATCCAAAAACACCCGAAAACAAGCCTTTGAGACCTGGTAGAAACCGTGGAGCAGCAGGGCGGCTTTGTTGCTGTTGCCTTTCGTTTAGTCGAGCCCAAAAGACGAACGTGCCTCCAGACAGGCTCCGTCTCCTGGGACACAGGCCCGGCAGACATCGGGCCGAAGTTCGTAAACCAGACACGATGTCCGAGAACCAACAATGCCAGCCAAAGCAGAACAACGCGCCCCGTTGCACCGCATCCCCCGCTGATCCTCCGAAACAAAGCGCGCCGGTATAGCGTCGAGCTCCGCTTCCGTCTCGGTGGAAAATCTGGGCCAGGTGGGCGAGAACGAGCAGCAAGCACCGCAGGCTTCACAGTCAAAGTCAATTGGGACGGTCATGACCGTGTATTAACGCAATAGCCAGACAATGCTAGGCGATGTGGACGGATTGCGCATGTGGCCCCTTTGGGATTCCTGACTTGCACTTAGTCTGATTCATGGAGTGCCGACTGATTTGGAGGTCGGCATGAGCACGAAGATGACAGAAGACGATTGGACAGTGGCGCTTGAGGTT
>NZ_QOVX01000017.1:0-103999 GCF_008365395.1 Neorhizobium sp. P12A | reverse complement strand
CAAACGCAACAAACAATCTTCTCGACACGCCTCGGCCCAAGCCGAAATCATCGGGCCGCGAAAGCGGCCTTTTGCTTTTGGGGCCTGCCGCAGAACATATGAAATGAAAGATCGGCGCACCGGGTCTATAATGGTGCGTCCCTTACAGGAGACCAATTGCTCCGCAATTGGCTCCGGCAGATGGACGGATGGATCAGGCAAGCTGATGCTGCGTCCCTCACATGAGACAACTTGCTACGCAAGTTGCTCAGGCAGTAAGCATCACCGCTCACGCGGTGACGCTATCGCGATAAATCCCAAAGGGATTTACGCTGGCGCGGGGTGGAGCAGCCCGGTAGCTCGTCAGGCTCATAACCTGAAGGCCGCAGGTTCAAATCCTGCCCCCGCAACCAATATCCCCCGAAATATAGCCGCATCCCATCGCCGGCCAGCCGTTATCCCTGGCACAAAAGCTGCGCTTGCCACGGCGAGACCGCAGCTCAAAGGCACGCGGACCGGAACACGAAGGCGCCCAAGGATCGTGCGCAGGATCAATCCGGGTGGATCTTAATGCAGATGGGATCCGCCGTTGCTGTCGAGTGGCTGAAGCGGAAGCAAGGCGCCCGCCATCCGTAACCGTTGTCGAAAGACTGCTCATCCCTGTCGCCATTTCGCGTGAGAGATTGGGCAGGTAGCTTGTCACTTCTCCCGTCACTCATCATAAAGCGATTCCATATTCGCTCAGGTTTTGATTTGCTCAGGTTTCGTCAACTTGGCGTCGTGCGCGGCGATTATGCCTTTTACGATATCAATCTGATACGACATGGATCTGGGTAGCAGGGGCGGGGGTTTCATTTGGGTCTAACTCTGGCGAAGATTGAAGAGGTTGCACCGGATCAGGGCTCGCTGGCGGCGGCGAAGAAGCTTCTGAAGCTTTCGAACTGGCCGGCCATTGCCCAGAATGGTTCAGGCCTCATCTGGGGCGAGTGCCAGGGTTCAGGCGCCACGCCATACAGGATTTCGGTAACCGAGGCCGACGCCGGCTATAAATGCAGTTGTCCCAGCCACAAGTTTCCTTGCAAGCATGCGCTGGCGCTGATGTGGATGCGGGTCGAGGGCAAGGTCGATTTTGCGATCGGGACAGCGCCGGATTGGGTGAACGACTGGCTTTCGCGCCGTCGCGGACCATCCGCCGTCGCGCCGACCGCCACTGCCGACAAGCCGAAGGCCTCGATCGCTGACATCGAGGAAACGGAAGTTGTCACCGACCCCCGGGCGGAAGCTCGTGCTGCCGCTACCCGTGAGCGCAGTCGGCTTGAACGCGAGGCCTCGATTGCCGGGGGTCTCGACGAACTGGATACCTGGCTTGTCGATCAGATGGATGGCGGGCTCGCAGCCTTCCCGACAAAGGCCTCATCTGCTTGTCGGGTGATGGCGCAGCGCCTGTTTGACGCAAAGGCATCTGGCCTGGCGCTTCGGGTGGATGGCATGCCAGCCCGACTGTTTGCTTTTCCTGAGGTCGAGCGCCCGATCGCCGCCGTGCGAGAGCTCGGCACGCTGCATCTGGCGGCTCAAGCCTATCGTCGGCAGGACCATCTTTCCGAACCCCTGCGCCATGATATCAGGCAGTTAATCGGCTGGAATCTGACGCGCGAGGCACTCTTGGCAGATAGGAACGCTCTGCACGTCTCGGGCATATGGCGGGTCTGGGCGATCCGCAACGAGGTGCAGCCGGACAAGTTGCGCCGGATCGAAACCTGGCTTCAGGGCAGCGACCAGCAAGCCGTGCTTATCGAATATGTCCCGGTGTCGACAGGCGCGTCCTCGAGCGGTTACAGCGTGGGTGATACCTTCGAGGCGGAACTGGTCTTTTATCCGTCGAGCGTACCGTTGCGTGCGTTTATCGCCGGCCAGATCACGGGCGCGAATTCTTCCGATGCGCCTTTGGCTCTTCCGGCTCAAGACCTGTCGGCCTCCTATGGCCTGTATGAAGAAGCATTGATCAAAAAGCCCTGGCTCGGCGAGTATCCGCTGATGTTCCGCGGGGCGCGGGTCAAGCGGTGGGGCGACGATATCTATCTAAGCGACAATGAGATCAGCTTGCCTTTGGCCAAGTCGCAATCGACAGCGACCTGGCCGCTCCTGCAGTTGGAAGCGATCGACGGCGCGGCCCTCTGGGACGGTAACGAACTGACGCTTTGCTGGTCGGAAACGGCGCTTGGGCGGTGGATCGCATGACTGTGTCGGCTCTAAAGACTGCGATCCTGCTGAAACTTCTCGCCGGCGCCCGCGATGGCCTGCCGCTCGATACCATCGGCGTTACCGATCCCTTGCAGGCTCTCGCATTGGCCGCCCAGGTCCTGCGGTTCGACCGACCGGTGTATCCGGCCAGGTTTCATGTCGAGGAAGCGGTCACGGATAGTGTCGCGATCATGCCTGACGCGGCGAGGAAGCTTCTGATCCGCCTGTTTTCGGGCAAGAACCAAGGGTCAGCGCAGCTGTCTTCCATGATCGTGCGAAAACTCGCAGAACGGAAATTGCGGCCGCATCCCTTTGATCTGCCGAAACTCGAAGCCTTCGTGAAGGCGCATGCGCAAAATCTCGGCGCGGAGGCACTTGCCTTCTCGGAACGGGAAAAGCCGGCTGCGCAAAAGCAGAACTATTTTGCACCCGATCGCCTGAATGACGAAAACTGGATGCTTGCGACGCCGGCGATCAAGGCGGGATATATTGGCGTCCGCCGGGCTACCGATCGGGAAGCCGCGCGTGCGCTTGTCGAGGTGGCTTGGGGAACAGAGACCGCGGATAGCCGAATGCGTTTGCTCGGAGCTCTCCGCGAGCATCTTTCCGAAGCGGATGCGCCATTCCTGAAAAGCCTCGAAAAGGATCGCGCGCTGCGTATTCGTGCGCTGGCGCAGAGATTGCTCGCGAAGCTGCCCGGTTTCGAGGGCGACAATCCTGCTTTGCGCGAAGTGCTAGCGCGTATCAAGGTGTCGAAAACCGGGCTGGTTTTCAAGAAGACCAGCCTTACGCTGGAATTGCCGGCGACCGTGCGGGATCACACGAAGATGGCCTGGCTTAATGAGACCTTTGGTCCGATCGGCCTTGATACGCTTGCCGGTGCATTGTCGCTGTCGGTAGATGCCATGGTCGCGGCGGCGGAAAAGCAGAGCGATCTGCTTTTTGCCCTTTTGCTCATGGCGACGCAGGACAAGCGGCTCGATGTTGTGAAGACGATCACCGAACGCCATCTCGCCGATGGCTGGGCTTCCTTTATCTCTAAGGATGCCGAGGCACTGGCGGATTACGACCCGGATATGCGACGAGCCTGGATTGGCCATGTCTTCCGGCCGAACAGCTGGGAAAGCGATACGACGCCATTGATCATTCGCCACATGGCCGAGCTTTTAAGCGCAGAAGCGACAGACGGCATGTTCAGCGATCTTCTGATATCCAAGCCGTGGCTTGCCCTTCGCAGGGAAAATGCCCGCTACGAAGCAGACGTTCTAGACAGTGCGGCTGTCATGTGCCCGCCGGCAATGCGACCGGCCTTGCGCGCGGAGCTTGCCGCGCTCGATCCCGCCAAAATCGGCAACGCCGTTCTTTTCCTTGATCTTATGGATAGCCTGGAGACCGCCCATGCCTGAAGCCCACCTTCGTCGCCCCGCGGAAGAAATCTACGCGGGCGAATTGGCCGCGCTCGCGAAGGGCGACGACCGCCCGCGACCGAGCAACTGGAAGCTCTCTCCGCAGGCGGTTGTGACCTATCTGCTCGGCGGTAAGGCTTCCGATGGAACCGAGATCTCCGCCAAATATGTCGGTAATCGCCGGCTGATCGAAACGGCTGTCGCAACGCTGGCAACCGACCGCGCGCTACTACTGCTCGGTCTGCCGGGCTCGGCGAAATCCTGGGTGTCGGAACATCTGGCTGCAGCGATCTCCGGTTCGTCGCAGCGCCTCATCCAATGCACGGCGGGCACGGACGAAAACCAGATCCGCTATGGCTGGAACTACGCGTTGCTGCTTGCCAAGGGCCCGTCGCCGGAAGCCTTGGTCAAGACACCGCTGGTTCGGGCAATGGAAGAGGGCACGCTGCTGAGGCTCGAAGAACTGACCCGCATGGGCTCGGATGTGCAGGACACGCTCATCACCGTGCTTTCGGAAAAGATCTTGCCGGTTCCGGAGCTCGATATCGCCATCGGCGCCGAGCGAGGGTTCAATGTCATCGCCACGGCCAACAATCGCGACAAGGGCGTCAACGATCTGTCCTCGGCGCTGAAACGGCGTTTCAACGTCGTCGTGCTGCCGTCGCCAAGCTCGCTCGATGAAGAAACCCAGATCGTCGTCAAGCGCGTCGGCGAGATCGGCACCAATCTCAGTCTGCCGCCGATCCGGCCGGCAGACAAGGAGCTTGCCCGCGTCGTCACTTTGTTTCGCGAAATCCGCGATGGCAGGACGCTGAACGGCAAGACCAAGCTCAAGACATCGACAGGCACGCTCTCGACGGCGGAGGCCATCTCCGTCGGCGTCTCGGCCTGGGCGGAAGCCGCCCATTTTGGCGATGGGCGAATCGATGCGAAGGCGCTTGCTACAAACATCGTTGGCGCGGTGGTGAAGGATCCGGTGCAAGACAGCGTGGCGTTGTCGGAATATCTGGAAACCGTGGTTCGGACGCGTGATGGCTGGAGCGATCTCTACGAGGCCATTCGCGAGGTGATCTGATGGCCGCGAAGCGGAAGGCGCATCTTTTCGGTATCCGTCATCACGGACCGGGCTCGGCGGCGCTCCTCAAAGGGGCGCTCGACGCTCTTGATCCGGCCTGTGTGCTGATCGAGGGATCGCCGGAGGGCGATGCGTTGATCCAGTATGCCGGCCTGGTAGGCATGAAGCCGCCGCTCGCCATGCTGTTTTACGCCGCCGATGAGGCCGCGAACGCCGTCTTTGCACCGTTTGCGGAATTCTCGCCGGAATGGGTTGCCATACAGTGGGCGCTCGCCCGTCGCCGCCCCGTTCGCTTCATCGATTGGCCGGCTTCCGTTTCTCTGGCACTCACCAAGGCTGCGCGCGAAGAAGCGCTTGCTGATCTGGAAAAGAAGGCAGCAGAGGCGCGGAAGAGTGACAAGGAGGAGCAGGCGGAAGATTTGGCAGCTTCCGAAGGGCCGGCTCGTCGGCTCGATCCGCTCGATCTTCTGGCGGAAGCAGCTGGTTACGGCGATGGTGAGACCTTCTGGAACGGATTGATCGAACAGCATGGCGGCGGCCAGTCGCCGCTCGATATCTTTGCCGCCATCGAAGACGCAATGACGGAGACGCGTCAGCATCAAACCGAGGCCGGCGGCATCAGCGAAGCCGAACGGTTGCGCGAGAAGCGCCGCGAGGCATTCATGCGGGGGCATATCCGCGATGCGCTGAAGAACCATGAAGGCGAGGTCGCCGCCGTGGTCGGTGCCTGGCATATTGGCGGCCTTCGGGAAGAGACGACGGTTGCCGAGGATCGCGCCCTCATCAAGGATCTGCCGAAGATCAAGGCGGAGGCGACCTGGGCGCCTTGGAGCGACGGGCGCCTGAGCTACGCTTCCGGTTATGGTGCCGGCGTTATCTCTCCAGGCTGGTATCGACACCTCTGGAGCCTTTATTCCAACGATCGTCACGAGGGGCCAGAAGCCTTCGCCGCCGTCTGGCAGGCGCGGACCGCCGCCCTGTTGCGGCAGGAAGGGTATGATGCCTCGACGGCCTCGGCGATCGAGGCGGCACGGTTGGCGCTAGGACTTGCCAGCATGCGGGGCTTGAGTGTGCCAGGCCTTCCCGAAATGCGGGACGCTTCGCTTTCCTCGCTATGTCATGGCGACGACATGCAACTCGCGATGATCGAGCGAAAGCTCTATATCGGCGACCGGATCGGCGAGATTGATGAGTCCGTGCCGCAAATGCCGCTCGCCAAGGATTTCGAGGCCTGGTGCAAGAAGACGCGGCTGAAACCGGACGAGGCGGCCAGCGAGATCAAGCTCGATTTGCGCAGCGAGGCGGGCCTTCTCAAATCGACCTTCCTCCACCGGCTCAACCTCCTCGGCATTCATTGGGGGCGGTTGATCGATGCGCAAGCCGGGCGTGGCACCTATCGTGAGATCTGGCGCCTTACCTGGTCTCCCGAGATGTCGGTCGGCTTGGCGGAGGCGCTTGTCTGGGGCCTGACGATCGAGCAGGCTGCAGCAGTGGCCACAGTAGACCGTGGCCGCAAGGCGGAAGGCATAGCAGCGCTTTCGGAGCTGGTGCGTGGCGCGCTGGTCTCAGATCTTCCCGAGGCGGCTGGCGCCTGCATCGATCTTCTGCAGGCGGCGGCTGTATTAAACAATGACATTACCGATCTCATGAATGCGGTGGCGCCGCTGGTGCGCATCGTACGCTACGGCACGGCCCGCAAGCTGCCGGAACCCGAACTTCGAGCGCTGGTTACGGCACTCGGCGCCGAAGTGAATGCCGGTGTGCGCATCGGTTCGCGCCAACTGGATGACGACGCGACGTCGAAGCGCATGAATGCCATGCGCGCATATGACGAGGCGCTTGGTTTTTTCGGCGATGCCGCGCTGTTGGAGGAATGGCGTCGACAACTTGCGCTTCTCGTCGATGACGAGCAGGCTGTTGCGCCGGTCGTCGGTTTCAGCTTGCGCCGGCTGCATGACCTTGGCCTCTGGAACGAACAGCAGGTATCGGCTGCCTTTTCGCGACAGATCGTCGGCGAAACGCCGGCGCGAGCCGGTTCCTTCGTCGAAGCGTTCATCGCAGGATCGGCGGAAGTGCTGATCCAAGACCAGACGCTGCTCTTCCTGATCGACGAATGGCTTTGCGGGCTGGATGAAGAGGTGTTCGTCGAAAGCCTGCCGCTCCTGCGGCGCGCTTTGACCGGATTCGATGCGAGCGGCCGCAAGCGGATCATGCAGCGCATCGCAGGCGGTCGAAAAGAAGCTTCGGCCATGCCGGTGGAAACCGAGGATAACCCTGCTTTCGAACGCGCGCTGCCGCTTTTGAAACAAATTCTGGGAATGAGCGGATGACATCTGAACGGATCCGTCGCTGGAAGCTTGCTCTTGGCGATGACGACATGGAGGGTCTTGGTGAGCGCGATCAGCGCTTGAACCGGGCGCTGTCCGCGCTTTATGATTCCGATAGCAAGAAGGGACGTGGCGGGCTTGGCGCGTCCTCGCCGAAGGTTTCGCGCTGGCTCGGCGATATTCGCGAGTTCTTTCCGACGCCGGTTGTGCAGGTCATTCAGAAGGACGCCTTCGAGCGCCTCAATCTCAAGGCGCTGATGATGGAACCGGAGTTCCTCGAAACGCTGGAGGCGGACGTCCATCTTGTCGCCGATCTGATTTCGCTACGCGGCGCGATGCCTGACAAGACCGTGGAAACCGCCCGCATGGTGGTGGGCAAGGTCGTCGAGGACCTGATGAAGCGGCTGCAGTCCAAGACGGTGGAGAAGCTGAACGGTGCGGTGAACCGCCTGCAGCGAACGCATCGGCCGCGCCATGCTGATATCGACTGGCCACGCACCATCCGCACCAACCTGCGCCATTATCAGAAGGACTACAATACGGTCGTGCCGGAGACGTTGGTCGGCTTTGCCCGCAAAACGCGGACGCGCGCCGATCTCGACCATGTCATGCTTTGCGTCGACCAGTCGGGCTCCATGGCGCCATCAGTCGTTTACGCATCGATCTTTGCGGCGGTCATGGCCTCGCTGCCGGTTCTGTCGACGAAACTTGTCTGCTTCGATACCTCGATCGTCGATCTGACGGAGGACCTGGCCGATCCGATCAAGGTGCTTTTCGGCATTCAACTCGGCGGCGGCACGGATATCAATGCAGCCCTTGCCTATTGCGAAACGAAGATCGATCGGCCGAGCAGGACGCATCTGCTGCTGATCACCGACCTTTATGAAGGCGGAGATGCCGCCGCCATGCTGGCGCGGTTGGCGGCGCTGAAACAGTCCGGCGTCAACGTCATCGTGCTTCTGGCGCTCTCCGATGATGGCCGGCCGAGCTATGACAGTCGCCATGCCGGCGCGATCGCTGCGATGGATTGCCCGGTTTTTGCCTGCACGCCGGATCAGTTTCCCGATCTGATGGCGACGGCTTTGACAAAACAGAATGTCGGGCAGTGGGCGAGCGCGAACGGCATTGAGCTGGTGCGCGGCACGCAATGATGAATCGGACAAGAATGAAATAGACAAGGGCGGCATCTGCCGCCCTTGCTTGCTCTTATCGGCGCTTCTTCCGCCACGGTGCGTTCTTTTGCCAGTCGCCGGCCATGATGCTCCCGTAGGGAAGCACCTCGTCGACCACTTCGGCCAGGCCGTAATGCGCGATCTGTGCCCGCACATTGGTGGCCGACTTGTAAGCGCCCGGCAGCTCGGAAATATCCGGGAAGCCGGAGAAGAACCGTACGTCGAGCCCCGTCGTTTCCTTCGCCAGTATGTCGGCGATGTTGTTCGGGCTGAGCCCGCGAGCATCCGCACCATATTCCTCCGCGAGACGCCGCATATGGGCGCTGCGGGAAAAATTGCGACCGGCGCCGTGCGGCGAGAAGCCGAGGCCATGGGCAGCGTTCGAACCGCGAACGATCAGGATCGGTTCCGCCATGTTGAGCGGAATGATTGTCAGATCGGTCGCGTCCTCGGCCCAAGCGTCGAAGGCCGGCGTCGCACCCTTGCCGTGGTAGAAGAGACCGTCCGACTTCCGGAAGACGAAGTTGTGCTCGTTCCAGAAGCGATCGGCGATCTTGGCGGAGAGCTTTTCCGCCGCCATGTCGTGGATGATCGCATGGTTTTCCTTCGTCCACTGCCGCACCGCCTGAAGAGCGGTCCAGTAGAGATCGCCTTCCTCGGTATCGGCCGGAATCCAGGCATTGTCGCGATGGGTTTCCGGCGAGAGCTGCTCGCGGACCCTGTTTGCCGCCTTCATGCCCTTGTCGTAGAGCCGGGCGCCGGGCGCACGCGATCCGTGATGGGTCACGAGCGCCGTCTCGCCAGTCGATTTCATCGTGCCGACATAGGCGAAGTGATTGCCGTCGCCCTGCGTTCCGAAATGCTCGATCCCGGCCGAAAGCGCTCCGTCCCTCAGGAACGGGTTCTGCTGGAAGGCCGACAGCACCGCCTCGGAAGGCTTGATCTGCGCGCCGCGCGGGCGCCCGCCGGGGCCGAAATGCGTGACCGCATGAACGGCGTCCAGCAGCGCCTTCGGATCGACGCCCGGAAAAACCGAGATCGCCATCGAGCAGCAGATATCGGCCGAATGCATGCCGGGATGGATCGCTTCCGACGCCACGACACCGCCGACGGGAATGGTCCCGACCGGTCCGGCCGGGCAGGCGTCCGGCATGATCGCTGCGGCGCGCACGACCGGCGTGCGGACGAGCTCGCGCATCGTCGCGTTCACCTTCTCGACATTGTCCTGTTCGAAAGCGTTTTCGGCGCGGATGTTTGAATAAATGTCGATATCGCTTTCCGTGCGGAGCGCCAGCGTCGGCCCCGGCTGGAAAGCCCGGGCAGCGGCGAGCGCTGCATCCATCGATCCACCTTCGCTCAGGACCTGGTTGGCCGCATCCAGCGCCGGGCGAAACCACTTGCCCTGCGGCATGCCCGCGTTGATCAGATCCTGTCCGCTTACCACTTCAATCATCTTCTTTTCTGCGTTCGCAGTCCTTCTATTCGTTCGTTTAAACACCAACCGGGCGACAATCTAGCCTCTTAGCTTTTGCCCCGGAACCATCTCACCACACGCACTTCATGCCAGATGACGCAATGCGGCCCCTGTAGTCCCGGGGCGGCATTCGCCCGGGTTCGTCTCAGCATCCCGGCAACAAGATTCGGCAAGACAGTTACTGAGCTACGCAATGCTTTCGCGATAGGGGATGCATCGAAACATCCGACCTCCCCGCCTTATGCTCGGCGGGGTGCTCTATCCTGTAGTCCTGCCGGCATTTGCCGGGGCACTTCATGCATTCCTGTCCCGGCAACAAGGGTGACAGGATCATGAACTGAGCCACGCATTTCCTTCGAAATACGGGATGACTTGAACATCCGACCTTCCCGCCGAAATCGACGGGACGCTCTACCTGTAATCCTGCCGGCATTTGCCGGGTATTCCTCTGCAGCGGCGACAAGTTTGGACGAAACCGGATGGCCCCGCTCGTGCCAGAGAGCGCTGCCCAGGATAGGAGTCGAACCTAACAGACCATCCGTGGATATGGTGGCTGTAGTTTCGTCCGGCATTCGCCGCTGTGTTTCAATTTCGGCCGTGGCGACCAATAGTGAGCAAACATCCTGCTTCCATGCCTTTCGGCCTTTCCGCAAGGCGGGCCTCGAACCCGCGCCCCAAAGGGGTTACCGATGTAGTTTCCTCGGCATTCGCCACGGTATTCCAGTCATTCTTCGTACAGCCATGGCGACGAGTTTTGCGGAAACATCATTGCTCGACCACTGAGCGACGGAGCATAAAGCTCAGGGAGGAATCGAACCTCCGTACATGTAGTTTCCTCGGCATTCGCCATGGTATCTCAGTCATCCTTCTTCTAGTCATGCGACGGGAATTCAGAAGAGACATCTTTCGGGATGTAGTCTCTTCCGGCATTCGCCATGCATGGTCCAAATTCGTCCGCGACGACGAAAAGTGGGGGAACGCCTGCTCTGTCCGCTGAGCTACGGGTCCATGGATTGGAGGACCCGACGGGATTCGAACCCGCGACCTGGAGGGTAACAGCCTGTAGTTCCATCCGGCATTCGTCACCGTATCCCGCGCCGTCACTACTCAGCGCGGGACATTCTCGTTGTTGCATCTTGCTTTCCGAAGACCGAAGCCGGTTTCAGGGCAGATACGGCTCAAAGATCGATCGTCTCGATCGTACGGACCCATTCGCCTGCATCGGACTTGCCGGCCGCAAAGCTTTCGATGGCGCCGTAAACGGCATCCGAAAAGCCGCCGATGTTCAAGATGTCCGCACCCGTTGCCGGGGTCTGGACGTAGGGCTGGATATCGAGGCAGACCAGCTTCGCAGCCGGATTCAGTCTCTTGATCTGCGCCCATTGATCCATCATCGCCGTTGTCTGGCCCTGGCCCGCCGCATCAATCCAGGACTGGTTGTCCGAGACGAAGACGACGAGATCCACCTTGGCCTTCTCCTTCACCAGCAGGTGGAGCGGTGCCGAGCAATTCGTTCCGCCGCCGCCGACCGCCGCAAGCTTGGCCGCGTTGGTCATCACGCTATCCCGACCGTTCAAGTCGACGTGAACCACGTTGTTCTCGAACGGCAGGACCCGCGTGTTGCGGTTGCGCCGCAGGAAGGAAGCAGCCACCAAGGCGGCCACATCGATGCAGCGCACGACGGTGGTTGCGCCCTTTCGGTGACCGGTCACCGGCGAACTCATGGAGCCGGACACGTCCGGGCAGACCACGACATTGCCGTAAACCGTCGGGACCGCGGAGATCGCAGTCTCCATCGCATCCTGCAGCGCGTCCTTGACGACTGTGGGGACGGATGGATCCACCATCTGCCAGGCCACCATCAGCTGGTAGGGGAAGACACGGGCCTTCCGCACCGCTTCAGGATCGGCAAGCCGAACCGCCAGCTTTTCCGCAACGCCATCGACCTCGAAGACATGGTTTCGGGCGAATGTGTTGAGGTTCTGGCGGGCCATCTGCCAGGAGCTCTTGAGTGCGATTTCCGCCCACTGCTCCCTGCTCAGGCCAAGCGATGTCAGCATCTGGAACGGCACATTCGGGAGCGGCAGGGCCGTATCCCGCTTGAAGGCTTCGAAAGCCATGACCTCCGCTGGAAGGGCCGCTACGTCGTACGGTTTGCCGATCGCCCAGGCGTAGAGCGCTGCGCGCGCCTCGTCCTTCGGCTTCGGATGCACCATCTTGATCACGTCCGGCAGCGACGGGTCGTTGCCGACCATCGCATGGAGGATTTGGTCCACCGTGCGGGTTTCGAACCATGCCTGCACCATCTTCTTCGGGCGCGTTCCGAGCGACTTACGACCGGTGGCACCCGAGCGCATGACCTGCACGAAGCCGCGCAGCATCTTGCCGCTCTTTACCACCTTCGGAAAGGCGCGCGCGAAAGCATCGCTTTCAAGGGCCGAAAGCATGGCCAGAAGCATGACCGGCATATCTTTCATGTGACCCTTCTCGGCAGCGTAAATCGCCACCTTGGCCAGAAATTCCGGCTCGACTTCGGCTGCGAGCTTCACGACAGCATCGAGCTGTTCGCCGGCATTGGCATGGAACGTATCGTTGAACGTTCCCGTAACCGCATATTGCGCCAGGGCTTCCCGCGCTGTCAGTGCATAGGCTGGAGCGCCCGCGTGGTTCACGGTATTAGTGCCGGCGATGAGCTTGCCGAAGTAGGATTTGAAGATTGCCTTGTTCACCATGGCAGCACCTCTTGGTCTTGGTTGTGCCAGATACCTTTCAAGTCTCATGCCAAACTGCCATGGAGGAGCCAGGTCGAGCGCAATTTTCTTTTTATCCTGTTGTTATTAAAAGAGTAAAAAATATCACCGGCCATGCAATGGCTACGATTGCACTTCTGTAAACCACTCGATATTCTATCTAAAATAATAGAGTTTATAAAATTGGATAAACGATGAAGCGCCGCGTTGCGATCAGCATCCTGGGGACCACCCTCGATATGGGCCGTCGTGAAGACCGTTGGAACCGATGGCGGCCGAATGTTGGGCTGTGTCAGCAGACGGGCTTCTTCATCGACCGCGTGGAACTGATCCACGACAATCATTCCGACTGGCTGGCGAAAAGCATCATCGGTGATATCGAAACCGTCTCGCCGGCCACCGAAGTCCGGCAGCGGATTATCAATCTCAAGGACCCCTGGGACTTTTCCGAGGTCTATACCAAGTTGCGTGATTTCTCGCGCGACTATGATTTCGATCCGGATACGGAGGACTACCTCGTCAACATCACCACCGGAACGCATGTCGCCCAGATCTGCTGGTTTCTGCTGACTGAGGCGCGGATCATCCCCGGTCGCCTCTTGCAGCTTTCGCCGCCGCGCGATCGCGAGCCGGGGCAGGATTATGCCGGCACGCACCGAATCATCGATCTGGATTTGTCCCGTTATGACGAGATTGCCAAGCGCTTCGCTTCCGAACGGGACGATGCGGCCTCCTTCTTGAAATCCGGCATCTCGACGCGAAACGCGGCCTTCAACCGGATGATCGACGAGATCGAACGTGTCGTGATCCGGTCAACAGCGCCTGTCCTCTTGACTGGTCCGACCGGCGCAGGCAAATCGCAACTCGCCAAGCGCATCTATGAACTCAAGAAGGCGCAACGAAAGGTTACGGGGCCGTTCGTGGAGGTCAATTGCGCGACATTGCGCGGCGACCAGGCGATGTCTGCCCTGTTCGGCCACATCAAGGGCGCCTTTACCGGCTCGGCCGGCGAGCGGGCAGGACTGCTGAAGTCTGCGGATAAGGGTGTGCTATTTCTCGACGAGATCGGCGAACTCGGTGCTGACGAACAGGCGATGTGCCTGCGTGCCATCGAGGAAAAGCGGTTCCTGCCTGTCGGGGCCGACAAGGAGGTGTCTGCCGATTTTCAGCTTCTGGCCGGCACGAACCGAGATCTGCGCGATGCTGTGCAAGACGGTCGCTTTCGCGAAGATCTTTTCGCTCGCCTGAACCTTTGGACCTTCCAGCTTCCCGCTCTTCGAGAACGCAAGGAGGATATCGAGCCGAACCTTGATTTCGAACTTCGCCGGTTTCTGGAACGAGAGGGGCAGAACGTCACTTTCAACAAAGAGGCGAGGGAACGTTACCTAGTGTTTGCGACAGGCGCGGAGGCTGCCTGGAGTGCCAATTTCCGCGACCTTTCGGCTTCGGTGACCCGCATGGCAACACTTGCTCCGCAAGGCCGAATTACGGTGGATGTCGTCAATGACGAGATTGCACGTCTCAAGAACGCCTGGGGTGGCGTTCCACGAATGGTCGCTGCCGATCACGTGATCCTTGAGCTTCTCGGCGGCGATGCAGCGGGAAAGCTCGATCTTTTTGACAAAGCCCAACTCTCGGCGGTTTTGGATGTCTGCGTGGATCATGTTTCGGCCAGCGCCGCCGGACGTGCGCTCTTTGCCAACTCGCGGCTGGATAAGAAAAGCTCCAACGACGCCGATCGGCTGACCAAATATCTGGCGCGCTTCGGTCTGAAATTTGAAGATATTCGAGATGGGCGTCGGTCGTAATAGGATTTTGTGGCCGAATATCCGGATCTATCGGCGATGTTTCGATTTCACGTAGACTTCGCCATATTCTGAGTGGGTGTCTCCACGCATAGATCAAAACAACCGGATATTTTGTTCCTGCAAGCTCGACGATAATTTCAAGCGAGGAAATCAATGGATCAGGAGGTTGCAAGGGCAGATGGGAGTGCTCCGTCTCCATCGGCGGCGAGTACGTTACCGCTGACGTTGTTATTGAGCGGCACCGGAGGATATCTCGACGCCTTCACCTGGATTGGCCATGGCCATGTATTTGCCAATGCGCAATCCGGAAACGTGGTTCTGCTGGGGATAGACATCGCCACTGGAGGATGGTCGGATGCATGGCGTCGGCTGATGCCGATCGTGGCTTTCTTCTTTGGTGTCTTCGCCGCCTATTGGGTCAAGGGTGTCGCTTCGAGGAAGGACCAGGGGTGGTTGACCCTGCCAAGTCTCGCGGTTGAGATCGTCGTTTTAGGTGTCGTTGCGACCCTTCCATCCAGTTTTGCCAGCGCTCCAATCGTTCTTGCTGTGGCTTTTGTAACGGCCTTCCAAAGCTCGATCTTCAACAAGCTTGAGAACTGGCCCTACAATTCCGTAATGACGAGTGGAAATTTGCGCATGGCGGCAGAATCCCTTTTCCAATGGGTTGCTCGGCATCGCGACCGTGCTTCCCTGGATCAGGCAGCGAAATTCGGGGCCGTCTGCCTTAGCTTTTGCGTCGGCGCTGCGGTCGGGGGCGTTGCGACAGCGGCAATTGGAAATGCAGCCTCGATAGGGCCAGCCATTCTCCTGGGAGCGGCACTGCTGGTTTGCCTCAGAGACGGTCGTGTTTTGAGCAACTGATTGCCTCACGATCCGGCCAATCTAGGCGTCGCGCTAAGTTTCAGTTCGTTTGCTATCGCCGATAGCTGAGCAGCGAGCTTCTCAAACTCCGCTCCGCGCGGATCACTTCGACGCCAGGCAAGCCCGATCTGACGCGAATAGGCTTCATTGGTCATTGCCCGATAAGAAATCAGGTCATGATCGGCGACCGCGAGCGCCGGGATGAGCGTGCATCCCTCTCCGGCGGCAACCATGTATTTCAGGGTCTCAAGGCTGGTGCCGTGCCTGTTGCTGCGATCCACCAGGGTGCAGACAGACAGAGCCTGGTCGCGAAGACAGTGTCCTTCTTCAAGCAACAGCCGCTCTTGCGGGTCCAACTCTTCCCAGCCAGGACCAGTCTCAGAGTTAGCCGGATGTCCAATCGGGCTGGCAAGAAGGAAGGGTTCAACGAAGATCTCTGCAGTCGCCAGAGTGGGCTCAGCCTGCGGCAGGGAAAGGATCACCGCATCCAGCTCCCCGTCGACCAGCTTTTCGACCAAGGCCGCGGTAAGGCCTTCGCCGAGAACAAGCGATAGGCTTGGGTAATGCGTGCGAAGCTCGCGAAGTACCTTCGGGAAAAGGTAGGGACCAAGCGTCGATATTGCCGCCAGCCTCAGCGAACCACCCCACGGTTCATCCGACGTCTGCGCTGCACTCACGAGGTTGCGCGCCTCATATAAAACGCGTCGAGCATGATCGATCAAACGCTGCCCCTCGGCTGTAACCAGAACTCGGCGCGTCGTGCGTTCGAAGATCGTCATGCCGAGCCAGGCCTCCAGCTTTCGGATTTGGGCAGACAGGGAGGGCTGCGCAACCCTGCAATGCTCGGCCGCCCGCACAAAGCTGCCGTGATCCGCGACTGACACAACATATTCGAGGTCACGAAGTGACAGGCCCGACAGGCTCATGGATCAGCACTCATAAATATATGATGGCTATTCATTTTCTGCGGAGATTATCGCTGGCCTATTAATTGGTCCAGGAGAGTTGTTGGTCGAAATCCCAAAGCCGGCAAAATGGAGCCGGCTTTGGGAGATCGCCCGCGCCAGAGGGGATGATACGGGCGATCGTTGGAGCCTCGCTTGGGAGGAGGAAACAGGCTCCACCAGATATTTACTCGGCCGCGAGTTTTGCCGCTTTGGCGCGGTGGATGCGCTCGATCGCTTCGGCCACACCCGTGCCATAGGCAGGATCGGCCTTGGAGCAGTTGGAGATGTGACGATCGATGACCGGCTGCGTCGCCCCATAGATTGCGCGGGCAGTGTTTTCGAAGAGAACCTTCTGCTGGGCAGGCGACATCTTCCGGAAGAGATTTCCAGGCTGGGAATAATAGTCGTCGTCTTCGCGGTGGTTCCAGCGCTGGACCGCACCGTCGATCCTCAGCGGCGGCTCGGAAAAATCGGGCTGCGCGACCCATTCACCGCGGCTGTTGGGCTCGTAGGAGGTGCGGCGACCGCCGTTGCCATCGACGCGCATCGCGCCGTCACGATGGTAGCTGTGGAAGGGGCATTTCGGCGCGTTCACCGGAATCTGCGAATAATTCACGCCAAGGCGGTAGCGCTGCGTATCGCCATACGAAAACAGACGGCCCTGAAGGAGATGATCGGGCGAGAAGCTGATGCCGGGCACGATGGTGCTGGGGCTAAAGGCAATCTGTTCAATCTCGGCAAAGAAGTTCTCGGGATTGCGGTTGAGTTCCATGACACCGACTTCGATCAGCGGATAATCGGCCTTCGGCCATACCTTCGTTACGTCGAACGGATTGATATGGTAAGTATTGGCTTCCTCTTCCGGCATGATCTGGATGAAGAGGGTCCAGCGCGGGAAGTTGCCTTCCTCGATACTGTCGAAAAGATCGCGCTGGCTGCTTTCACGGTCGTTACCGATCAGCGCCGTTGCTTCCTCGTCCGTCAGGTTCTGGATTCCCTGCTGGGTGCGAAAGTGGAACTTCACCCAAAAGCGCTCATTCTGGGCGTTGATGAAGCTATAGGTATGGCTGCCGAAACCATGCATATGGCGCCAGCTCTTCGGGATGCCGCGGTCGCTCATGACGATGGTGACCTGGTGCAACGCTTCCGGCAGATTCGTCCAGTAGTCCCAGTTATTGTCCGCCGAGCGCATGCCCGTGCGTGGGTCACGCTTCACGGCGTGGTTGAGGTCGGGGAACTTCAGTGGATCACGGATGAAGAAAACCGGGGTGTTGTTGCCGACGAGATCCCAGTTGCCTTCGTCCGTGTAGAATTTCAGCGCGAAACCGCGAATATCGCGTTCTGCGTCAGCGGCGCCGCGTTCGCCGGCCACGGTCGAGAAACGGGCCGCCATTTCGGTCTTCTTGCCGACTTCGGAGAAGATTTTCGCGCGGGTGTATTTCGTAATGTCGTGGGTGACCGTGAATGTGCCAAATGCACCGGCGCCTTTTGCATGCATGCGCCTCTCAGGAATAACTTCTCGGTCGAAGTGGGCGAGCTTTTCCAGGAACCAGACATCCTGAAGAAGAGCCGGTCCGCGCGGACCGGCGCTGATGATATTGTTGTCGTCGACGACGGGAGCGCCGAACGATGTCGTGAGCTTGTTCATCTGTTCCTCTTTCCTCTAACTGCATGTTCGGGAATGCCGTGTGACGTCCCTGCACGCTCTTGGTAGAGGATGTGGAATGATAGATTAATGATAATCATTCTCAGAATTTGATAGCGATTACCTATCAATAGTGTCGGGCTTCATCCGCAGCTGCCGGCAATGTCCGCAAAAGGCGGCCGATTCAGCCCCTCTACTCGCCCCCGAAAATCACCATGAAGCGCTTGCGTGAGCGCTCGATATGATCGCGCATTGCAGCCTCCGCGAGGGCTGCGTCCTTCTGCTTGATCGCTGCGATGATGCGGGCATGCTCGTCATTGGCATCGGCCGTCGCGCGTGCGTGAAAGAACAGCCGGAACAGGTGAACGTGGGTATGCAGCCGCGTCAGCGTTTCGTGAATGAGAACATTGCCGCTGCCGATGGCGATCAGGTCATGGAATGTGCTGTCGCTCTGGGCAAATTGGCCGTAGGCCTGCCGTGGGTCCTCGTGGTGCGTGGTTCGCATCTCGTGGTCGATCTTCTCCAGCATCTCGATCGCGTCGTCGCTCATGGCAAGTGCTGCGCGCGAGGCGGCGAAGGGTTCGAGCAGCAATCGCAGCTCATAGAGCTGTTGCAGCCGAGCCTTGTCCATCTGGCTGGCAGCGCTGTAGCCGATGAGATGGGTCTTGACGACGAGGCCCAGCGCCTCCAGACGGGACAGGGCTTCGCGAATCGGCGTTTGCGACACGCCGAGCTCGCGCACGAGGCTGTCCACCGAGATGCGGCCGCCGGGCGGGATCTTCAGCGTCATGAGCTGGGCATAGATCGCATTATAGACCTCGTCGCCCAGTCGCGGCGGACGGCGCACGAGCCAGCTGTCGGATCCGCCCTCTGCCTTCAGGTCCTTTACCATTGAAAATTACTCCCTTGACGCAATCTTTCCTTAGCAGCATAGTGCGCGAACTTCAATCAGATATCCGATCGGATTTTATGTCGTGACTATCGTTGATGCCGTTTTGCTGAAGAATGTGGCTGCAAAGGCACTCGATCGTGCGGGAATCCCGAAGGACCACGCCGTCCAGCAGCTCGATCTCTTGATGGAAGCCGAGTTGAGGGGCATTCCCTCGCATGGCCTGCTTCGATTGGACCGGATTACCCGACGCGTCGCAAATGGTGTCATCGATCCGAATACAAGCGGGTCGCATGAATGGCGCAAGCAGGCGTTCCTCAGCGTCGACGGTCAGAAGGGCTTGGGGCCGGTTGTTGCCAATGCCGCGCTCGATGCCGTCAAATCGCGGGCGCGGGAGACCGGGATCGCGGTCGCAGCCATCCGCAATTCGAACCATATCGGCATGCTCGGCTGGTATGCAGAGCGCGTCGCGAGCGAGGGGTTCACTATTATTGGGCTGTCGACCAGCGAGGCGCTTGTGCATCCCTGGGGCGCGCGTCGGGCGATGCTCGGCACCAACCCGATCGCGATAGGCATTCCGGCCGAGGGCGAGCCCTTCATGATGGATACGGCAACGGGCGTGGTCTCGATGGGGGAGATCCATGACCATGCTCATCGCAAGGCGCCAATTCCCGAGCATTGGGCTCTCGACGAGCGCGGCAACCGGACGACCGATGCCGAGGCGGCCAAGCGAGGCGCGATCGCACCCTTCGGCCAGGCCAAGGGCTATGCACTTGGGCTTGCCTTCGAGCTTCTGGTCAGCAGCCTTGCGGGTGCTGCGATCGGAACCGATGTCCGCGGGACGCTTGACGAGACCGAGGTCTGCAACAAGGGCGATGTCTTCATCGTCATCGACGGGCCGCGCTACGACATCAGGGATTATCTCGATGAAATCCGCAACATGGAACCGGCTGCCGGCTTTTCGCAGGTGCTCGTGCCCGGCGAGCGCGGACGCGCCTGCCGCGACCAGCGTTTACGCGAGGGGGTGCCTGTTGCGGACGAGGTCTGGGAGCGTTTGCAGGTTCTGGCCGGCATGAAAGTCGCGGCCTGAAGAGCATTTTTGGGAGGATGACGTTGCCTTTGTTTGGAACACTTCGCACGCCGCGAAACTTGGTCTTCGGCGCCGGTCAGCGCAATGCGCTTCCCGCCTATGCCGCGGCTCTTGGCACGAAGGTGCTCGTCGTCACGGACGAACGACTGGCAGGAGATGGCGAGTTTCACGTGCTGATGGACAAGCTCGCGGAGGCCGGGCTGCAGACGAAGGTCTTCGACGGTACGATCGCCGAGCTGCCGCTGGAATGTATTGCGCGTGGCGTCGAGCTCGGTCGCGCATTCGGAGCCGATCTCATTGTCGGCATTGGCGGAGGCAGTTGCATCGACGCGGCAAAGGTTATTGCCTTGCTGCTCGCGCATGGAGGCAAGGCCTCGGATTACTATGGCGAATTCAGGGTTCCCGGAGCGGTCTTGCCGCTCATTGCCCTGCCGACGACGTCGGGCACCGGATCGGAGGTGACGCCGGTGGCCGTCATTACGGATCCGGATCGGACCGTAAAGGTCGGCATTGCCAGTCCGCATCTGATTTCCCATACGGCGATCTGCGATCCGGAGCTGACCTATTCCTGCCCGCCATCGCTTAGCGCCGTTTCGGGCGCCGATGCGCTCACCCATGCGATCGAAGCCTATACGACTGTCCGTCGCCAGCCGACTGGGACCATCGTCCATGAGCATGTCTTCCTCGGCAAGAACGCGCTCAGCGACAATTATGCGCTGATGGCGATTTCGCATATTTCCGCGAGCCTGAAGCGGGCCTGTGACAATGGAAGCGACCATGTGGCGCGCGAGCGGCTGATGCTGGGCGCGACGACGGCGGGGCTTGCCTTCGGAACAGCCGGCACGGCGGCTGCGCATGCGGTGCAATATCCCGTCGGCGCGATGACCCACACGCCGCACGGAATGGGCGTTGCTGTCATGATGCCCTATGTCATGGAGTTCAACCGGGCGCATTGCGAGGCTGAACTCGGCGAAATCGGCGCGGCCATGGGGATCGATCTCGCCGGAAAATCGTCCTTCGATCGCGCCTCGGCGACAATCGACGCCGTCGACGCGCTTTTCGGATCGATCGGCATTCCGAAGACGATCGCCGATCTCGGTATAATTGCCGGGCAGCTGCCGCAGATCGCCGAACAGGCGATGGGCAGTGTGCGTCTTATCAAGAACAATCCGCGTCCGCTCGACATGGAGACGATGACGCTGCTGGTCGAGGCCGCATTCAGCGGCGACCGCCGTCGCCTTCGTGCCATGTCTCCAGATCGAAAGGCAAATTGACCATGAACGCCATCCAGAAGATCTCAGCCAATCTGAGTTTCGACATAGGCTCCATTCCGACCGACCTCTATATTGGCGGCAAATGGCGCGCTGCTTCGACCGCTCAGCGTGCGGAGGTCATCGATCCCTCTACCGGGCTGACCATCGCCTCTGTTGCTGACGGAAGTGTCGAGGACGGCATGGAAGCGGTTGCTGCCGCCTATGCCGCAGCACCGGCCTGGGCTACGACCGCACCGCGCAAGCGCTCGGAAATCCTGCGCCGCTGCTACGAACTGATGATCGAGCGCAAGGACATGATTGCCGAACTCATCAGCCTGGAAAACGGCAAGGCGCTCAGCGATGCGCTGGGCGAGGCCATCTATTCAGCGGAATTCTTCCGCTGGTTTTCCGAGGAGGCCGTGCGCCTGAACGGCGATCTCTATACGGCACCTTCCGGCGCCAACCGCATCCTGGTCGAGCATCAGCCGATCGGGGTCTCGGTGCTTGTCACGCCCTGGAATTTTCCGGCAGCGATGGCAACCCGGAAAATCGCGCCGGCGCTGGCAGCCGGCTGCACCTGTATTCTGAAACCCGCGACCGAGACGCCCCTTACCGCCTTCGTTCTTGCGCAGATTTACGCCGAAGCCGGGGTTCCAGACGGCGTGGTCAATGTCATCACCACGACGAAGGCTGGCCCCGTCGTCAGCGCCATGCTGCATGATCCCCGGGTCCGCAAGCTTTCCTTCACCGGCTCGACGCCGGTCGGGCGTAAGCTGCTGCATGAAGCGGCAGATACGGTGCTCTCCTGCTCGATGGAGCTTGGCGGTAACGCTCCCTTCATCGTCTTCGAGGATGCCGATCTCGATGCGGCGATCGAAGGCGCGATGGTCGCCAAGATGCGCAACGGCGGCGAGGCCTGCACCGCTGCAAACCGCTTCTACGTCCAGAAGGGCATTGCCGACGCCTTTTCCAAGCGGCTTGCTGAACGCATGAGCGCAATGAAGGTCGGTGCCGGCTACGACAAGGCGACGCAATGCGGCCCGGTCATCAACAAGACGGCGCTGGATCGCATAGCCGGACTGGTTACCGATGCGACGAAGCGGGGCGCGAAGATATTGACCGGCGGTGCGCCGCTCGACCAGGACGGCTTCTATTTTCCGCCGACCGTGCTGCAGGACGTGACCGCCGATTCCCACATTACAGCCGAGGAAATCTTCGGCCCGATCGCAGCCATCACCACCTTCGAGACCGAGGAGGAAGTGATCCGGGCCGCAAACAACACCGAGTTCGGACTGATCTCCTATGTCTACACCCGCGATCTCTCCAGAGGCCTTCGCGTCTCCGAGAAACTGGAAAGCGGCATGGTCGGTCTGAACCGCGGGCTCGTCTCCGATCCCGCCGCTCCGTTCGGCGGCGTCAAGCAGAGCGGCCTCGGACGTGAGGGAGCCCATCACGGAATTCTGGAGTTCTGCGAGACGAAATACATTGCAGTAACTTGGTAAATATCAATCGATTTGGGAGGAAATCCATTGAAAATCAAATCAGTAGAAGCATTTCAGCTGGCGCTTGGCACCGGCGATGATTGGACGGCGCGGAGCGCCTTCGTTCGGATCGAGACCGAGGACGGTCAATTCGGTCTCGGCGAAGCATCGCCGATGCAGGGAGGCGTTGCGTCTCTCGTCATCATCGCCAAGGACATGGCGCCATATCTGGTCGGCAAGGATGTGCTCGACCATGCCATCCTTCTGGACACGCTCTTCCACCGCTGCATCAAGCTCGGGCCGGAGGGTGCGACGACGGCGGCACTTGCCGCGCTCGACATCGCTCTCTGGGACCTGAAGGGCAAGCTGCTCGGCCAGCCGGTCTACAAGCTGCTCGGCGGTGCCTGGAGAACCAGCCTGACCTGCTACAGCTCCGTCGGTGGCAATGCTGCCAGAACCGTCGACGAAGTTCTGCGCGTGGTCGAGCGTCGCGTCGAGAAGGAAAAGCCGGCTGCGGTGAAGATTCGCTGGGATGGCGATCGGACGAAGCAGGATGTCGATATCCCCGGAGACATCGCCAAGGCGAAGGCCGTGCGCAAGCTGCTCGGCGACGATTTCGTCCTCGGGTTCGACGCGAACAATGGCTATTCGGTCGGCGGTGCAATGCGTGTCGGCCGGGTGTTGGAGGACCTCGGCTATACGTGGTTCGAGGAGCCGGTTCAGCACTATAATGTTCGGGCCATGGGAGAGGTGGCTCAGCGTCTCGACATCACCGTCTCGGCCGGCGAACAGACCTATACGCTGCAGGGGCTGAAGGACCTGATCGACGCGGGCGTGCGCATGGTGCAGCCTGATATCGTCAAGATGGGCGGCATCACCGGCATGATGAAATGTGCGGCAATCGCCCATGCGCATGGTGTCGAGCTGGTTCCGCATCAGACGCAGCCGACCGTCGCGCATCTCGCCAATATCCATGTTCTCGGCACGATCATGCATTTGGCCAAGCCCGTCGAGCTTGCCGACAATTGGGAAAGAGGCGCCTCGGTCTTCGTCAATCCGTCCGAGCCGCATAACGGCCTTTTTGAGCTGCCGACCGCACCTGGCCTTGGTGTGCAATTTGACGAAAAGGAAATGGAACGACGCAAGATTGCGATCAAGTTCTGATTTGCGACTTCTGGGAGGAAGGTATGACGATTACGCGTAGAGAATTCATGGTCCGCAGTGGCCTGGTTGCGGCGGCCCTTGGCACAGGGACGTCGCTTTCCACCGGAACCAGCTATGCCGCCGCCGACACCATCACGCTGGCCGTGGCCGCCCGCTCGCCCGGCGGCATCAACCCGCAGCAGACGGGACTGACCGGCGGCGACAACTGGGCAATCAACCAGGTATTCAACACGTTGGTGGAGGCGCCGGACGGCCGCTGGGCCTCGAAGCCGGAGGATTTTCAGCCGAGCCTGGCCGTTAGCTGGGAATCGTCGGCCGACGCAAAGACCTGGACCTACAAGCTTCGCAAGGGCGTGGCCTTCCACAAGGGCTACGGGGAAATGACCTCGGACGACGTCGTCTTCACCTTCAACCGACAGCTTGACCCGAAGACCGTCACGGCAAACAAGGTCTTCTACACCAATATCGCATCGGTAGAGGCGCTCGACCCGTTGACCGTGCGCTTTACGCTGAAACGCCCCGACCCGCTTTTCAACGGCAGCGCCGTGGCAACGCTCAGCGCCTCGATCGTGAGCCGCAAGGCCTTCGAGGAAAAGGGCGACAAGTTCAATATGGATGGGATTGGCACCGGCCCGTATCAGGTCGATTCGATCACCGCATCGGGCGGGACGAAATTGAAGGCCTTCCCCGAGCATTTTGCAGGCCCTCCGGCGACGCCGAATCTGCTTATCACCTATATCGCCGATACGACGGCACGCACGCTTGCCTTCGCCTCGGGCCAGGTCGACATGATCGAGGGCGTGCGTGCGCCCGGCTGGCTGAACACGATGAAGCAGCGGTCCGCGAAGACGATCTTTGACGCCACCGCGCCGGGAAGCCTGAATACGCTTCATGTCAATCTGACGCGCCCGCCGCTCAACGACCTGCGTGTTCGCCAGGCGCTTCGATATGCCATCGACAATGCGCAGATCGCCAATGCATTCAACGGTATCGCCACGCCGATGGTCGGCGTCATCGCGCCGCAATTTGCAGGCTCGGTGAAGATGGAGGACCTGCCGCCGGAGCTTCAGTACAAGCCCGATCCGGAAAAGGCGAAGGCGCTCTTGGCCGAAGCCGGCCATCCGCAAGGGGTGACCATCCCGTGCTATGTCAGCCAGCGGGAGGACTATGCCTCGATCATGCTGATGATCCAGGAGCAGCTTCGCGCCTGCAACATCAATCTCGATCTGAAGATCATCGACCACGCGACCTTCCATTCGGACAACCATCTCGACAAGAATTCGCTAGCGCTCTGGTCGTCGAGCTATCCGCCGATCGGCACTTCGATCCTCGCGTCGCAACTGGCTTCGGATGCCGAGGTCAAGGCCGATGGGACGGGGCAGGGCAACTACAGTCACTACGGTGTCGCCATTCCAGGCATCGACGCGCTGCTCGACAAGGCCCAGGATGAGCCTGACTTCAACAAGCGAACGGCACTCATCCAGGAAGCCGAGAAGCAGGTTCTGAAGGATCTCCCGCTCTTCGGCATCATCACGCTGTCCTATGTGATTGCCCGCAATCCGCGGCTCGACATCGGCTACAAGGTCGAGGCCGGCCCCGCATACTGGTCGCTCTCCAAGGCCAAGCTGACCGCCTGACGGGAGGAGCGACAATGCCCGGCATCATATCAGCGAAGCTGCTCGACGCTATCCCGACGGTCCTGCTTGTCCTGACCCTTGTCTTCGTCGCGCTGAGAATTCTGCCGGGCGATCCCGCGGTCGTCGCCCTTGGCGACTATGCCACGCCGGAACAGCTTGCGCTGTTCCGGCAGCAGACCGGCCTCGACGCGCCGCTCTGGCAGCAATATCTGGTCTTTCTTTGGAATGTCGCGCGCTTCGATTTCGGGACGTCGCTGATCTCGCATCAGCCTGTCCTGCAGACCATCGGCGAGAACCTGCCCTATACGATCGAGCTGACGCTGGCTGCGACCATCATCGGCACGCTGCTGGGGCTGCCTTTCGGGGTCATTGCCGCTGTTCGCCGCAATCGCTGGCCCGACACAGGCATGCGCATCTTCTCGCTTGTCGGATACGCCATTCCCGATTTCTATCTCGGAGCTCTGCTTCTCATTGCGTTCGCGCTCAATCTCGGCTGGTTCCCGATCAACGGCGGCGGCGATGGTTTCGTCGACGGGCTCTATCACCTGGTTCTGCCGGCCGTGACCCTTGCCATGGTCAAGATCGCTTTTCTCGGGCGGCTGACGCGCACCTCGTTGCTGGAGGTTCTGTCGAAGGATTATATCCGGACCGCGCGCGCCAAGGGCGCCTCTCGACATGCAATTGTCTACAAGCATGGTCTCAGAAATGCGTTGCTGCCCGTTATCACCGGGCTCGGCCTCAGCGTGCTCGCCACATTTTCTGGCTCGGTGGCCGTCGAGCTGGTGTTCAACCGGCCGGGCATCGGCGCGATGCTGATCAATGCGATCTCCGAGCGTGACTATCCGCTGATCCAGGGAGGCGTCGTGATCTTCGCGCTCTCGGTGGTTCTCGTGAATTTTCTGGTCGATATCGCCTATGTGCTCGTCGATCCGCGCATCCGGGGGAAATGATGGCTGTGACCGAAACATCTCCTGTCGTTTCGCTCGATTCCAGCGTTCTGCAGATCCTGAAACGCGTCTTCCTCACCCGCTTTTCGACGGTAATCGCTGCCGTGATCATCGCGATCTTCGTTGTTGTCGCCGCGCTGGCGCCGACGATTGCCCCCTATGATCCATTGAAGCAGAGCTATCTCGATATCAGCGCCTATCCGTCGGCGGCGCACTGGCTGGGAACGGACCAATTCGGCCGCGACGTTCTCTCCCGCCTCATCTATGGATCGCGAAACTCGCTGATCTTCGGACTGATAGCGCCGGTCCTTGCTGCTATCATCGGGACGACGCTCGGCGTGACCGCCGGCTATTTCGGCGGCATCAGCGACCGTATCATATCCCGCATCATCGATATCCTCATGGCATTTCCGGAACTGCTTCTGGCGATCATCATCGCTGCTGCACTCGGTGGCGGGTTCTGGAATGTCGTGGCGGTGCTGACGATCGCCTTCGTTCCCGGCTTTGCCCGCGTGGCACGCGCTTCGACGCTTTCGGTCAAGCAGGAGCCCTATATCGAAGCTGCCATGGCGATCGGGGTGCGCACGCCCGTTATCATTGTCCGGCATGTCGTTCCGAACATTTCGGCGTCGATTGTCCTTTTGCTGACGCTTTGGATCGCGTCCGCGATCCGCCTCGAAGCCGCTTTGAGTTTCCTCGGCATCGGGACACAGCCACCGGCGGCAAGCTGGGGCAATATCATCCGTGACGGTCTCGGCAATGTCTTCGGCTCTCCGTGGCCGATCATCGGCGCCGGCCTTGCCGTTACCATCGTTGTCCTGTGTTTCAACGTGATCGGCGATGCGGTGCGCGACGTTCTCGATCCGGAGGCTGCGGAATAGACGCCCAGCCGGATTTCCAGAAATGACGCCGCAGAGCAGAGGAGGCTCCGTGAGCATGACCAAACCCAGCACTTTGGACCATAGCGACGAGACGCGCCCTGCCGGTTCCGATCGCCGAGCCGTATTGTCCGTTCGCGATCTCAGGGCGTCGTTTCGCTCCGGCGACGGCTGGGTTCCCGTCGTCAAGGGCGTTTCCTTCGATGTCGCGCCTGGCGAAACGCTGGCCGTGGTCGGCGAATCCGGATCGGGAAAGAGCGTGACCGCCTTTTCCATCATGCGGCTGCTGTCTGAGGAGAAGGCCAAGGTCGAGGGTTCGGTTGTCCTATCGGGCAGGGAGATCCTGCAGCTGCCGGAAACCCAGATGCAATCGATACGCGGCAATGAAATCGCGATGATCTTCCAGGAGGCGATGACGAGCCTCAACCCGCTCTTCACGATCGGCCAGCAGATCGTCGAGGCCCTGGCCATCCACAAATCGCTCTCCGGCGGGGAGGCAGAGGCCGAGGCGATCCGGCTGCTCGAGCGGGTGCAAATCCCGGCGGCGCGCAGCCGCTGCAATGACTATCCGCACAATTTCTCCGGCGGCATGCGCCAGCGCGCGATGATCGCGATGGCGCTGGCGTGCAAACCGAAGGTCTTGATCGCAGACGAGCCGACGACCGCGCTTGATGTGACGATCCAGTCGCAGATCCTCAATCTCATCAAGCAATTGCAGAATGAAGAGAACATGGGGGTGATCTTCATTACCCACGATATGGGCGTCGTTGCCGAAATCGCCGAACGCACCGTCGTCATGCTCAAGGGCGAAGCTGTCGAAACCGGAACGACCGAGCATATCTTCAACCATGCGACGCATCCCTATACGCGCGCGCTGCTCAACGCCGTACCCCGGCTGGGCTCGATGAGTGGCCAGTCGCAACCGCAGCGCTTCCCGACCATCGATCCGAAGACGGGATTGGGCCGGGAGGCCGAAAGCGGCGCCAGCACCGTCAGCACGCAGGAACGGCCGCTGCTGGAAGTTCAGGGTCTGACGGCTCGATTTGATATCCGCACCGGCCTGTTCGGCAAGGTCCGCAACCGCATCCATGCGGTCGAGAATATTTCCTTCGACCTGCGCGCCGGAGAGACATTGTCGCTGGTCGGCGAATCCGGTTGCGGAAAGTCGACGACCGGGCGGGCGATCATGCGTCTGATCGAGCCGAAGGCGGGCTCCGTCAAGATCGACGGGCAGGAGGTTACGACCATGTCCGCTGCGCGCTTGCGTGAGGCGCGCCGCCATATCCAGATGATTTTCCAGGATCCTTTTGCGAGCCTCAGTCCGCGACGGACGATCGGGCAGGCGATTGCCGAACCATTTCTCACCCACAAGCTCGGCACGCGGGCGGAGGCCGAGCGCAAGGTCGCGGATCTCCTGGAAAGGGTAGGGCTCTCGCCCTCGATGGCGAAGCGCTTGCCGCACCAGTTCTCCGGCGGTCAGCGCCAGCGCATCTGCATTGCGCGCGCTCTCGCTCTCTCTCCGAAAATCATCGTCGCCGACGAGAGCGTCTCGGCGCTCGATGTCTCGGTCAAGGCGCAGGTGATCAATCTTCTGATGGAGCTGCAGGAAAGCTTCGGGCTAGCCTATCTCTTCATCTCGCACGATATGGCGGTCGTCGAACGCGTCAGCCACCGTGTCGCCGTGATGTATCTCGGCGAGATCGTCGAGATCGGGACGCGCGAAGAGGTCTTCGGCAATCCGCAACATCCTTACACAAAGCGTCTTCTCGCCGCCGTGCCATTGCCCGATCCGTCCCGTCATGGACTGAGCCGTCCCGTATCCACCGATGAGATCAAGAACCCTATACGGGCGATGGATTACGTGCCTCCCGTGCGGGAGTACCTGAGCGTTTCCTCCAATCATCTCGTCCAGAAATGGAAGGCCGATTGGGCGGCTGCAATGTGATGCCCGGCAAAAAGCCCACCTGCTCGTTTGATAGCTGATGGGCTTTCGATTGGTGGATTTCAGATCCGGCTTGCTGCAGAAAGCTGTCGCTCAGGTCCTCGGCTTCAGATTTTCGGGGTCGTAGAGCGGCTTGTATCCCACGGCTGCAACTTCGACCGGATATTTCTCCGCGAAATACTCGACATTGAGCTTGCGGCCGACCTGGCAATAGTCCCAGGGCAGATAGGCGAGCGCGATGTTCTTGCCGAGCGTCGGGCCGAAGGCGACCGAGGTCGTGTAGGAGATGCGGCCGATCTCATCGACCAGCGTCTTGCCGGTATCAGGGTCGAGAACGGGCATCGAGCCGACCGGATAGCGGGCTACACCCTTGGAGTCGACATTATCGGTCATGACGAGCGTGCAGAGCATCGCCGGCTGGTGATCCCGTGCCTTGTATTCGAGATGCTTGGCCTTGCCGCGGAAATCGGCGTCCTTGACCTTCGGACGCGCCAGATCGCTTTCGATCAGATTGTATTGCGTCAGGAGATCGGCGTTTTGCAGACGCAGGCTCTTCTCCATGCGGCGTGAATTTGCATAGGTCTCGACGCCGAAGGCCATGATACCGGTTGCACGCAGCGCATCCCAGACGGCCAAGCCGTCCTCGTACTTCATATGCAGTTCCCAGCCCTGTTCGCCGACATAGGAGATGCGGAACGCCGTGACCGTCTTGCCTGCGATCTCGATCGGCTTGATCGCCGCGAATGCGAAGTTTTCCTGGTCCAGGCCGGCGGGGTCGGCGACAACCTTCTTCAGAGCTTCGCGGGCATTCGGACCCCAGATGCCGATTGTGATGAACTTTTCCGAGACGTCAGTGATCGTGACATCAAGGCCGCGATCTTCCGAGACACGCTTCATGTAGTGGAAGTCGCGCGGGCCGGCATCGGCGCCGTTGACGAGGCGGCAGTGGTCGGCCATGCGGAAGACGGTGAAGTCGGCGCGGACCATGCCCTCGTCGTCGAGGAAGTGCGTGTAGATGCCCTTGCCGATGTTGGCATCACCGCCGATCTTGGCGGCGCAGAGCCATTCCAGCAGCTCGACATGGTCCGGCCCTTCGATGTCGACCATATGGAAATGGCTGAGATTGACGATGCCGCAATCCTCGCTCATGGCAAGATGTTCGGCGTTCGAGACGCGCCAGAAATGGCGGTTGTCCCATTCGCTCTCGCGAACCGGGACGCGATTGCCGTATTTCTCCAGCAGGTGCTCGTTGGCCTTGTAGCCATGCGCACGCTCCCAGCCGCCGAGTTCCATGAAATGGCCGCCGAGTTCCTTCTCGCGTTCGTAGAAGGGCGAGCGCTTGACGTTACGGCCCGTCGCATAGGGCTCGCGTGTGTGCACGGCCGGGAAGTAGATCTTCTGCGCCGCTTCGAAGGTGCGGCCTTCGATGAACTTCTCTTCCAGTTGGTGCGGGTAGAAGCGTGAATAGTCGATCGAATTGTGGTCGATCTCGGTGCGACCGTCGGTCATCCAGTCGGCGATCAGCTTGCCGTAGCCCGGCCCGTCCTTGACCCAGATCGCTACGCAGTACCAGAGGCCGCGAACCTTCTGGCTCTCGCCGCAGGACGGGCCGCCGGCGGCCGACACCTGCAGCAGACCGTTGAAGGAATGGCCTTCGTTATAGCCGAGTTCGCCCAGGATCGGGGTCAACTCCATGGCGCGCTCGAGCGGCTCGATGATCTGCTCCATGTCGAGATCGCGCTGCGAGGGCGAGAGGCGCGCCTCGTGCTTTTCGAGAATGTCGCGCGGATGGCAGAGGCGTGGATTGGTGGTTTCGTAATAGCCCCACTCGATCTGGCCGCCTTCTGTTGTCTTCGGGTCGCCGGTGTCGCGCATATAGGCGGAGTTGCCCTGGTCGCGCAGCAGCGGGAAGCCGATCTCCTTGCCTGTCCCTTCGAACTCGTTGTAGGGGCCGAAGAAGGTCAGGGGGTGATCGACCGGCATGACCGGCAGGTCCTCGCCGACCATCTCGGCGATCAGGCGACCCCAGATGCCGGCGCAAACGACGACATGGTCGGCCATGATGGTGCCGCGATGGGTGACGACGCCCTTGATGCGGCCGTTCTCGACGATCAGCGACTGCGCCGGCGTATTGCCGAACATCTGCAGCTTGCCGGACTTTTCGGCGGCATCGACCAGCTTGCCGGCAACCGTCTGTGAGCGCGGGATGACGAGGCCGGCATCGGGATCGAACATGCCGCCCATGACCTGATCTTCCTCGATCAGCGGGAACATCTTTTTGATCTCAGCCGAAGTGACGAGATGAGCGCGCGTGCCGAAGGCCTTGGCCGAGGTCACCTTGCGCTTGATCTCTTCCATCCAGGTGTCGTCGCCTGATCGCGCCACTTCGAGACCGCCGATACGGGCGTAGTGGCCCATCTTCTCGTAGAAATCGATCGAATATTGCGTCGTCCAGACCGAGAGATAGTCGTGGCTGGTCGTGTAGCAGAAATCGGAGGCATGGGCCGTCGAGCCGATGTCGGTCGGAATGCCAGATTTGTCGATGCCGACGATATCGTCCCATCCGCGTTCGATGAGATGGTGGGCAATGGAGGCGCCGACGATCCCGCCCAACCCGATGATGACTACCTTCGCCTTTTGCGGAAACTCTGCCATTGCATGCGACCCCGATTGGAATTGAGAACGGATTTTAAGGATAGGAAGTCTGTGACCAGAGCCTGTCTACGACATAATCCACCATGCTGCACGACCAGCGCAATCCAGTCCATGGATCGGCCCCGTCATAAAAACGATTGGCGCGCGGAATAATTCGCCGGCTGCGCTGTCTACCTAGCTGAAACCAAACTTCATGGAGTTCGGCATGGTTAGACGATCAAACGGCGGGAGACATCTCCTCGCCGCACTTCTCCTCACATCTTTTGCAGGAGCAACACCCTCCTTTGCCCAGCAGACGGCAGCGCCGGTTGACCAGTCGGCGCTACAGGCCGAGCAGCCCTATCTCAGCGAGAACGATGCGGCGATGACGACGATGATGGACGGCATGGCGGCCAAGCCAACCGGCGATGTCGACCGCGATTTCGTCGAGATGATGATCCCGCACCACCAGGGCGCGATCGACATGGCCCAGGCCTATCTGCGCTACGGCAAGAACGAGCAGTTGAAGCGCATCGCCCAGGAAATCATCGTCGACCAGCAGCAGGAAATCGCTGCCATGCGGTTGGCGCTTGGCGATCCGCTGCCGCCGTCCACGCCTGCGCCGACGCAGGTCGCTCCGCAATCTCCGGCTTCGACAGGTGTCGGGATGTCCGCCATGCAGGGCATGGATCCGAATATGAAAATGGGCAAGTAAAAAGGACCCGATGATGAAGCGTACCCTTCTGACCCTCAGCTTTCTTGCAGGCACGATGCTGGCGCCGATCGCCGCATTTGCCGGACAGGCGCCGGGCGCTGCTGCCGATCCGGATATTCCCGTCAGCCATAGGGATCGTGTCTATGCGGCCGAGCAGTTTTCCAACACCGTTTCCGTCAGCGATCCCGTCGACAACAAGATTCTAGGCGTTATCCGTCTCGGTGATCCGCAGCCGGGTAATCTGAGCCCGCTCTACAAGGGCCAGGTGCTCGTTCATGGCATGGGCTTCTCGCCTGACCACAAGACGCTCGCCGTCGTGTCGATCGGCTCCAATTCCGTCACCTTCATCGATACCGCAACCAATGCCGTCAAGCACACGACCTATGTCGGCCGCTCGCCCCACGAGGCTTTCTATACGCCCGATGGCAACGAGGTCTGGGTGACGGTGCGCGGCGAGGACTATATCTCCGTCATCGACGCGCATACGTTTGAGGAAAAGCAGCAAATCAAGGTGCCTGCCGGACCGGGAATGCAGATCTTTTCGCCTGACGGCAAATACGGTTACATCTGCTCGTCCTTCAATCCCGATACCGTCGTCGTCTCGGTCGCCGATCACCAGATCGTCGGGCATGTGAAGCAGGACAGCCCTTTCTGCCCGAACATCGCCGCCTCTCCCGATGGCAAGCAGGTCTGGTTCACCTTGAAGGATACGGGCAAGGCGCAGGTCTTCAATGCGCAGGCGCCCTTCGATCTCATCAAGACGCTCGATACCGGGCCGATCACCAATCACGTCAACCTCGTGCACAATGCCAACGGCACGTTTGCCTATATCACGGTTGGCGGGCTGAACGAGATCAAGGTCTTCCGCACCGATACGTTCGAGCAGGTCGCGACCATCCCCGTCGGCAATCTGCCGCATGGCGTCTGGCCATCAGGCGACGGTACGCGCGTCTATGTCGGGCTTGAGAATGCAGATGCCTTCGCCGTGATCGATACGCTGACCAACAAGGTGATCGCCAATATCCCGATCGGCCAGGCGCCGCAGGCCGTCGCCTATGTTCCTGACGCCGTGCCGGAAGGCGACGGCATGCAGAACCTGCAGCCTCTCGGCGTCTCCAGCCAGGCCGCGCATCTCCAGCTCGTCTCGGTAAAACAGAAGGATGCCAAGGTTCCGACAAGCGTTACGCTGTTCGACCAGGGGCTCACGCAGGTCCTGCAGGCTTCCGTCACCGGTCTTGAGCCCAAGATGCCATATGTTCTGGCGCTTTCCACCCATGCGGACGGTAGCGGCACGCTGGAGCCACTCTCCTCCTTCATGACCAATCCGGCTGGTTCGGCCATCGTCAATGCCGTCGGCCCGATCCGCCAGATCGTCCAGAGCAACGTCAAGGCCGAACGGCGCTATCTCGTCGTCGCTGAGGGCGGAGACAAGGGACCGGGCGATATCGTACAGGTGGAGGCAAAGTAGTATCCGCTCGGCCTGCCATTCATGATAAGGAATGGCGGGCCGAAGCTCGGGGAGGCGAATACGCCATGAGCGACATTCTGCAGCTAGTCGAACCGCTGATTCCAGCCTTGCGACGGTATGCCCGCGGATTGATGAAAGACACTGTTGCCGCGGACGATCTCGTCCAGGATTGTCTGGAACGGGTCGTGAGCCATTGGCATCGCCGCCGCAACGATGATCCGCGCACCTGGGTCTTCGCCATTCTCCACAACCTTGCCATCAACCGCTTGCGGCAGAAGACCAGGCGCGGCGAACACCTGCCGTTCGATACGGTCGACGAGGCATCCTTCGCGGTCAGGGCGACGCAGGAGGATGCACTTCTGCGTAAGGATATTCTTCATGCGCTCGATCAATTGCCGGAGGACCAACGCAGCGTGTTGCTGCTGGTTTCCGTCGAGGATCTGTCCTATGCGGAAGTGGCCGAGGTGCTGGCCATCCCGATCGGAACCGTGATGTCGAGACTGTCGCGAGCCCGGGAGCGGCTTCGTTTGATATTGGAAGGCGCCGCAGGGGCGGCGCAAACGTCCGGAGCGCATCTGCGGAGAGTGAAATGAGTGTGAGACCGATCACCGAGGACGATCTGCAGGCTTTTGTCGACGGCGCGCTTGACGATGCCCGGAAGGCTGAGATCGCGACCTATATCGAGGCGCATCCCGATGTTTCGGCGCGAGTCAAAAGCTATGCCGATCAGCGCCTGAACCTTCGCGCCATATTCGATCCGATCGTCGATGAGCCGGTGCCGACCCATCTCAATCTCGCCCATATGATTGGCGGCCGGCGATCGCGCCGGCTTCCGGCCTGGGGCATGGCCGCCGCCGCCACCGTATTGCTGGTCGCCGGCGGATCCGGGGGCTGGTTCATGCGTGGCGCTTACCAGCCCGCAGGGCAGGGCATGGGCATGCTCGCTCACGAGGCCTCCAATAGCTATAGCGTCTATGCTTCCGATCAAATGAGGCCGGTCGAATTGCGGGCAGACGACATGCCGGAACTTGTCGATTGGGCGACGCAACGCCTGGGACACAAGCCAGTGCTGCCCGATCTTTCCAAGTCGGGCTATCGGTTGATGGGCGGGCGCATCCTCTCCACTTCGGCTGGCGCTGGGCTGATGCTGATGTACGACAATGATCGTGGGACGCGCCTCGTCATGCTGACAAGGCCAATGGTTGCCGATCAGAACATGCCGATGACCGTGAATTCGGAAGGAAACATGCCCGGTTGGACCTGGGCGGCCGACGGAATGGGTTACAGCCTCGTCGGCCCGATGCCGGCCGAGACGTTGCATCCGCTCGCCGACGATATCAAGCAGCAGATGCGGACGGCGACATAAGAGGTCCGATCACCAACGTTTGAGTCTACTGGGCTTGCTGCCTGAAGCGCCCCGGCGTCACGCCCTTGCTTGCCTTGAAGGCCTTGCCGAAGGCGGCTTCGGATTGATAGCCGACCTCGGCTGCGATATCGGCCGTCGTGCGCTGGCTTTGCAGCAGGAGACTGCTCGCAAGGCTCATGCGCAGATCGGTCAAGAAGGCGCCAACGGTCATTCCGGCGCATTCCTGGAACTGGCGGGCATAGGTCGCACGCGACATGGCGGCAATTCCGGCAAGCTCGCTCAGCGTCCATGGATGCGCGGGCGATGCGATCACCGATTTGATCGATCTCACAAGCCGCTGGTTTGCCAATAGCGCCAGCAAGCCGGGTGCCTCCAAGGGAGATGCGCCGCTGGCGCGAAGCGCCATGGTGAAAAGTGCAAGGCACATCGCCGTCACGATCGCCAACGCGCCGGGTTGCTCGACCATGGCCTCCTGGCGAAGCAATCCGACGAGCGTCCTTAGCGTCTCTTCTGACTGCTCCTCGATCAGGGAAACATGGAAGACATCGGGCAAGGTGTCGAGCAGCAGCGTCGACGAGCCCCAGGCATGGTTGAAATGGCCGCATATCAGGTCCACGTCCGGCTCGCCTTCGCCGTTCGTGCGCAGCGGCAGCATTCCCTCCTGCGTCACTTTGAGGGGCAGGGTCTGAGCCTTCGGATGGGTCCCGACAATCGCGTGGGCCTCTCCACGCGGAAACAGCAGAAAATCGCCGGATCGCATCCGGACCTCAAGGCCTTTCCCCGTACGGATCAGGCAGTCTCCCCCGAGAACGAGATGAAAGGGCAGCGTACCCTTCTCCGCCTGTTCGTGACCGATGACAAAGGCGCCCTGCAGCTGGCACCTGATGTCCAGTGCCGGCTGCAGACGCGACAGATCAATGAGGCGGCTTAAGATATCCATGAGACGATCGCGCTATTATTCGAGGTTTTAGAGCATTCAAAAAATCATCGATGACGGTCATATTCCTTTTCAACAGCAGCGGCAATCACGCCGCGCCGGGTAGCAAAGGAGAAAGTCATGTTGAACTGGAAGGAATACCGCACACAGCTTTTCGGCCGCATCGGCGAAATCGCCAAAGTCGCACCTGACACCGTCAAGGGCTACCAGGCACTGTCGTCTGCCGGGCAGAAGACGAACCATCTCGATCCGAAGCAGCGCGAGCTGATCGCGCTCGGTGTCGCCGTATCTTTGCGCTGTGACGGTTGTATCGTCGTCCATACGACCGAAGCCCTGAAGAACGGCGCGACGCGCGAAGAGATTGCCGAAGCACTGGGCGTTGCGATTTCGGTGAATGCGGGTGCCGCACTTGTCTATTCCGCTCGTGTTTTCGACGCAGCCGATCAGATTTCGCAGTAACCGGGATTGGACGCTGTCATAAAATTTCTCTTCGCAACGTCCGAAGACCTTCAGAATCGTGTCCGACAAGCTGGCCGGGCACAAGACTGCGCCTATATGCATTTGGGGTTCACCCAAGGATTCGGCAGGAACAGCAAGTTCCTCCAAGCTTTCATCCTCGGGACATCGTTTTGTGATTTTGAACGTTTTGGAAACGGCCGCATCAGCGGTCCTTGGATAAGGATGGATGGACATGAGCAAAGACAATTCGCCCGCCCCGGATTTGGCCACGCCGACGGATCTGCGTCGCAATGATCGGTCGAAAGTGGCCGATGCCCTCAACGCCGTTCTCGCGGACAGCTTTGCCCTTTACCTCAAGACCAAGAATTTTCACTGGCATATCTCCGGACCGCATTTCCGTGACTATCATCTGATGCTGGACGACCAGGGCGCCGAAATCCTTGGCACGACGGACGATATCGCAGAACGCGTCCGCAAGATCGGCAGCACCACGCTGCGCTCGATCAAAGATATTTCCCGCCGCCAGAGCATTCGCGACAATGACGCGGAGTTTGTCGCGCCGGAAGCGATGCTCGCGGAATTGCGCGAGGACAATCTGCATCTCGTCGAAGGATTTCGTAAGGTCAAGGAACTGGCCGACGAAGCCAAGGACAATGCGACCAGCGGGATCGTCGATACCTGGACCGATCTTGCAGAGCGTCGGGCATGGTTCCTCTTCGAGGCAACACGCAAGTCCTGAACCGGCCTTTGAGACCAACGCCGGCATCCGCGATTTGATGCCGGCCATCAAGGGGGCTCGCGGATGAGCAGCAAATTCGATGCGATCGTTATCGGGGCGGGGCAGGCAGGTCCTTTTCTGGCTGCCCGTCTTGCCGCTGCCGGCAAGACGGTTGCGCTCATCGAACGAAAATTCCTGGGTGGAACCTGTGTCAACGTCGGCTGCATGCCGACGAAGACCATGGTTGCCAGCGCTTATGCCGCCCATCTCGCCCGGCGCGCCTCGGACTACGGCGTGACGATCAGCGGCGATATCGGCATCGACATGAAGAAGGTCAAGGCGCGCAAGGACAAGGTCACCCTCGATGCGCGCCACGGTCTTGAAAGCTGGTTCGAAGGGATGAAGAATTGCACGGTCATATTTGGCCATGCATCCTTTGTTTCCCCTCACGAAATCGAGGTCGACGGGCAGAGGCTGACGGCGGATCAGATCTTTCTGAATGTCGGCGGCCGCGCCACTATCCCTGACATGCCTGGGATCGAGGATGTTCCCTATCTCACGAACAGCTCGATCCTCGCTCTCGATACCATTCCGCAGCATCTCGTGGTGATCGGCGGCAGCTATATCGGCCTGGAATTCGGCCAGATGTTCCGTCGCTTCGGCGCGAAGGTGACTGTTGTCGAACGAAACGCCCGGCTTATCTCGAAAGAGGATAGTGACGTCTCCGAGGCGGTGCGTGATATCCTGCAGCGGGAGGATATCGATATTCACGTCGGTGCCGGCTGTATCGGCTTCGAGCGGCGTGGCGAAGACATAGCCGTGCTGATCGGCGGTGAGGGAAACGCCTCGGTCGTCGGCTCGCATGTGCTTCTCGCGGTGGGCCGGCGGCCCAATACCGACGATCTCGGCCTGGACAAGGCCGGCGTCGAGACCGATGAGCGCGGATACATCAAGGTCGACGACAAATTGCAGACGAACGTGCCCGGCATCTGGGCGCTCGGCGATTGCAATGGCAGGGGCGCGTTCACCCACACCTCATACAATGATTTCGAAATCGCTGCTGCCAATCTGATCGATGGCGGGGACCGGCGGATCAGCGACCGCCATCCGGCCTATGCGCTCTATATCGACCCGCCGCTCGGCCGGGTGGGTATGACGGAAGCGGAGGTGCGGCGGTCCGGGCGAAAGGCGCTCATCGGCACCCGGCCGATGACCAAGGTTGGCCGCGCCGTGGAAAAGGGCGAAACGCTGGGCTTCATGAAGATCCTGGCGGATGCCGAGACCGGGGAGATCCTCGGCGCTTCTCTATTGGGAACCGGCGGCGACGAGGCCGTCCATGCGCTCATCGACGCCATCTATGCGAAGGCGACGACAGACACGCTGAAGCGCGCTGTCCATATCCATCCGACCGTCTCGGAACTCATTCCGACTGTCATCGAAGGCATGCAGCCGCTCTCCTGATCCGCTCGATCAATATCTGTTGAATTCTCTCACTATGGTGGTTGCGCTTACTATCGCGCAATCATGGTCCCGGACCGGGGCCGATGGAGGATGTGCCTGTGTTTCTTCGTAGCTTCGCCAAGGCCTTGACGATCGTTCTTTCCGTTGTCGCCGTCTCAGCGCCGGCAATCGCCCAGCAATCGGGCCAGGGGAGGGGTGGAGGAGCATCGGGCAATAGCGGCGTTCTGTCCCTGCTGCCGCCGGATGCCGTCAGCGATCATGTGCTCAACATCGGCGACAAGACCATTCCCTATACGGCGACTGCCGGCACGCTCGACCTCTACGGGCAGGACGGGGAAAAAACGGCGGCAATCTTCTACACAGCCTATGTTGCGAAGGACCGCAGTCCCGACAGGCCGGTGACCTTCGTCTTCAACGGTGGTCCCGGTGCGGCCTCGGCCTTCCTCAATCTCGGCCTCGTCGGCCCGCGTGTACTCGATTTCGGGCCGAGCGGGCGGGATGGCGCGCAGGCAAAGTTGGTCGACAACCCGGATAGCTGGCTGCAATTCACCGACCTCGTCCTGATCGATCCTATCGGTACCGGCTGGAGCCGCACGATCAAGCCGGACGATGCTTCCAATTTCTATAGCGTGCGCGCCGACGCCGACAGTCTTGCCAAGGCCATCGCGCTCTATGTCGCCAACAATGGAAGGGCCTCGTCGCCGAAATATATCCTCGGCGAAAGCTATGGCGGCCTCCGTTCGGCGAAGGTCGCGTCGTCCTTGCGCGAACAGCAGGGCATCCTTGTTTCCGGCATTGTCATGCTGTCGCCGCTGATCGAGGGATCGCTGGTCTTCGGTGGTGACCGGTTCGCGCTTGGCGCGGCGCTGCAACTGCCGTCGCTTGTGGCTGCCGATCTCGAGCGTCGCAATGCCTTCAGCGAAGAGGCCGTCCAGGATGCGGAAAAATTCGCGCTCGGCGACTATCTGACGACGCTTGCCGGCGCCCCGCCGACGGGCGACGCGGCAGAAGCCTTCTATGGCAGGGTATCAGAACTGACGGGCATTCCGGTCGATGTTGTCGGAAAGGGCCGAGGTTTTATCGGCAATGCCTATGTCAAGAACTCGGCAGATGGCGGCGGCAAGGTCGTCAGCCCCTATGACGCCTCTTTCATCGCGCCGGACCCCTATCCGGAAAGTGCGTCCGATCGGGGTGACGATCCGATCCTTGATGGTTTCGTGCGGGCCTATGGCGGGGCCTTTGCGAGCTATGCGCATGACGAACTCGGCTTCAAGACCGCAATGACCTACACGCTGCTTTCCAGCGACGTGAACGGACATTGGAACTGGGGAGGTCGCGGCGGGGGCGGTCGCTCCGAGGCGAGCGGGACCGACGACATCAGGCAGCAGCTTGCGCTCGTTCCCTCGTTCCGGCTGCTGGTGGCGCAGGGCTACAGCGATCTGGTCATCCCCTTCGGTATCAACAGATACGTGCTCGATCACCTGCCGCCGGAGGCTGCCGGTCGTGTCGAGCTGAAGCTTTATCGCGGCGGCCACATGTTCTACACGCGGCCGAGTTCGCGCGCCGCATTTTCGGATGATGTGAAGGCTTTTTACACTTCGAATGCCGCATCTCCTCCGCCTCAATCGGAGTGAGCGCCGCTCCAATCAATCGTGCTGAAGCTGGAAGAGATGGCGGATGCGCGACGTGAGCGAGCCGGGATGTGCACCGTTGGTCAGTATGTCGCTGTCGGCAAACAGATGCCGTTCGGCGTCGATGCGACGGGACATGATCAATCCCAGTTCCTCGGCAATTGAAGGCCGATCCCGAATGAGCGGCGCCAGGCAGGCTTCGCTGATCTCGTAGATGACGACGAAGGTCAGCGCTCGCAACGTGCCGACCTCTCCTGCCCCCATCAGAACGCCGCCTTCGCCGAAATAGTCGCCTGGGGCGAGACGTCCCAGTTCGATCTGGCGGACACCTTCGCGGCGGCTGACGATGACCACGCCTGTGCGCACGATCATCAAGGATTTCAGCCGATCCTCCTGCTCCGCAATGACGCTGTCCTTATGGAAGGTCCGACGCGTCATGTTGTTTGCCAGCGTTTCCTTTTCGTCTTCTGTGAGTGACGAGAAGAGCGGGACGTTGCTAAGCAGCCGCCATGGCGTGCCCGGGTGTTGTGCCACGCTTCCATCTGCTTGTTGTTCCTGACTTATTGCGCTGACCGAGCCGACGGGGTCGGCGAGTCTGAGGCTGGATGATTTCGTGTGGCGATAAATGAGATCGTATATCTCGTTCTTCGCCGCCGTGGTCATGGAAATGTCCTTGATGCGGCATGAAAGGGTCAGATGGATCGCCTGCCCGTCGATCGAGTCGATCATGACCGTCGGCTCGGGAAATTTGAGAATGGAGTTGCTGCTCAAAAGCACATTGCGCATCAAATCGGTGATGACGCGAGGGACCACGGTTGGCACGATCCTCACGCTGATCATCAGCCCGTGACTCTCATCGGGACTGCTGAGATTTGTCAGCCGTGCCTTGGCCAGCGCACTGTTGGGAATGACCACGAGATCGTTCGTGCCGTTCAGAAGATGCGTCGAGCGCCAGTTGGTCTCCACAATGCGGCCCTGGATATCATCGTCGAGCACCACCCAGTCGCCGACCGTATAGGGGCGGTTAAGATTGAGGGCGATACCTGAGAAGACGTCGTTCAGAGTGCTCTGCAGCGCCAGACCGAGGATGATGGCGAAGACACCTGATGTCGCGATCAGCGTTCCGATTGGTACGCTGAAGACGTTCGAGACGATCGAGAGAGTGGCGCCGAGATAGATAATTCCGACGACCAGATCCTGGACAAGGCGGCCTTCGCGCGGTTTGCGCTCAAGGATTAGGAAAATGCGCACGAAGGCGACGAGAACCCAGGCGCCATTGACCCACCATACGATCTTGGCGAAACCAACGAAAATCTTTCGCGCTATATCCGCCTCGACCGGGCTCGGCTCGTAGGGAATGATGCCGTTGTAAAGCAGGAGCACAGAGAGCGCGATGAAAAAGGCCGTCTGCCCGATGAGTCGCCCGGCCTGGCGGCGGCGAAGCATGAGGCGGCTGATCAGCGTCCCCGCGACGATCAGCACGCAGAACTGAGCAATAGGATCTGCAAAGATCTTTAGCAATGAAGACGGCAACGTCGGTCGTTTCCTGTAGCTGACATGGGCGATCCCCGTCGAACGGCGGGTACACTGGCATGAAGTCGACCTCAATTCCATCCCCGGCAAGGGGCTCAGAAGCGTGAAGCCGCCGCGCTAAAATACTGCGCACCGGGAACAAATGTCTCCTATCCGCTCGGATAGTTGTCCGAGACAAGAGGATGCCTCTTCAAAACCCATCGCGAGGGAAGCTTAGCCGAGTAATCGTTGGAGTAGGCCGTCAAGAACTGTGGTCGGTTGCCTGCAGATAGTCTGCGAGGACGATGGCGTGGTTTCTGGCGGTATCATGGGTGGAGTAGAGCAGAGTTACCGGACCTGCCGCCGCAATATCCGCAACTGGTGAACGACGTCAGGGTTGGCGTCCAGTTCGGCTTTATAACGTCGACGAAATTCCTGCTCGCGCTCTGGAAGGTGTCCGTACCACTTGCGCAACTCGGTGCTGGGCGCGATTTCCTTCAGCCACAGGGTCAGCGCCGCCTTGTCCTTGCTCACCCCGCGCGGCCATAGCCGATCGACCAGGATGCGTTGTCCGTCGGACGGGTCAACCGGATCGTAGATACGTTTGATCCAGATGTGACTTTTCATCCCGACCTCATCATCCGCTCCGTTGGCCAGACTAAACCGTCAGCTCTTCTTCTTGTCTTTCGACGACGTGAAATGCATGGAGGACATGGGGTCGCTTGCCGGAAAGGTTTCTTCGAGCGCCTCTTCCAGAAGGTCGTCCTGTTCCTTCTTCGGCTTTTCGGCTGCGGGCTTCCCGGCTTTCTGAGCTGATTTTTCCATCGACATGGAATCCTTTGTCGCCATCGTGGCGCTCCTCTTACCTTGGCTTGTAAGTGATGCTTCAATCACGCGGTTGGTGGCATGGTCGCGCAATTGTCCTCCAATGTCGAGCGTCGAAGGTGGATTTCGGGGCATCCGTGCCGTATCGCAAATACCCGGCAGCCGAGCTTGATTTTTTAGATGATGACTATCATCTTTATTATCTCATATCTGTCATCTCGGCTTGCTATCTCGTTTTGAAGGGTGCATTGCTCGCCCCTTGCTACAATCAGGGAATATCCATGACACAGTCTTTTGCGATTAACGGCGACTTGCTGATCGGCGCTGATTCTTCCGGCGACAATCGCTCCGGCCGCGCCATCAATCCTTCCACGGGTGCCAATCTCGAACCCTCCTTTGCCATTGCAACCGAGGCCGATGTCGCCCGCGCCTGTGCGCTCGCCGGCCAGGCTTTCGATACGTATCGCTCCATCAGCCTCGAGGCACGGGCAACGTTCCTGGAGACGATTGCCAACAATATCATGGAGATCGGCGATGCGCTGATCCAGCGCGGCAATGAAGAAACCGGCCTGCCGGTAGCACGTCTCGAAGGCGAACGTGCCCGCACCGTCGGTCAGCTGCGTCTTTTCGCCCAGGTTGTTCGCGCCGGCGAATGGCTCGATCTTCGCGTCGATCCGGCACTCCCGGAACGCAAGCCGCTGCCGCGGGCGGACCTGCGCCTTCGCCAGATCCCGCTCGGGCCGGTTGCCGTCTTCGGCGCCAGCAATTTCCCGCTCGCCTTCTCGGTTGCCGGTGGCGACACGGCTTCGGCGCTTGCCGCCGGTTGCCCCGTCGTCGTCAAGGGCCATCTCGCTCATCCCGGTACGGGTGAACTCGTCGGCCGCGCCATCCGCGCTGCCGTCGTCGCCTGCGGCCTTCCGGAGGGCACGTTCTCGCTGCTCAACGGCGCCAATGAGACGGGTGCTGCTCTGGTACGCGATCACAATATCAAGGCGGTCGGCTTCACCGGCTCGCGCGGCGGCGGCATGGCGCTTGCTGCTATCGCAGCAGCCCGGCCGGAACCGATCCCGGTCTATGCCGAGATGAGCAGCATCAACCCGGTCTACCTGATGCCGGCTGCCCTTGCTGCCCGCGCCGAAGCGCTCGGCAAGGCCTTTGTCGGCTCGCTGACCATGGGTGCCGGCCAGTTCTGCACCAATCCTGGCCTGATGTTTGCGGTCGACGGTCCCGATCTCGATCGCTTCGTTGCCAGCGCCACCGGCACGATTGCCGAAAGCGCGCCGGCTCCGATGCTGACGCCGGGCATTCATGCTGCCTATGACAAGGGTGTTGCAGCACTTGCCGGCCATGAAGCCGTCAAGACGCTGGGCAAAGGTCTGCCGGCTGAAGGCGTCAACCGCAGCCCCGCCATCTTCTTCGAGACCGATGCTTCGCACTTCCTCGCAGATGAGAAGCTCGGAAACGAAGTCTTCGGCGCCAGCAGCCTGCTGGTGCGCTGCAAGGATGTCGACCAGATGATTGCGGTTGCCGAGAAGCTGGAAGGCCAGCTGACGGCGACGCTGCATATCGATGCAGGCGACTATGCCGATACGCGCAAGCTCATTCCGGTGCTGGAACGCAAGGTCGGCCGCATCCTTGCCAATGGCTGGCCGACGGGTGTGGAAGTCAGCCATGCCATGGTGCATGGCGGCCCGTTCCCGGCAACGTCGGACAGCCGCACGACGTCGGTCGGCACGCTCGCCATCCGCCGCTTCCTGCGTCCGGTGTCCTATCAGGACCTGCCGGCAGAACTGCTGCCGCCTGAACTTGCCGGCGAAGGCCTGGAAAGCCTGCCGCATCTTCTGGACGGCGTTCGCAAGTAATCCTCTGAACCGACAGCAATGTCCGGTGACGCGGGTGGCCTCACGGCCGCCCGCTTTTTTGTTGTAAGAGGGCTTTCCCGGTTATTCGTGACGTCCGAAGGGCGCGCTACCCATGCGTTCTCTTCGCCAGGCTGCGGGGCTTGTTCCGACAAACCGGGTGAAGGTGCGCGTCATGTGGCTCTGGCTGGCAAATCCGCTGGCGGAGGCAATCTCGGGGATCGTCAGCGTCGATTTCAGCAGGAGTTCTTTCGCAGCATCGATCCGGCGTTCGGTGAACCAGCGATGCGGCGGCTTGCCTGTCGATTGGCGGAAGGCGCGGGCGAAATGGCTGTTCGAGAGACCACAATCGCGGGCCAGATCATCGATCGATAGGCCGTCGCGCAGATTTGCCGCCATGGCTTCCTGTGCCCGGCGCAGCTGCCAAGCCGCGAGACCGCCCCGTTTCGAAGAGAATGTAATGCCGCTGCCATAGTGTTGCAGCAGGTGCGTCTGCAGGGCGAGCGTTATGTAATCGACAAAGAGCGCGCTGGCATGTTCCGTCCCGTCGAAGGCCGGCGCGAGGCAATCGAGCAGGTGCCGGACGATCGGATCGTCGGTTCCAGGGTCCATCCTCAACCACATGTGGCGCGCGCCGACGCCCTCTGCGAACTGCTTCAGCGCAGTGAAGGGCAGATAGAGGCGCGTTGCGTTGAAGCCGTTCTCGAAGAAGGCTGCAGGCGGCACGGTCAGATCCCAGAGGCAGATCGTGCCCTTGCCGATCGTGTGGCGCTGCGGCGTGCGCGCTGAATCTATGCGCACGTTGAAAGTGGAATAGTCGAGATGATTGAGTGGCAGGGCGTAGGCGGCTTCTCCCGGCACGGCTTTCAACGTCAGTTGCGGGGAATCCACGAGCAGTCGAGAGATGGTGATGGGGTTGCTGCCTGATACATGCGAGATCAGCGTCGGGGGATTTTTGACACTGTATCGTCGCTGAAGAAGAACGCCATGTCCGCTGGTCAGCACGGATCGGCTTCCTGCCCGAGGGCTACAGCGATCCGCGGCGTTTGCGTGATCTGCGTTTCGCGCCACCGGCCGGGTGTCATGCCCGTGGTCTGCGAAAAGACGCGGGTAAGATGGCTCTGGTCGGAAAAGCCGCACATCACGGCGATTTCCGCCAGCGGCGCGCCGGTCAGCATCAGTTCCTTAGCCCGGTCGACCCGGCGTTGCATGAGCCAGCGATGAGGCGGGGTGCCGGTGCTGCGGGCAAAGGCGCGGGCGAAGTGGCTGGTGGAAAGCCCGCAGTCGCTGGCAAGCTGCGCCAGGGAAACCTCCTGATCAAGCCGCGCATCGATCGTGTCGCGAGCGCGGCGCAGCTGCCACGGCGTAAGACCGCCAACGATCGCCAGCGGGGAAATGCTGATCCCGCCATAGCGCTGGACCAGGTGCGTATTGAAGGCCTTGCCGATATAGTCGAGAAACCTGGAATTCATCCGGTCGGGCTTTCCAACGACAGGTATCAGGCAAGACAGAAGATTTTCTACTACCGTGTCGCCGGTTGCCGAACCCGGTCCGAGAGCCGGTGCCGTGATACGATCGACACCCAGCTTGTCGGTGATCTCGTCAAATGCCTGCCGCGGCAAATAGAGGTGCGCATCCTCTCCTGCATCATTCGGATATTTGGTTTCGTCCAACATCAACATTAAAAGGCTGATCATGCCGTGGGGAAAGGGTATGACGGGCACGAAACGCTCTATCATCCTCACCCGCTCCATCGGCGGGTCCTGGCGTTGCAATCCCAGCATGACACCGATTTCGCGGCTTCTTTCCGGATCTCCATCCGGCCCGGGACATTCCAAGTCGTTTGCGTGCAGATTGACCCCGCTTTTCAGCAAAGCGGTTTTCAATGCACACGCAGGTGTGCTCAAGCGGAAATAGTTGTCGGGTCGAATTCCACGCATCGTCGCAAGCCCCACATCCTGCCCACAATGGATCGCCGATCACGCTTCGATGGCGCCCCCTCGAATACTATCTCGTCAGCCACTCTCCGATTTTTCGACGGCTACCAACTTTTTATAACAGCTACCAGACGTCAATGTGGGTTAGTGTCGGTTTTAGTCAAATTGCGATCGAAATCTGCAATCCATCATGTAGAGCAGGCTTATCTACTCCGGATTTTGAGGGGCAATACTGGGTATATCGCAAATGCGAAGGCGCCCGCATTTGCGGGCGCCGAATTGTTTGTAATATAAGCTTATTTTATTCAGGCGGCCGGACCGACATGATAGCGATCGGCCGGCTTGGTGCGCGAAAGGTTCGGCATCATCGCCTGACGGGCGCTTTCATAGGCCTGCCATTGCGCATAGTCCGGCAAGGCCGGAATGGTTGCGAGTTCGCCCTGATCGAAGCCCGCCAAGGCGGCATCCACCATGTCCTCGGCCGACATGACGATTTCGGTTGGCAGATGCTCGACCGGCGTACCGGCGATGCCCCAGAAATCGGTGGCGGTCGCGCCGGGCATAACGGCCTGGATATTGATGTTCTTGTCGGCAAGTTCATGCTTCAGCGACTGGCTGAAGGCGAGAACGAAGGCCTTGGAACCGCCATAGACCCCGTTCAGTATTTCGGGAGCAACGGCGACGATCGAGGCGATATTGATGATGGCGCCGCCGCCACGGGCGACGAGGCCAGGCACGACAGCGTAGGTGAGCCGGGTCAGGGCCACGACGTTGAGATTGATCATCTGCTCCATCTTGTCGATATCAGAGCCGAGGAGCGGTGCCGTCCCGCCGACGCCGGCATTGTTGACCAGCAAAGTGATGCTGGCGTCGCTGCGCAGAACCTCCTCGACGCGGGCAAGATCAGCCTTGTCGTTGAGGTCGGCAGCGATGGCTTCGATGGTCCGGCCGGTTTCGGCAGTCAGGCGAGAGGCCATATCCCGAAGGCGATCGCGATTGCGGGCGACGAGGATCAGGTCATAGCCGCGCTTGGCAAGACGGTGGGCATAGACAGCGCCAATGCCTGTCGAAGCGCCGGTGATGAGGGCAGTGCCTTTGGATTGCGTGGTCATTGTTTCTCTCCTTTTCGGTGGCGCGGCGTCATGCCGTTCGCTTGAGGAGGGTTATAGCGCTGCTTGTTTGCGTCCCAAATGTCATATATACCACCTTTTAGGACATAGGGAGATTTCGGTCATGCAACGCATCGCCTTCCTGCTCTATCCCGGTTTCCAGGTGATGAGCCTTGCGGCAATCTCGGCCTTCGAATTCGCCAATCTTGAGATCGGGGAGGATCACTACGAGATCATCTACGTCTCGGAGACCGGCGGCCCGATCACGAGTTCGATCGGCATGACGGTCGATACCCGGGCCTTCCATGAGCCGGATTTCGATACATTGGCTGTTTCGGGGGCTCCCGGCATAGCGGTGCCAACTCCGGGCGAGCAACGGTATGTGCAGGAAGCGTTGACAAGATCACGGCGCGTTGCCTCGATTTGCACCGGCGCGTTCGTGCTTGCAGAGGCGGGCGTGCTTGATGGACGCAGAGCAACAACGCATTGGTCCGTGGCGCGCGAACTGCAGGCACGGTATCCGAAGATCAAGATGGAAGAGGATCGCATCTTCATCATCGACGGTTCTGTCTGGACGTCAGCCGGCATGACAGCGGGTGTCGATCTGGCGCTTGCGATGGTGGAAAAGGATCTGGGCGCCGATGTCGCACGGGCTGTGGCAAAGAAGCTCGTCGTCTATCATCGCCGCGCCGGAGGCCAGTCGCAATTTTCGGCGCTGCTTGACATGGAGCCGAAGTCGGACCGGATACAGAGTGCGCTAACCTATGCCAAACGCAACCTTCATACTACGCTTTCGGTGGAGCAGCTTGCCGATGTTGCCCATCTCAGCCCCCGGCAATTCAGCCGTGCCTTTCGCGAAGAAACCGGGCAATCTCCGGCAAAGGCGGTCGAGACCCTGAGGGTCGAAGCAGCGCGGCTGATGATGGAAGACGGAAGGCATCCCATCGATGTGGTGGCGCGAGAAACGGGCTTTGCCGACCGGGAGCGTATGCGCCGCGCCTTCCTGCGCGCCTTCGGACAACCACCCCAGGCGATCCGGCGCAATGCGCGCGGGGCTGAGCTTTAGGTATCCTTCTCTTCCAAGGGAGAGGGAGTGATTGCAAACAGCTCCACTTTCTCCTTGAAGCCTTTCAGTCTGCGGTAGCCGATCGAGACGGTTTCCACCTCGAGCAAATCCGCGACCTCTTGCGACATCAGCAAGGGATCGCCGGTTTCGCTGCAGACGCCCTGGATTCGGCTGACGAGATTGACGTCGGGGCCGACGATGGTGAAGTCCAGGCGGCGGCCGGAACCAATGTTGCCGTAGCTGACTTCGCCATAGTGGAGCGCGATACCTGCCTGCAGCTGGGCATCGGGAAGGCGCAAGCCATCGATGCGGCCAAGAATATCCCTTGCAGCTTTGAAAGCCGCGTATGCCGACCGTGCGGCATCATAGCCGGGAAAGACGGCGAGGACCGCGTCGCCCATGAATTTCAGGACCTCGCCGCCGCGATGGGTGATCGCAGGCACGACGGCATCGAAATAGACGTTCAGCAATTCCAGCACGCGCTCGCTCGGCAGGGCGTTGGACAGCTCGGTGAAGTGGCGCAGGTCGCAGAGCATCAACGCTGCTTCCATCGTCTCGATTTCACCAGTGCGGATACGACCGGCGAGAATGCGTTGCGCCGTCATCGGCCCGACATATGTGTCGAGCAGGCTGAGCTCGACCTGGCGCAGGGTTCTGAGCTCGCAGACGTTGCGCAGTGACGGCATGATCCGCTCGATCACCTGTCGCTCCGCCGGTGTAAAGCCGCCGCGGCGGCGTGTGCCGAATGATGCGGCGCTGACCGGACCATCGGCATTGCAGAGCGGCACGACCATCAGTTCGACGAGATCACGGCCGGCGAATGTGTCGAGCTGCTCCCATTGATCACCGTTGTCAGTGCGGTCGGCAATGACTGTTTGCCGGGCGGACATCGCCTTCCAGAGCGCACTCTTGGCAAAAAGGGGAGAAACATCGCCGTATTCGCGATCCCGGATCTGGATTGGTTCGTTCGGCGCCCAGGCGATGGAGCGGCCGATGATTTCCGGATGCAGGGTCCGGAGATGCAGCGCGAGGCGGTCGAGGGGCAGCCCGATGGCCTGAAGCCGGCGGCCAAGTCCGAAGATCAAATTGGCTTCGTCAAGGGCGTGCGCTTCATCTCCGGAGAGCCATTCGATCAGCGCGAGTATGGCGGCCGGGTTGACGGCACCGCGCCCCGGGCTGAAGTCTGCGATTTCGGCAATGTCAGTCGACAGGGATCGGGCAGAGCGAAGGTCGGCGGGCGTCATGATCGTAACTCCTCATTGGAGGGCGACGCCTAGTGGGCGCCGCCTCCATCCACATGGCCGGGTTTCTTGAGCAACAGGCTGGCAACGAGCGCGGCAACGAGTGCCACGCCGAGGAAATAGAACGTATCGCTGAAGGCCATGATATTGGCCTGTTCGCGAACACGGCCGGCAATGGCGACAACAGCCTTGTGCTGGGCGGCAGCCTGGTCAGTGACACCATGGTTCAGGAAGTAATTGGTCAGCTGGGCGATGCGGGTGCGGGTGGCTTCCTCGAAGGTCGAGACCGAATTGGTCAGGATGTTCGAATGGAACTGCTCGCGTTTCTGCTGGAAGGTTTGCAGCATCGCGATCCCGACCGCGCCGCCGAGGTTGCGCATCATGTTGAAGAGCGACGAGGCGGAGCCTGCATTTTCCCTTTCGATGCCCGCAGTCGCAACGGCAGTCAGCGGGGTAAACGCAAGGGCCTGGCCGATGGCGCGGACGATGTTCGGCCAGAAGAGCTGATCGCTGGCATAATCTGCCGTCATGTAGACATTCATGAAGTTGCTGGCGGCGAAGAGGGCGAAGCCGGCGATGATCAGAATGCGGACGTCGAAGCGCTTCATCAGGCGCGGGACAAGCGGGATCAGCAGCAGCTGCGGGATACCGGTCCAGGCGAGCACCATGCCGATCTGCTCGGAATTATAGCCCTGGATGCGGGTCAGGTAGATCGGCAGGATGAAGACCGAGCCATAAAGCGCGATACCCATCAGGAAGTTGGCGACGATGCCGAAGCCGAAGTTGCGGCGGACCAGCAGGCGCAGGTTCAGCAGGGGGTGCGCGGTCTTCAGCTCGATGATCAGGAAAAGGGTGAGCGAAACGGCAGCGATGACGGACAGGCGGAGGATGAAGGGCGAGCCGAACCAGTCGTCCTTGTTGCCCTCTTCGAGCACCGTTTGCAGCGAAGCAAGCCCGATCGCCATGGTGAAGATGCCGGGCCAGTCGCCCTTGGCGAGCAAGCCGAGGTTCATCGGCGCGCTTTCCAGGGAGAACCACAGCATGCCGACCATGATCGCGCCGGGAACCAGGTTGACGTAGAAGATGTATTCCCAGCCCCAGTTCTCAGTGAGGTAGCCGCCGATGGTGGGACCGATGGCTGGCGCGAAGGTGGCGGATAGGGCGAAGAGGGCAAGGCCGATCGATTGCTTGGCCTTGGGCAGCATGGTGATGATGATGGTGAAGGCCATCGGGATCAGCACGCCGCCTGAAAAGCCCTGGATGGCGCGCAGCACGATCATTTGCTGCAGGTTTGCGGCAAAGGCGCAGGCAACCGAGAAGACCAGGAAGAGGATGGCGTTGGCCAGCAGGTAGGTACGGACCGAGAAGACGCGGGCGAGCCAGCCGGTCAGCGGAATGACGACGATCTCGGCAATCAGGTAGGAGGTCGAAATCCAGCCGCCATCATCGGTGCCTGCGCCAATGGCGCCTTGGATGTCGGCGAGCGATGCGTTGACGATCTGGATGTTGAGGACGGCCATGAAGGCGCCGAGCGTGGAGCCGATGACGGCGATCCACATCTTCAGGCCGCTGGCGCCATGTGTTTCCGTTGCCGCGGGGGCTGCCTTCACATTCGTTCTTTGGGCAGGCGCTGCAGCAATGTTGCTGTTTGCTGCGGGTTGAAAGGTGGCCATGACAGTTCTCCTTCTGGCTCTTGAGAAGACATTCTCACGAGCCACGGCCGGCGATAATTGTGAAAGGAAGGGAAGGATCATCCAGCGTGGCTGGATAATCCTTCTTCATGGCTTTCGGCGTCTGCTGACGCCTTCGGATTGCGGTCGTTCGAAAGTACGGCAGCCTTGGTATCGATGTCGGGCTCGACCGACATGCCGGAGCGCAGCAGGCCGGCGAGGCTGGGATCGTCGAAGGTTATCTTCACAGGGATGCGCTGGACGATCTTGGTGAAGTTGCCGGTGGCGTTGTCAGGGGGCAGCAGCGAGAATTCCAGGCCGCTTGCCGGCGATATGCTGTCGACATGGCCCTTGATGGCGGCGTCAGGGAAGCTGTCGACCTTGATCTCGACCTCTTGGCCAGGACGGACATAGGTGAGCTGCGTTTCCTTGAAATTGGCGACGACATAGACGGCGTTCAGAGGAACCACGGCCATCAGCTGCGTTCCCGAGGTGACGTACTGGCCGACGCGAAGCGTGCGGGCACCGACGGTGCCGTCCACGGGTGCTACGATCTGGGTATAGGAGACGTTCAGCTCGGCCTGGTGGGCAGCCGCGGTGCTGTGGTCGCGCTCCGCCAGGGCTTGATCGCGCTGAGTTTGAAGCACGGGGATTTTCTTCTGCTCGGCGACGAGGGCCGCCTGATCACGCTGGAGCTGCGCTGCGGCCTGGTCGCGGGCCGAGACGGATTGCTGGGCGCGCTGGGTCGTGCCTGCGCCTGATTGAATGAGGTTCTGGAAACGGTCGTTATCGGCTTCGGCAAATTTCAGCGATGCTTCCGAGGCTGCTATCGTGGCCTTTGCCTGGTCGATGACCGATTGTTGCAGGGCGATCTGCGCATCGAGATTGGTGATGGCGGCATTCGACGCCTTGAGGCTGGCAAGGGCCTGGGAGAGCGCTGCCTGATAATCGCGGTCGTCGATACGGGCGAGTACCTGGCCGGCCCTGACGTGTTCGTTGTCCTTGACCAGCACGTCGGCGATATAGCCGGAAACCTTCGGTGCGATCGTGGTGTAGTCGGCCTTCACATAGGCATCGTCGGTGGATTCGATGAAGCGACCCGTCGTCCAGTAGTGATAGCCGAAATCTGCACCGAAGGCGACGCCGGCGAGCAGGACGGCTGCGATGACGCTGCGTTTGACGATCTTGCGACCAGCCTTCTTGGAAGCCTCGGCGGCAGGCGCCGTTGGGGCATCCGTCGCGGGGGCGGCTGGAGCTTCGGAAACCTTTGCAACTTCGGTCTGTCGCGCCGTTTCAAAAGCGTCCTTGCGGGGCAATTCAACCATGGTCCTTCTCCTTCGATCTGGGCTTCACCGCGTGAAGCCCGATGTGTCGTTGGGAGGAAAATGCCTCATGGCACGCCAAGTGATAATCTGCTTAAATCGGGAAGGATCATCAACCGAGAGCGGATAATCGGAGCAAGCATGGATAGGCTGACGAGCCTGACAGTCTTCGGGCGGGTCGTGGAATGCGGTGGTTTTTCCGCTGCGGCGAGGCGGCTCAACATGTCGGTCACCATGGTCGGCAACCATGTGCAATCGCTGGAAGATCGGCTCGGAGTCCGGCTTCTCAACCGCACGACGCGCAAGGTTAGCCTGACGGAGTCAGGCAAATATTACTACGAGCGCTCAAGCCAGATTCTCGCCGATCTCGACGAGGCCGATACGGCAGTCGGCGCGCTGACGACAATGCCGCGAGGCACGCTAAGGATCTTTACCAGCACGGCGATCATTCGCTTCCTGTCGCCTGTCGTATCGGAATATCTCAGCCTCTACCCCTCCGTCTCGATCGATCTGAATATTGGGGAGCGCATGGTCGATCTCGTCGAGGAAGGCTATGACCTTGCCATCAGCGCGGTACCGCTGCCGGACAACAGCCTCATCTCCCGACGCCTGACGCCGTGGCGACACGCATTGGCCTGTTCGCCTGCCTATCTCGAAGCGCATCAGCCGCCCTCGGTGCCTGCAGATATCGGGACGCATAATTGCTTGCGCTACGCCTATTATCCCTATGGCGACGAGTGGCGTTTCTTCGATCCGAACGGAGAACAGGTCAGCGTCAGGGTCGCCGGCAATATCGTGACGACCAGCGCACAGACGCTGCGCTACATGGCACTCAACGCGCAAGGTATCCTTCTGGCGCCAAGCTTCGTTATCGTGGACGATCTGGCGGCCGGCAAGCTGGTGCGTTTGCTGCCGGACTACAAACCTGCGGAATTCAACATCAGCGCGATTTATCCGAACCGCGCGCATCTGCCGACCAAGACGCGGCTTTTCATCGATCTGGCGGCGGAGCGCTTCGCAGAACACCGCAGGTGGATGAGCTGATTTCGCATTTTCAGCCCGTGCGCGAACCCGGACGCGCTTTCGGCTCGCTTCATATAAGTGTCATCCCTGTCGGCTAAGCCGCGATGCCGTTTGCCACGTTTTTCGTGGCGTAACCGCTCAAAGGCGAAGGTTTTCGAAGCCATGTCGACGCTGCAGCAGGTTGCTTATCGTGCAGGTTGCTCTGTTGCGACCGCGCATCGGGTGCTGAACCGCAACGGTCCCGTCAGCGACGAGATGGTTCGCCGGGTGCGCCGTGCGGCTGCCGAGCTCGGCTATCGCGCCAGTGGCCGTGCCATCGCGCTTGCCAGACGCCGGCCTGTTATCGGCGTGCTGATCCCGAGCATCACCAATCCAGTCTTTGCAGCCTCGCTGTCGAGCATCCAGCAACGCATGCTGCTTGCCGGCCACAGCGTGCTGATCGCGCAATCGAATTACGATCCCGCGCAGGAGGTCGATGCGGTTGCCTCGCTCCTCAACGAGCGTCCGACGGGGCTTATCCTGACGGTCTGCGATCCGGAGCGCAGCCTTGCGCTTTCCTCGTCGCTGCCGCCGACCGTATTGCTCAACAATCTGCCGACGCCTCGTTTTGCAGCGGCTGTGACGACCGATAATTTCGGGGCGGGCAGGGATTTGACCGACCATCTGATAGCTCATGGTCACCGGCGTATCCTGTTCGTGTCCGGTCATTTCGGTGCATCGGATCGAGCAAAGCTCCGCTATCTCGGCCATGTAAGGGCCATGAGCAATGCCGGGCTCGAGGCCTTCGAGGCACTGCAGATACCCTTCATCGACAGCTATGATCAGCTCGATCTCAGCGAAGCGGTCTCGACACTCAAGCCGACGGCGATCATCGGCTCCAATGATCTCCTGACGCTGGGTGTCATGGGCTCGGTGCGGCGGCTGGGGCTTTCCGTTCCGCTGGATATTTCCGTTGCCGGTTTCGACGGCATCGCCATCGGCCGGATGATGGATCCGGCGCTGACCACGGTCGAGATACCCGATGGCACGATGGGAGCTGCGGCTGCGTCCCTGCTGCTGGACATAGCGGAGAATGCCGCTCCGCCACGGCATTTGACGGCTGCCTACAGGTTGCGTTGCGGCGGCACCGTTCGCGATCTCAACCACGTGTCATGACCGGCGCGCAGTCCCGGCTATAAGCATTTCGCAAAGGCCGCTCTTGGCCCCCAGACACAAGCCAGAGGTTCATTTTTGGCCTCTTATGGGCCAGAGACCGCGATTTTAAGATATTACTTTTAAAGGTTGTCGGCCGATGCCGCTGCATCGCTCTCAACCTTTCAGGATACTGTCATGAAGAAAATTATCGCTTTCGCCTTGCTTGCTTTTGCATCTCCTCTGGCGGCCCACGCTGCGACCTTGAAGTTTCCCAGCGACAAGCCCATCGCAAGCATCACCATCCCTGACAGCTGGAAGCCGGAAGAGACCGAGAGCGGCGTTCAGGGAACATCGGCTGATTCCGCCGTCTATCTTTCGGCCGACGTCGCCAACAGCAAATCCATAGACAAGGTCGTTACCGACTCGATCGATTTTCTGACGAAAAACGGGGTTTCCATCGATCAGTCGACACAGAAGGACACCCCCGTCACCGAGGTCAACGGCTTGCAGATGACGACCCTGGAATGGGATGGCAAGGATGAAGACGGCCCCGTCAGCGTCGGCCTGCTCTTCGTATCGACATCCGGCGACAATGCGCTCGTGGTAACCTATTGGGGAAGCAAGGGCGACGAAGACAAACACGATGCCGAAGTCAAGGCAATCGTTGCCTCGATCAAGCCGGTCAACTGATCGCACGAGGAGAAACCGGCCGGCGGCATGGTGGTCGTGACCGCTGCCGCCTTCGCATAAAGAAAACGCCGCCCCCGGGGGAGCGGCGTTCGTCAACGATCAGGCAATCGATCAGTTGCTCTTCTGCGGCAGCATGTCGGCAACATCGGCTGCTGCGTCGTCCAGTGCTTCCTTCGGCTGTGCGGAGCCATCGACGATGCGCGACAGGTTGTCGACGATCGTCTGGGTGACGCGGACGCCGTTTTCGCCCGGGAAGGCGTACCACGGGATCATCAGCGACATCTGGTTCAGGCTGGCCTGGAAGAGCGGGTTCTTCTTGTAGAAGTCGCCGAGATATTCAGCAGACTTGGCAGCGAGTTCGTTGTTCGGAACGTAGCCGGTGCCGGGAACGACGACGGAAGCGCCGTAAGGGCCGGCTGCGAACTTGATGAACTTCCAGGCGGCGTCCTGCTTGGCAGCGTCATGCGTCAGGATGACGGCAGCGTTGCCGCCGGTCGGCAGCTTGCCGTTGATCGGGTCGATCAGCGGGATCTTGGCAGTGCGCAGGTCGAACTTGGTGCCGGTGTTCTTGATCGTGTTGATCAGGGCGCCGGTGGTCTGGAACGTGAAGCCGACCTTGCCGGCTGCGAATGCCTGTTCACCAGCGGACTTGGTGAAGACAGGCATGCCGCCTTCCTTGACCATGCGCTGGATCAGCTCGGCAGCCTTCTGGCCTTCCGGACCATTGAAGGTGACCTTGCTTTCGTCGTCTGAGAGCATCTTGCCGCCGGCGCCGAAGAGAAGGGCCGAGAACATCCAGTCATCACCCTGCCAGCGGAAGTCGATACCATCAACGCCGTTGCCGAGAGCCTTGATCTTGCCGCCGAGCGCAATGACTTCGTCCCAGGTCTTCGGCGGGTTGTTCGGGTCGCCGCCGGCAGCCTTCACGAGATCGGCGTTGTAGTACATGATCGGGTTGGACGTGGCGAAAGCGAGGCCGACCTGCTTGCCCTTGACCTGGGCGAGCTTCAGGATCGTGTCGGAGAAGCCTTCTTCACCCATCTTGCCGTCCTTCTGGACGAGCGGTCCGAGATCGACGGCGACGTTGCGCTCGTCGAGCATGCGCAGGCGGTTGAGACCGATGAAGGTAACGTCGGGCATGTCAGATGTGCCGGCTTCGCGCAGGATCGTCTGGATGCCTTCTTCATAGGTTGCCGAGGGGGCAGCGAACTGGATCTTGATATCCGGGTTTTCTTCCATGAACTTCTTCGAGATCGTGTCCATCACGTCCTTGAAAAAGCCGGGCATGGGATAGTGAACCGTCAGCGTCGTCTCGGCGTAAGCCGGGACAGACAAGGCCATCGTAATGGCTGCAGCTGCGAGAATCTGGGTGATATGCTTCATCGCTCGTTCTCCTGTTGGAAAACCGGTCATCCTTTGAGACCGGTCATGGTGATACCCTCGACGAAGCGCTTCTGCGCGAGCAGGAATGCGACAACGAGGGGAAGGGTGATAAACAGCGTGGCAGCCATGAGGGCGCCGTAATCGTCGCCGGCTTCTGCGGCGCGGAAATACATGAGGCCGAGCGGCGGGGTGGCGTAACCCTGCTTGCTGATGACGATCAGCGGCCAGTAGAGATCGTTCCAGTGCGCCACGACCGAGAAGATCGCGAAAGCGGTCACCGCCGGCCAGGCATTGGGCACGATGACGCGGGCGACAATGCCGAGCTCCGACATGCCGTCCAGCCGCGCCGCGTGGATCAGATCGTCCGGCATGGCGCGGAAGAATTGCAGGAACATGAAGATCGCAAAGACCGAGATCGAGAAGGGCGCCACCAGCGCGGTGTAGCTGTTCAGCAGATCCAGGTTGTTGAAGGCGACGTAGAGCGGCAGCGCCGTTGCGTGGATCGGCACCAGCAGGCCGAGCATGACGAGCACCATCATCAGGCGTGCGGCCGGAAACGTCAGCTTCGCCATGGCATAGGCGCAGGGAACGGCGATCAGCACCTGGAAGAAGAAGATGAGCGCGCAGACCAGCACGCCGTTCCAGAGCAGCGTGCCCATCGGCACCTTTTCCAGCGCGTGCATGAAGTTTGCGACATAGTAGAAGTGCTGCGGGATGAGCTGCAGGGCCGATGTGAAGATATCGTCCTGCTTCTTGCCCGCTGTCGAGATCATGAAGATGTAGGGCGCCAGGAAGAAGATCGCGCCGAGGCTCAGCAGGCCGAAACGAAGGATGCGGCCGGGGGTGATTGCGTTGGCGTTCATGTGTAATGCACCTGCCGGTCGAGAAGGCGGTATTGCAGAAACATCAGCGCGACGAGGATCGCCAGGAAGACGACTGTCATTGCCGAGGCATAGCCGACGCGCAGATAGACGAAGCCTTCCTGATAGATCGTGAAGAGCAGCACTTCCGAGGCATGGTTCGGTCCGCCGTCGGTCAGCGTCTTCACCGTATCGAAGACCTTGACGGCATTCGTCACGCTGATGGTGATGACGAAGAGCGTGGTCGGCCCGAGCATCGGCCAGGTCACGAGGCGAAAGCGGTCGAGCGCCGATTTCGCGCCATCGACCTCGGCTGCGGCATAGAGCTCGCGCGGGATGGCGGTCAGGCCAGCCAGGAACAGCACCATGTTGAAGCCGACCGACTGCCAGACGCCGATGATCGAGAGGCTGTAGAGCACCGTAGCGGAGCTGCCGAGCCAGTTCGGGCCGGGGATGCCGACCAGCGCCAGCATGGCATTGATCGGGCCGATGGTCGGATGGAAGAGATATTGCCAGACGGTCGCCATGGCAACGATCAGCGAGGCGACAGGAAGGAAATAGGCGGTGCGGAAGAAGCTGCGGGCGGCCGTTTCGCTCTCGATCAGCAACGCGACGGCGAGACCGAGGACGATCGATGCGGGTGCGACGATCGCCGTATAGATCGTCGTGTTCCAGAGCGACTTCTGGAAGGTGCGATCCTTCAGGAGATGGGCGTAGTTCTCGAAGCCGACGAAGCGGAACTTGCCGAGGCCGAGCTTGAAATCGGTAAAGCCGAGGAAGATGACGGCGACGACGGGCAGAATCACGAAGGCGATGGTGAGAACGATCGCCGGCATGGCGATCAGCCATGCGGTGCGCCGTTCGCTCCTCTCGCGATCCGCGACCGAATGCACCGGGATCACACCGGCGGTGACGCTAGCCATTGGCGGCCTCCCGCGCGGGATTGACGGCAAGCGCTTTGGTGCGCAGGCGGCGGCCTTCTTCGGCAAAGACCATGGCGCGATCGGCCGACAGCGTCAGGCCGACAGGCGTTCCGGCTGAAAGTCCTGCTGTTTCCGATGGCGAGAGCTTGGCGACGATCGTTTCGCCGATCGCATCGAGCTTGCAGAACAGGATGACTTCGGAGCCGAGGAACTCCATGCGCTCGACATGGGCGGCGAGCGCGTCCTGGCGGTTCGGTGAGAGCTTCACGAATTCCGGACGGATGCCGAGCGTGATCGCGGTGCCGGCGAAATCCGGCTCTTCGAGCGCGAGCCTGATGTCGCCGAAGGCGATGACGCCGTTTTCCACCCGAGCCGGCACCAGATTGATGCGCGGCTGGCCGACGAAGCGGGCGACTTCGACATGGGCGGGATTATCGTAGATCTCCTGCGGGGTCGCGAGCTGCAGAAGGTTGCCACCGATCATGACGGCGACGCGGTCGGCCATCGACAGCGCTTCGGCCTGGTCATGGGTGACATAGACCGTCGGCACGCCGGCGCGGCGATGCAACTCGACGATTTCTCCGCGAGCATGGACGCGCAGGTTGGCGTCGAGGTTCGACAGCGGCTCGTCCATCAGGAAGATGCTTGGCTGGCGCACCATGGCGCGAGCGAGCGCCACACGCTGGCGCTGACCGCCGGACATCTGGCCGGGCTTGCGATCGAGCAGATGATCGATCTTCAGCGACTTCGCCATGTCCTGCACATCGCGCATGATCGCCTTGCGGGTGGCGCGCTGGCCCGGCACCAGGGAGCCGACGAAGGGTAGCCGCTGCGTCGTCGACAGCCGGCGCATGGCGAGCGGCACGGCGATGTTCTGGGCAGCCGTCAGATGCGGGTAGAGCGCGTAGGACTGGAAGACCATCGCGATGTTGCGGTCGGCAGCGGCGATGCCGGACATCTGCGCGCCGCCGATCGTGATTTCGCCGCTGTCGGCATGGTCGAGGCCGGCCAGAATACGCAGCAGCGTGCTCTTGCCGCAGCCCGAGGGGCCGACAAGGGCAATGAATTCGCCCGCTTCGACATCAAGGCTGACGCCCTTCAGAATGGCGTTGTCGCCAAAGGATTTGGTGATGTTGCGAAGCGAGAGCGCGGTCATGGGGTCGGCTCCGTCTTCACTTTGTGCGCTTCGTGCGGATAGACTTCCTCGACGACGTCGTCGAGGTAATAGGCCGTCATGCCGGGCACTGCGACGAGCTGGCTTTCGATCGTTTCGCCGAACTGGTGCACGACCGCGCCGATTAGGCGCTCGCCCGGCATTTCGCGCTCCATGCTTCTCAGGATGAAGGCCGCGGACGGACCCCAGACGAGCGACGTATCGTTGAAGCGGCCCTGCCATGCCCAGTGCAGATGGCCGCTGGCAAAGAGCGCGACGTCATGGGCGGCGATCAGGTCGTAGAGACGCTTGCGCGGCGAGGGGCGGACGCTCCAGTAGCCGGTGTCGCCTTCGTCAGGCGTATCGACGAAGAGCGGCTTGTGGGCAAAGAGCGCGACACGCAGGTCGCCTCTGCTTTCCAGCATTTCTTCAAGCCACTGGAATTGCTTTTCTTCCTCGTCGTCATTGAAGCCCATCAGCAGGCTGTCGAGGCCGATCAGACGCCAATTGTCGACATCTTCCGCCCAATAGTCGGGGCCGACGAGATTGCGCCAGCGCGCCAGGCGGGTCTCATTAACCGGCTGCAGCGAGCCGGGCAGGTGGCCGACATCGTGATTGCCCGGAACGATCAGCATGGGCACGGAGATCTGGCGCATCAGGTCCATGCAGAAGGCGATGTCCTCATCCTTGTCGGCGCCATCGACACTGAGGTCGCCGGTATGGACGATGAGATCGGCGTTGCTCTTTTCGATCCAGTCGGCCAGCGGCTCCCAATTGCCGTTGAAATGCGGCTTGCTCGGGCTGAAATGCGTGTCGGTGATCTGGATGATTTTCAAGGCGCAGCACCCTCGTAAAGAATTCGGGTCGCGCCGGCCGGGCGTTAAAAAATGCTTAAGGCCGGCGCGTTTCGCCGACCTGTTTAGAAGGCTCCGATGTCAGTTAGGTAACGGGCTTTTTCAGTCGTTTTTCAGTTTTGTCATGTTGAAGTCACATTCGATCAGAGTGGTGCAACGGGATGCGGAGAGTCGTCCCAGGCGCCCCAGATCGACTGGTCGAAACAGATGACGGAGCCAGTCATCAGGCCGGACTCATCAGAGGAGAGATAGGCGCAGGCGCGCGCCACTTCCTGCGGATCGACGAGCCGACCGAAGGGCTGGCTTGCGGCTGCCTTCTCCAGCCAATCGGCGGCGGCACCGTGAAATTCGCGCTGGATGCGATCTTCGCCTTCGGAGGCCATCCAGCCGATGTTGAGGCCGTTGATGCGGATGCGGTTGCGCAGCACGGCATAGGCGGTGTTCTTGGTCAGCGTTTCCAGCGCGCCCTTCGAAGCACAATAGGCTGATATGAAGGGCTGGCCTGCCTTGGCGGACATGGAACCGATATTGACGATCGTGCCCTCGATCTTCTCGCGTCGCATGACCTTGATCGTCTCTTGCATCAGGAAGAAGGGGGCGCGGACATTGACGGCGAACATCCTGTCGAAAAGCTCAGGGCTGGTGTCGAGGATCGTGCCTCGATCGGTCAGCGCGGCGGCATTGACGAGAGCATCGACGCGGCCGAAGGTCTGGTCGCAGACATGGACGACGTTCTGGGCTTCCTCAACCTTGCCGAGATCCGCCTGGACGTAGACCACCTTCGCGCCCGTTGCGGAGGAAATCTCCTCGGCCTTGGCCTTGCCCTTCTGCTCGTTGCGACCGCAGATGACGATGCCCTTGGCGCCGCGATCGGCGAAGAGCCGTGCAATGGTGGCGCCAAGGCCCTGCGTGCCGCCGGTAACGATGGCGATCTTGCCGTCGAGACGGCTGTAGTTAGATGTCATGTGGTTCCTCCCTGGTGATTGGTGTGGTGATATGCGGATGGCCCCTCGCTTGTGGGCGGGAGGCTTGTGTTTGATGGGTGTGGTCCTTCATCCTGTCGCGGTGAATGAGGGGCTTCTTGTTCCGAAGGTAGACGAAAGACCCCTCAGCTCAACTTCTTCGCCGCCTGCTCCCTCAGCGCCCTCACAAACGCCTCGTCGCTCCACCCCTCGCGCAGCGCCTCATGCATCAGCTGCGCCTGTGTCTTCGGCGCAAGGCCGCCGAGCGGCGGGTCGCGGTCGAGGTTGGTGGGGAAGGAATAGCCTTCGGCGCAGGACGCGACCGCATTGGTGATCTCGGCGTCCGAGAGCTTGCCCTTCAGCGCTTTTAACGCCGGGAAGAGCTTGCCGCTCATCCGTTCGCGATCGACCGTTTCCATGGCGCGGCCGAAGGCGGAGGAGACCTGCAGGAGGTTCGCGACGCGCTTGATATCAGTCGAGCGGTTGGTGCCGGCAGCGTGGAATAGGGCGGGGTTGAAGAAGACGATATCGCCCTTTTGCAGCGGCAGCTGCACGTGGTGCTTGTCGAAATAATCCCGGAATTCCTGACGCTTCAGCGCGAGGTAGCCGGGCACATAGGTCTGGCTGTGCGGCAGAAAGAGCGTCGGGCCGCTTTCGAGCGGCATGTCGCAATGGGCAACCGCGCCCTGCAGCGTCAGCACCGGCGAGAGCTTGTGCACATGGGCGGGGAACTGCTCGATGACAGCGGACGACTGAAAGCCGAGGTGATAATCGCGATGGGCGGACTGCGCTGCGCCGCCGGGATTGACGCGGTTGACCTGCGCGGTCATCTGGTAGCTCGGGCCGAGCCAGGCTTCGCTGGCGAGCGCCACGATCGCATTGCAGTAATATTCGGCGAAGTTTTCCGGGTTCGCGAGGCAGTGCTTCTCCAGCGAATTCCAGATGCGGTCGTTGGCACCCGGCTTGGCGAAGTGGTCGCCGCCGCCTGATGATGTGCGATGCTGCTCCTCGATGATCTCGTCGAAGATCGTGCTGGCCCGGTCGATGATGCCGGTATCCTCATAGGCATGTTTGAAGACGACGACGCCGGGGCCTTCGCCGAAGGCTTCGCAGATCTCGGCCAGAACGGCGCGTCGGCCATCGGTGGTCGCGGCTGCCGCCAGCACCTTGCGGCTGTCATAGATCAGGATGTTCTTTTCGACGGCATCAGCATGCGGATAATCGGCGAGATCAGTGGTCTTTTCCGCAAGGGCGCGGAAATCGTCGAGATCACAGCTGTCCTCGGTCAGCCAGATGCGGTCCGCTCTCATTATTTGAAGATTGTCTGTTTTCATCGGTGCCTCCTCCATCGGATGAATGAGAGGACTATACGCCTGACATCGAGGTGATATAGATCATAAAACCATCAAAAATCCATCAGAATTGCCGCACCATGACCCATCCCTTTCTCGTCAAGGACATAGCCTTTCAGGCCGGATTGAGCACAGCGACGGTGGATCGCGTCCTGAATGAACGGCCAGGCGTGCGCCGCCAGACGGCGCTGCGCGTCAAGGCGGCGATTGCCGAGCTTGAAAAGCAGCAGACGGGCGCGGAGACGACCGGGCGCAAGATTGCGATCGATATTCTGATGGAGACGCCGGAGCGTTTCAGCGCCGCCGTCCGCGAGGCCTTCGAGGCCGAGGTCTCGACCTTTCTGCCGACGGTCTTCCGCTGCCGCTTCCATTTTTCCGAGATCATGAAACCGGCGGAACTGGCGCAGCTGATCGACCGTATCCGCCTGCGCGGCACGGATGGTCTCGTGGTCAAGGTTCCTGATATGCCTGACGTCGTCGAGGCGGTGCGCCGCGCCATCGAGGCCGGAATTCCCGTGGTCACGCTCGTGACCGATCTGCCGAATGTCGCCCGCGTCGCCTATGCCGGCGCCGACAACCGCGCTGCGGGCGAGACGGCCGCCTATCTGATCGGCGAGTATCTTGGAAATGATGGTCATGCGCTGGTGACGCTGTCGAGCAGCCGGTTTCGCGGCGAGGAGGAACGCGAGATCGGCTTCCGCCGCATCATGCGCGACCGGTTTCCTAGTGTAGGCATTACCGAGATAAGCGAGGGGTATGGCACGGACGCGGCGACTGGAAGCCTTGCTGCGGCTGCACTGGCGAAAAATCCAGTCATCAACGCGGTCTATTCGATCGGCGGAGGCAATCGCGCAGTTCTTGCGGCTTTCGAGGCCACGAGTCGGCCCTTGCGGGTGTTCGTCGCGCATGATCTCGATGCGGACAACAGGGTTCTATTGAGCGAGCGGCGGATCAGCTTCGTGCTGCATCATGATCTCCGGACGGATGCACGCTCCACCTTTCGTGCCATCATGAGCCGGATTCCGATCGCGGGGCGCGGCTTTTCATCGTCGCTGTCGGCAGTGGAGATCATCACGCCATACAATATGCCGGCGGGGTGAGCCGCCGGCACTGGGACGAGTTGGCTCAGCGCGCGGCCCAGTTGGCGCCTCGGCGGAACATTGTCTTCATCTGCGGGACGCTGAATTCCTTGGCCTGATGGCCGAGCGAGGAATAGAAGACGCGGCCCTTGCCGTAATGGCGCTTCCAGACGACGGGCATGACGACGCCGTTGATCCAGTAGGCGTGATCGCCGTTGAAGGTCGTCGTGGCGAGCACCTCGTTCGAGGGATCGACATGCATGTAATATTGCTCCGACGTGTAGGGGAAATCCTCGATCCCCTCCATGATCGGATCATCGGGCCGCGTAATGTTGACCTTGTAGTCGATGATGTTGCCGGGATGCGCCACCCACTGGCCGCCGATGATGAACTGATAATCGACGCTTTCCCGGAAAGAGTCGCCGGCGCCGCCATGATAGCCGGCAATGCCGACGCCGCTTTCGATGGCGGCGGCGAGGTTCTTCACCTCTTCCTTCTCGATCTTCGACATGGTCACAATCGGCACGATCAGGCTGAGATCGTGGATCGAGGGGTCGGCAAAGGCTTCGGTGCTGTTTTCGACGTAAACCTTGAAGCCGTCTTCCTGCAGCATTTCCTCAATGATCTTGGCGCATTCCTGCGGCTCGTGGCCGCTCCAGCCGCCCCAGACGATCAGTGCTTCACGCATTTCCATTCCTCCTGATTAGCGACCGAGCTTTCCGTCCACGAGGGATTCGGAGAGCGGGGCCGGGCGTTCCGTCTGTGTGGTGATGGTGACCGTGCGGCCGCTGTCGGACGCGGTCTGGAAGGCTTCCATGACTTCGAGCACATGCAGGGCAAGGCTGCCATTGGCGCGATGCGGCCGGTTCGAGCGGATGGCGTGCGCCATGTCGGCGACGCCGAGCGAGCGATAATTGCCATCGGCATAGGGTGCCGTGACTTCGCGCTCTGCGAACTCTCCGCCCTTCTTCAGATATTCGACCGGGCCGGCGAAGCGGTTCGGGTCGGGCACGATCAGCGTTCCCTCCGTGCCGTAAACTTCGAGCGGCACATGCTTGTGGCCGGCGACATCGAAACTCATGCCGATCTGGACGACGGCACCGTTGGCAAAGGCCATGACGCCGGCGACATGGGTCGCGACATGAACGGGGATGCGCTCGCCATTGCGTGGCTCGCTGGTGATGATGCGCTCCTTGCGCGGCGACACGGCAAAGCCGGCGACCTGGGAGACCGGGCCGAGCAGGTTGACAAGGTCGGTGATGTAGTAAGGACCCATGTCGAGCATCGGGCCGCCACCGACTTCATAATAGAAAGCCGGATTCGGATGCCAGCGCTCGTGGCCGGGGCACATGAAGGTCGCGGTGCCGCCGACCGGCTGGCCGATTGCGCCTTCATCGATGATGGCGCGCGCCGTCTGGTGGCCGCCGCCGAGAAAGGTGTCGGGCGCGGCGCCGATGCGCAGGCCCTTTGCCATGGCGGCATCGGCAAGCTTCTTGCCTTCGGTGAAGTTGATGCCGAGCGGCTTTTCCGAATAGGTGTGCTTGCCGGCATCGAGCGCCTGCAAGCCGACCGCGACATGGGCCTTCGGGATCGTCAGGTTGACGAGGATCTCGACTGAGGGATCCGCCATCAGCGTCGCAACATCGACAGCCTTCAGGCCGAATTCGGCGGCCTTGGCCTCCGCCAGTTCGCGGTTCAGGTCGGCCACGCCCCTGATGTCGAGGATCGGGAAGGATTTCATCGCGGTGAGATAGGCGCCGGAAATATTTCCGCAGCCGATGATGCCAATACCAACTTTTTCCATAACTCTCCTCCAAATGGATTTTGTCGATAAGCCTCGGGTTTCAGAGGGCCGGTGCTGGTCCGGTCGTGCCCCAGGGCGATTCATAGAGCTCGCGCAGGGCGACGACGGCCGCCCCCTGAGCCCAGGTTTCGTCGGCGGACTGGTCGAAAACCAGTTCCGCTACCTCCTCGATCGATGGCGGGATGGCCGTCGCATAGGCCTCCCGCAGGCTGTCCAGAAACGGGCGGCCCAGCGCCAGGCTGGAGCCGACCAGGATGACGCGCGGCGGCGCGAACAGCGTGACGATATTGGCGAGCGCCATGCCGCAGGCCTCGCCGGCGCGGATGGCGGCGCTAATCAGTGTATTATCTTCCGCCGCAATCAATGTTTGCGCATGTGCCATGCCGCGGCCGAGACGGATCGCTTCGGCAAAGCGGCCGCCGGTCGGCTGGTCGCCGAGGATCGCGCCTTCGCCGGCCTGGCTCGACAGGCGGATCAGCCCCTGCGGACCGATGCCGAGCACCATGTCGCCGAGATTGTGGCTAAGGCCGCCCGCACCGCGAAAAAGTTGGCCGCCATGCAGCACGCCGAGCCCAAGCGTCTGCTCGAGTGAAACGAGCACCATGTCGTCCAGATCCCGCGCCTGACCGAACCAGTGATGGGCAAGCGTGATCGCATGGGCATCGCTCTCGACCATCGTTGTCACACCGAGGCGATCCGACATTTCGCGGGCGAAATCGACGTCGGATTCACGGAAGATGGGGCTGGTGCGGACGAGGCCGGTGCGATGCTCGATGACGCCGGGGAGGCCGAGGCAGACGGAATCGATTTCCTCGATCGAAAGATCGGCATCGACGACGCAACGGCGAATGCCATCCTCGATGAGATCGGCGATGACGTTGATCGGCTGGCGATCGACGCGCAACGCCAGCGTCAGCTTGGACAGCATCTCGCCGCGGAAATCGGTAACGACGAAGACCATGCGGTTTGCCGCGATCTTGGCACCGACGACGCGGGCTGCGTCCGGATTGAGTTCCAGCATGACGCGGGGCCGGCCTCTTGCGGCAGCGTTGCGGAGGTCTCCCTCCGTCAGCGCCAGGATAAGGCCGTCATCCAGCAGCGAGCCGGTGATCGCCGAGACCGTCGTCGTCGAAAGCTGCGTCCGGTCGCTGATCTCGATCCGTGCGATCGACCCCGCCCGCCGGATCGTATCCAGCACGTTGAAGCGGTTGATCGCCCGCATAAGTTCGGGATCTGCAGTCTTCATGAAATTCTGGCCGAGTGCATAAGTGGCTTGTCGTAATCGTTGTTTTGGGTGTTATTTTTGGCGGATTGCGAATTTAATACCGCCCTCAAGCCCCCTCTTGTCAAGCCGCTTTGCCTAAAAATTGGGAAATGCGGTTGACATTCGAGCAAACTTCCCTTGAATTAATCCGCATAAGGGAAAAATTGCTGAGGAACTTTAGATCCCTTCTGGAGGAGAAATCATGTTTCATTTTGTAAGGGCGAAGGCCCTTAGCGGCGCACGCGTTGCTGCGATTTCGGCCGCGACAGGTCTTGCCATTCTGCTCGGCGCGGGAAATGCCGCAGCGGAAACGGTCGTCAAGTGGCTGCATCTCGAACTGGATCCCGGCTATGTCGCGATCTGGCGCAAGATCGCCGATCAATACGAAGCGTCCCATCCGGGCGTGAAGATCCAGATGCAATTCCTGGAAAACGAAGCCTTCAAGGCCAAGCTGCCGACGCTGCTTCAATCCAGCGATGCGCCCGATTTCTTCTACAGCTGGGGCGGCGGCGTGCTGAAGCAGCAGTTGCAGACCGGGACCCTGATGGATCTGACCTCTGCCATGAACGCCAATGGCGGCGAGTGGCTGAAGGCCTATAACCCCGCTTCCGTCACCGGCCTGACCTTTGACGGCAAGATCGGCGCCGTGCCGTTCAAGCTCGGCACCGTCAGCTTCTTCTACAACAAGGCTCTCTTCGCCAAGGCTGGCGTCGACGCGTCCGCCATCAAGACCTGGGACGACTATCTGGCCGCGGTCAAGAAGATCAAGGCTGCCGGCATCGTGCCGATTGCGGGCGGCGGCGGCGAGAAGTGGCCGATCCATTTCTACTGGAGCTATCTCGTCATGCGCGACGGCGGCCAGAAGGTGTTTGATGCCGCCAAGTCCGGCCAGGGTGACGGTTTCAACGATCCCGCCATCATCAAGGCCGGCGAGCAGCTGGCCGAACTCGGCAAGCTCGATCCCTTCCAGCCCGGCTATCTCGGCGCCACCTGGCCGCAGACGCTCGGCGTCTTCGGCGACGGCAAGGCTGCCATGATCCTCGGCTTCGAAAACACCCAAGCCAACCAGAAAACCAATGCCGGCGACGGCAAGGGTCTGGCACCGGACAATATCGGCCGCTTCGCATTCCCGGCCGTGATGGGTGGCGCTGGCGATCCGAACGACACGCTCGGCGGCCTGAACGCCTGGGCCGTGACGAAGAAGGCTCCGCCGGAAACGCTCGATTTCCTGAAGTATCTGACCAATGCCGACAATGAGCGCATCATGGCGAAGGCCGGCATGATCCTTCCCGTTACCAACGGCTCGGAAGACGGCATCACCAATCCGCTGATGGCCGATGCCGCCAAGCAGCTCGCCGCCACCAAATGGCACCAGAACTTCTTCGACCAGGATCTCGGCCCCTCCGTCGGCCGCGTGGTCAACGACGTCTCGGTCGCGATCGTGTCGGGCCAGATGACCCCCAAGGATGGCGCCCAGCAGGTCCAGGACGCCTTCGAGCAGGACCAGCTCTAAGGGGTACATGGGCGCCGGCTTCCCCCTTGGCCGGCGCCCGTTTTAGTTTTCAAGAGCAAGGACGATCATGACTGATGTCAGCATAACGACCGCGCTGCGGCCCGAAACCGGCGCCAAATCGGCAAGGCGGCACAAGAGCCCCGCCGATCGCGGTCGTCTACCGGTCATCCTGTTGTTTCTTCCGGCAGCGCTGCTGTTGTTCACGATCTTCGTCATCCTGCCGATGGGCGAAGCGGCCTGGTACAGTCTCTACAAGTGGGACGGCTATGGGCCGCCGACCGAATTCATCGGCCTCCGGAATTTCGAGCTGCTGCTCAAGAACGGCGCGTTCCTCACCTCGCTGAAGAACAATGCGCTGATTATCGCCGTCTCGATCATCATCCAGATACCGCTCGCCATCTGGCTTGCGATGATGCTGGCGCATCGCATTGCCGGCGTCGTGCTGTTTCGGCTGATCTTCTTCCTGCCCTATGTACTTGCCGAGGTTGCGGCCGGTCTGATCTGGCGCTTCGTCTATGACGGCGATTATGGTCTCTTCGCCACCTTCGCGCATCTCTTCGGCTTTCAGACGCCCTATGTGCTCGCCGACAAGGACCTTGCCATGTATGCGGTCCTTGCCGTCGTGGTCTGGAAATATTTCGGCTTCCACATGATGCTGTTCATCGCTGGTCTGCAATCGCTCGACAGCAGCATATTGGAAGCGGCGGAGATCGACGGGGCGACAGGCTGGCAGAAATTTCGCTATATAACGCTGCCGCTTTTGGGCTCGACGCTGCGCCTTTCCGTCTTCTTCGCCGTCGTCGGTTCGCTGCAGCTATTCGATCTGATCATGCCGTTGACCGGTGGCGGACCGTTCAATTCCACGCAGACGATGGTGACGTTCCTCTTCAATTTCGGCGTCACTCGCATGCAGGTCGGGCTCGGCAGCGCCGTCGGCGTCGTGCTGTTCATAATCTGCGTGACGCTCGCCTTTGGCTACAAACGGATATTTATGCGCAATGACTGATATGGCCTCATCCGTCCGCGAAAGCACCGGCACGAAGATCTATCTCTACGTGTCGCTTGGTATCATCGCCGCCATCGTGCTGGTTCCGCTGCTGACGACGGCGCTCGGCGGCTTCAAGTCGCTTGGCGACCTCCGTACCAATCCCTTCGGCCTGCCTGTCGAGTGGCACTTCGAGAACTATACGGACATCCTGTTCGGCGAGCGCTACTGGCGGCAGATGATGAATTCGCTGATCATCGCCGTGCTGACCGTGTTCCTTACGGTCTCCGTCTCGGCAATGGCGGCCTTCACCTTCGCGCATGTGAAGTTCTTCGGTTCGAACTTCCTGCTCAACTATTTCCTGATCGGGCTGATGTTCCCGGCGGCAACGGCGATCCTGCCGCTCTTCATCCGCATCCGAGATCTCGGGCTGCTCAATACCTATTGGGGCGTGGTGCTGCCGCAGGTTGCTTTCGGGCTCGGCATGAGCATTCTTCTGTTCCGGAACTATTTTCGAAACCTTCCGGAAGAATTGTTCCAGGCGGCCTTCGTCGATGGTTGCGGCTATATCCGCTTCTTCTGGCATATCTCGCTGCCGCTTTCCCGGCCAATCGTCGCGACGGTCAGCATCATCTCCTTCGTCGGTAGCTGGAACAGCTATATCCTGCCGTTGATCATGCTGAATTCGGATTCGATCTATCCCTGGCCGCTCGGGATCATGGTCTATCGCGGCGAGTTTGGCACCCAGTGGCAGCTGGTGCTGGCCTTCATCACGCTCACCATCGCGCCGACCATCATCGTCTTCTTCCTTGCCCAGAAGCACATCATCGCCGGCCTGACCGCCGGTGCCGTGAAGTCCTGAGCGCATCGATATCGGAGTAAACAGCATGGCATCCGTCGAACTGCAGAACATCCGTAAGCATTATGGCGCCTTGCCGGTCATCCATGGCGTGTCGCTTGCGATCGAGGATGGCGAGTTCATTGCGCTCGTGGGGCCGTCGGGCTGCGGCAAGTCTACCCTTTTGCGGATGATCGCCGGCCTCGAGGAAATCACCGAGGGCGACGTCATGATCGGCGGGCAGGTGGTCAATTCCATGACGCCGCGCGAGCGCAATATCGCAATGGTCTTCCAGTCCTACGCGCTCTATCCGCACATGACCGTCGCCGAGAACATGGGCTTCAATCTGAAGCTCTCAGGCGAAAGCAAGGACAATATCGCCAAGCGCGTCAACGAGGCGGCGCGCATGCTCGACCTTACCAATCTTCTCGACCGCAAGCCGGCGCAGCTTTCCGGCGGCCAGCGCCAGCGCGTCGCCATGGGCCGCGCCGTCGTGCGCAATCCCGCCGTCTTCCTGTTCGACGAGCCGTTGTCGAACCTCGACGCGAAGCTGCGCGTGCAGATGCGCTCGGAGATCAAGGCCTTGCACCAGAAGGTCCAGACGACCTCGATCTATGTCACCCATGACCAGATCGAGGCCATGACGCTTGCCGACCGGATCGTCGTTCTTAACCATGGCAAGATCGAGCAGCAGGGCACGCCGATCGAGCTTTACCGTCAACCGGCCAATCTCTTTGTCGCGGGTTTCATCGGTTCGCCGGCAATGAACGTGCTGGAGGGCGTCGTCGATGGCGTCGACGGTTCGCCCGCCGTGCGCCTGAAGGACGGGACGCCGATCCGGATCGGCGTCGATCGAAAAGTGAAGTCTGGCCAGTCCGTAAAAGTGGGCCTGAGACCGGAACATCTCAATCCGGCCGGGACCGGCTCGCCGTTAACGGGCCAGACCCTGCTGGTCGAGCCGACAGGCGCGCAGACGCATGTGCTTTTCGAGCTGGCCGGAGAACAGGTCACCGCCGTTGTGGACGGCGACCTGCCGGTTCGCTATGGCGCGCCGCTCAACGTCGCGGTCAATGCCGAACAGGTCTACGTCTTCGACGGGGCAAGCGGCCTCGCGCTATAGATCCGGTCAACCGAAGACAAGCCCGCCGTCGACGATCAGGTTCTGGCCTGTCACGGCGCGGGCCCAGGGGCTGGCGAAGAAGAGCACGGCATCGGCCGCCTCTTCCGGCGTCGTGACCTTGCGCAGCGGCGTGCTGTCGGCGATCAGATCGAATACGGCCTGCGGCGTCGCGCTGCTGGCGTCGGTCGTCCGCAGCAGGCCGCCCGAGACCATGTTGACCGTGATCCCCAGCGGGCCGAGTTCGGCAGCGGCGGTGCGGGTCAGGGCCAGCAGGGCGCCTTTCGCGGCGGTATAATCGTGGTAGGGGACAACCGGATTCTGGACGAGATTCGTGCCGATCGTAATGACGCGGCCGAAGCCCGCCTTCTCCATTCCGGGCCGCACTGCCTGTATCAGGTTGAGCGCACCCTTGAGCGCCGTCTCCAAATGAGCGGTCATCTCTTCCCAGCTCAGCGTATCGAGCTTGGGCCGCGCATCGCCGTTGAAGGTGAAATCGGCCAGAGCATTGTGCACGACCGTGGTCGGGGCACCGAAGGCCGATGTGACGTCGGCGACCAGGCGGGTCACTTCGTCTTTGTCGCGAATATCCGCTTGGAACGTGCGGGAATGTTCTCCGAGTTCGGCGGCAAGCGTTTCCGCTCCCTCGCGGCTGTTGCGATAGTTGATCGCGACACGGGCGCCCTCGCGGGCGAAGGCTGCAGCGATGGCTGCGCCGAAACCGCGGCCGGCGCCGGTGACCAGGACGATCTGCTTGCTCAGCGGCATGCTCATTTCTTCATCCCTTCCATGTCTTTCCAAAGCCCATGAAAATGCTGCACCGGCCCGTGGCCCGAGCCCACGGATAGCTCATCTGCCTCGGCCACCGCACCCGCAAGGTAGCGCTTGGCTATTGCCACCGCTTCCGGTGGGGTCAGTCCCTTCGCGAGTTCCGCGGCGATCGCGCTCGACAGGGTACATCCCGTGCCGTGGGTGTTATGGGTCGGGATCCGGCGTCCTTCGAACCAGGTAAGGCCCGCTGCGGAGGCGAGCACATCGGGGCTTTCTTCCGTCTCGAGATGCCCGCCCTTGATCAGGACGTTTGTTGGCCCGAGGGCGAGAAGGTGTTGCGCCTGGCTTGCCATCTCCTCGCGGTCCTCGGCCAGCGGCTCATGTAGCAGGGCGGCGGCTTCCGGCAGGTTGGGCGTCAGGACCGTTGCAAGCGGCAGAAGGCGGCTGGTCAGGGCAGCGACCGCAGCGGTCGCAAGCAGGGAGGCGCCACCCTTGGCGACCATGACCGGATCGAGCACGACGGGGACGCCACGATGGGGCGCGAGTGCATCGGCAATGGCCTCGGCAATGCCGGCATTGGCGATCATGCCGATCTTCACGGCATCGACCCGCACGTCGGCAAAGACGGTCTTGATCTGATCGGCCACAAACTCTGGCGGCACAAGATGCACACCGAAGACGCCTTGCGTGTTTTGCGCGGTCAGTGCGGTCAATACCGCCATGCCATAGACGCCGCGTGCTGAGAAGGCCTTCAGATCGGCCTGGATTCCCGCTCCACCTGATGGATCGGAGCCGGCGATTGAGAGAACGTTCCTGATCATGAACGCGCCTTCCTAATTTCCTCGGCAATGCGCAAAGTGGCGGTTTCGGGATCGGGGGTGCCACAGATGGCCGAGACGACGGCCAGTCCTTGCGCGCCGGCGGCAAGCACCGCTGCCGTATGTTCCGCCTTCAGTCCGCCAATGGCAACCGATGGCACCGGACTGACCGCGACCAGGCGCGCCAGCCCGTCGAAGCCGATCGGCTGCTTATGGTCGGGCTTGGTCGGCGTCGCAAAGACCGGGCCGATGCCGACATAGTCTACCAGCATCGGATCGACCGCTTCCGCAAGCGCCAGGGTCTCGACGGACAGGCCGAGGATCATGTCGGGGCCGATGAGATTTCGGGCGGTTCGGGCATCCATGTCTTCCTGGCCGATGTGGATGCCATCGGCGCCGATCGCGATTGCCGCTTCGACATCGTCGTTGACGATGAGCTTCGCACCCGTTCCCTGCAGCACCATTTTCAAGGCGCGGCCCGTTGCAATGCGGCTAGCGGTGTCAGCATCCTTGTCGCGCAACTGCACGATGGTCGCGCCGCCGGCAACGGCCGCCCGCGTCGTCTCGACCATGCCCGTCCCGGCGCAGAGATCCGGATCGAGGACGAGATAGAGGGACAGATCGAAACTGCTCATGCCGCCGACACCCTTGCTTCGCTGTCGAGCGTGCGGCCATCCAGCGATTTCAACGCATCGAGGAAACGCCAGGAGAAGGAGCCGGGGCCCTCAGCCTGCCGTCCGGCGGTCTCTCCCGCCGATGCAAAGGTCGCAAGTGCACCGACGGTCGCGGCGAAGGGATCGTTGGGGCTCGTTGCGGCAAAGGCGCCGACGAGGCAGGTCAGCGAGCAGCCGAGCGCCGTCACTTCAGGCATCAGCGGCGAGCCGCCAGTGATCCTGACAGCACGTTCTCCGTCGGTCACGAAATCCACAGCGCCTGTCGCAGCGACCACGGTTTCGTGGCGTTTCGCCAGGAGTATCGCCGATTCCTCGGCCTGCTCGACCGGGTCGCGGCTGTCGACGCCCTGGCCTTTGCTCGCTCCGCCGGCAAGCGCGATGATCTCCGAGGCATTGCCGCGGACGATCGTTGGCCGCAGTTCCATCAGTTCCGCGACCGCAGCGCGACGGAAGTCCGTCGCATAGTGGGCGACGGGATCGAGAACCCAGGGCTTCCGCGACTGGTTGGCGGATTTGGCGGCTGCGCGCATGCCGGCAAGCCAGGACGTCGAAAGCGTACCGATATTGATCGTCAGCGCACCGGATATGGCGGCGAATTCGCCCGCCTCTTCCTCGGCATGCACCATGGCCGGCGAGGCGCCGGCCGCGAGCATGACGTTGGCGGCAATGTTCATCGCCACGTAATTGGTGATGCATTGCACGAGCGGAACAGTCTGCCGCATCGCTGTCAGCATCGCGCCCGAAGTCTTTGTCGTATCCATATTGCCCCTTTCATGCGGAGGGGCGACGCGGGGGCGAATGCGCGAATGCTGCGAAAAGGCCCGAGCGACTCCCTCCGCCGGCATTATCCGGTTCAGGTTCGAAGGGTGCATCTCAGCCCGTCTTGCGACGGACGCCCCTGTCTCTCATCATCATTCATGTTGCAGAGAAATGACGCCATGTCATCTGAAATCGTATCACGGGCCGGGACCGTGGACTTAATCGAGGCCAGCCCTTCATTCTTTTCTGATAAAAAGCAGCGCATCCCCATCTCGAAAACTTATACGGCAGCGACTACGTGGCTTTGCGCATGAATTCCGGCGAGAAGACCTATGACACGTGGCCTGTTAATCCTTGCCGTCCAGATCCTGATCTGCGTCGCCATCTCATTTCTGGCGCTGTGGACGCTGTTGCGCCCCAGGAGCTTTCAGGCCTTTGTGCACGAAAACTTCGGATTGCTGCCTGATGTCAAAAGCGGTGCGCGGCTGGCGCCATTCCTGATCCAGCTCTCATCCCTGTTTTTCCTCTGGTACGCCTACGCGCTTGTCAGCGCATTCGGCGAGGAGATACGTTGGCTTGGAGGCGTCATCAGGCATCTCGTCGGCTAAACTTTTGCGGAATTATCTGTTATCCCCACTGCAAAATTTTCCGCCTTACCGAGAAGGAGTTCCGATGTCGGACGAACGAAGCCGTATCGACGCGCTTGAGGAGATCCTGGCACATCAGGCAAAGACAATCGACGAACTTTCCGATCAGCTTGCGGAGCAATGGAAGGTGGTCGAGCAGACGCGGGCAAAGCTTGACCGGTTGACCGAGCGGTTCCTTAATCTGGAAGAGCAGTCGCTGGAGGCGCCTGCCATCACCAAGCCGCCGCACTATTGATTTGATCTTTCGGCCTACCGCAACAGGCTCTGGCCGCCGTCGATCCAGATCGGTGTTCCCGTGATGTGACGGGAACGGTCGGAGGCAAGGAAGAGGACGGCTTCGGCAACCTCCTCGGCGGTGCCGGATTTTCCTGATGTCAGCGGAATTTCACCCTCGGGATATACCGCCGGGACGTCGGCCTCCGCTTGATTGCGCTTGAAAGTATTGTCGGAAATCCGGGTTTCGATGGCGCCGGGGCAGATGGCGTTGATGCGGATATGATGCTTGCCCAATTCGAGGGCGAGTTGCTGCACCATCGCCACCTGTGCCGCCTTCGTTGCCGAATAAGCGGTTGCGCCGGCGGTCGTGAAGGTCCGGGTACCGTTGATTGAGGAGGTGACGATGATCGAGCCGCCGCCTTTTGCCTTCAGGTATGGAACAGCTAGGTGGATCGTCAGATAGGTGCCGCGCAAGTTGACCGCGATGGTTTTGTCCCATTCATCCGGTTTCAGGTCATCGATCGGCGCCCAAACGCCATTGATTCCGGCATTGGCCAGAACCACATCAAGGCTTCCGAACGAATGAACCAACTGATCGACCGCATTGCTCATGCTTGCCTCGTCGGACACATCGGCGATCAAAGGAATTGCGGTGCCACCGCTGTCGCGGATATGCGCCGCAACCTCTTCGGCTTCGGCCGCCGTATGGCCCAATACGCCGACACTTGCTCCCTCGGCGGCAAGAAGCAGAGACGAGGCCTTGCCGATGCCCGAGGCTCCGCCTGTGACCAATGCGACTTTTCCGGACAGTTCCATTGCGCTCTCCCGCCTGTTCGTCGTCGAGGCAACCGGAGCGCGGGAAGATTGTTCCCCTTGGCCGACCGGCGGTTTTCCGGATCTGCGCGGGCCCGCCATCACAATTTAGTGTTTCACATGCAGTTGTGTAACAAATGCGGTCGTGCTCGCGTACTCCCAATGACAGAAAATGAACCGCGCGGCTGATATCAAGCCAATCGAGAAGAATTTCGAAATGCCGGGAATATTCCCCGCAATCGGTTGTCTACCTCGATGAAGATGTCTCGCGGTCTCTGTAAAATGGCCTGATCGGTCCGACACGCATGATTGCGAGATGGTTGCCGATATTCCTAACCCTTGAAGGAGGTTTGGATCATGTGGAGCAGACGTTTGTTGCTGGTGGGCGCCGGACTTGGTGTGGTGGCGACCCGTTTTGCCTGGGGTAGCAACAGCAGCCCAACCGCGACCAAGATGGTCGAGAAATTCCCTGTCATGCATAGCGACGAGGAGTGGCACAAAATCCTGACGGACGACCAGTTCGAGGTTTTGCGCCAGGAGGGGACCGAGCGTCCCTTCACGAGCCCGCTCCTGCATGAGGAACGCAAGGGCAATTTTGCCTGCGCAGGTTGCCAGCAGGACGCTTTTTCCTCGACGACGAAGTTCGACAGCGGCACGGGCTGGCCGAGCTTCTGGGCGCCGATTGATGGTGCTGTCGGCACGACGCGGGATACATCCTACGGCATGGTGCGTGATGCGGTGCATTGCAGCCGCTGCGGCGGGCATCTTGGCCACGTCTTCAACGACGGCCCGAAGCCGACCGGATTGCGCTACTGCATGAACGGCGTCGCCATGACGTTCCATACAGTCTCGGCCTAATCGCTGGAAAGATCAGATATCATGTTGCTGTTCGTCCTTGCCTATCTGGGCGGCGTGCTGACGATTGTCAGCCCGTGCATCCTGCCGGTCCTGCCTTTCGTTTTTGCACGGGCCGGCCAACCTTTCCTGCGCAGCACGCTGCCGATGCTGGTCGGCATGGCCGCAACCTTCGCAGCTGTCGCAACCCTTGCTGCCGTTGGCGGCGGCTGGGCGGTAGAAGCCAATGAGTATGGCCGCTACGCCGCGATGGCGCTGCTCGCCGTCTTCGGCATCATTCTGCTTTTCCCGGCGCTGTCGGATTATCTGACGCGGCCACTCGTCTCCCTCGGTGCGCAGCTATCGCAATCTGCTGACAAGAGTGCCCGTAGCGGCGGCTCGACGATCATCGCCTCGCTGCTGCTCGGTGTCGCGACCGGTCTGCTCTGGGCGCCCTGTGCCGGCCCGGTTCTCGGCCTGATCCTGACGGGCGCTGCGCTTCAGGGCGCGAGCGTCGGTACGACGCTGCTGCTGCTTGCCTATGCGCTGGGTGCGGCCACGTCGCTTTGCCTGGCGCTTCTGATCGGTGGCCGTGTCTATCAAGTGATGAAGAATTCGCTTGGCGTCGGCGAATGGGTTCGCCGCGGCCTCGGCGTTCTTGTCCTCGTCGCCGTGGTCGCCATCGGTTTGGGCCTCGACACCGGTTTCCTGACACAGGCATCGCTCGCCAGCACCGCTTCGCTGGAGCAGAACCTCGTCGATCGCTTCCATGCGCAGCCGGGCGGCGACCAGGCCATGGCGGGAGCCCAGAGTGGGGCAATGAAGTCGTCGGTCGTCATGAACGGCGGCGACGCCATGATGAGCGCAAACAATCAGATGATGATGAAGAGCGGTGACAATCAGGCGGGCGACAACAAGTCCGGTGACGGTGGTCAGATGATGATGGCGGCCAACCCTGCCATGATGAGCGGCTCGAACGCCATGATGATGAAGGGCACGCCGCAGGCGGCTGCCGATGCACTGCCGGTCGAGCCGACCACGCCGAAATTCGACGGCGCGGTGCAGTGGCTGAATTCACCACCGCTGACGGCTGAATCGCTGAAGGGCAAGGTCGTCCTCGTCGACTTTTGGACCTATTCCTGCATCAACTGCATACGCGCCATTCCCTATGTCAAAGCCTGGGCCGAGAAGTACAAGGACCAGGGTCTCGTGGTGATCGGCGTGCATTCGCCGGAGTTTGCCTTCGAGAAGAATGTCGACAACGTCAAGAAGGCGATTGGCGACCTTGGCATCACCTATCCTGTTGCAGTCGACAACAATTATGCGATCTGGCGCGCATTCGACAACGAATACTGGCCGGCGCATTATTTCATCGACGCGCAGGGTCGTGTGCGGCACCATCATTTCGGTGAAGGCAGCTACGACGAGTCCGAGCATGTCATCCAGCAGCTTCTGGCGGAAGCCGGCAAGACCAACGTTGCCAAGGATGTGGTCGATGTGAAGGCATCGGGTGCCCAGGCCGCATCCGACGAAGCGGATGTGCAATCGCCGGAGACTTATGTCGGCTACGCGCGTTCGCAGAATTTCGTCGGCGCAGAGGGTACGGTGAATGATGCGGCCCATAGCTATGTCGCAGAGACGCCGCGGCTGAACGAATGGGGATTGACCGGCAACTGGACGGTCGGCTCCGAACAGGGTGCGCTCAACGACGCCGATGGCAGCATCTACTACCGCTTCCACGCCCGTGACCTGCATCTGGTTCTCGGCCCCGGCGCGGATGGCAAGCCGGTGCGCTTCCAGGTGACGGTCGATGGCAAGGCGCCGGGCGACAATCATGGCGTCGATACCGACGCCGACGGCAACGGCACCGTTACCGGCCAACGGCTCTACCAGCTGGTCCGCCAAAGCGGCCCGGTCGAGGACCACACGTTTGAAATCAAGTTCCTGGATCCAGGTGTCCAGGCCTTTGCATTCACCTTCGGCTGAGAGGAGATCATCATGAACAGCTCATCGGAGAATAGACTTCGCAAGACCGTATCGCGTGCCGCACGGCCGGCTGCCTTCGCACTGGGTGCGTTGCTTTTGGCGGGCGTCGCGTTTCAGTTCACCACGCGCGCTTCCGCCGAGGATGCACGCGCCATTCCGGCACCGACGACCGACGAAGCACCGGGTGCCGGCAACGAAACCGTGGTTCTGGCCGGCGGTTGCTTCTGGGGCGTGCAGGGCGTCTTCCAGCACGTAAACGGCGTCGTCAGCGCCACCTCAGGCTATGCCGGGGGCGGCAAGGATGCCGCTCACTATGAAATGGTGAGCACGGGCACGACCGGCCATGCAGAATCGGTCAAGGTCGTCTTCGATCCGAAGAAGGTCAGTTTCGGCCACCTGTTGCAGATCTACTTCTCCGTCGCTCATGACCCGACGGAGCTGAATTACCAGGGGCCGGACGAAGGTACGCAGTACCGCTCTGCGATCTTCCCGACCAGTGCCGACCAGGCGCGAGTCGCCAAGGCCTATATCGATCAGCTCAACCATGCCCGCGTCTTTGATGCGGCGATCGTGACAAAGATCGAGCCCGAACGGATGTTCTATGCGGCGGAAGATTATCATCAGGATTTCCTGACGACGCATCCGAGCTATCCCTACATCGTCATCAACGATCTGCCGAAGATCGAGAACCTGAAGAAGATGTTCCCTGGCGATTATCGGGCCAATCCGGTTCTGGTCGAAGCCAGTGCTTCGGCCAACTGAATAGCCGTCACTCCTGAGCCCTACCGGCAGACAGCGTCTGCCGGTAAAAGGGCAGAATAAGGTGCTCCGTCAGCGGCGCCATCGGTATATCCGTCGGCTCGCGGACGGATATCCAGCGAGCTTCCTCGATTTCCGCCGTCGGCTGAATAGTATGGCCGTCGACATCGACGCGGAACACTTCCGCTTCGACAACATGGTCCGGCTCGTTGGCGGCGGCTGCTTCGAAACGGCCGAGGAAGAGCGCCGTTTCCGGATCGATATCGAGGCCGATCTCTTCCTTCAATTCGCGCACCAGCGCCTGCAGAGAGCTTTCACCGGGCTCGATCTTGCCGCCGGGCTGCATGAATATGCCGGTGCCGCGCTTGCGGACGAGCAAGGTTTCCCCATTCTTCTCGACGACGAGTGCTGCGGCGATCCTGATCGTGCTCATTTGTCGTTTCTCCGTGAAGAAATAGGATATGGCTGGCGCTCGGATAGGCGTCGACGTGGCCACGACTTATGCTGTTACTGAACGCGGGACTACTACTAATTCTATTATTCGAATACCAATTCTGCCGTGTCTAAAGTTGAATTGTGATAATCTTTTGAAGAGCCGGCGAAGCAATGCGCGTTGCGCAGGACGGCCTGTGTAAAGATCGATGCCTGAGGCGGATTTATTTGATGTATGGGTCTGAGGACCGAAATTTGCATTACGAGCGCCATTCATGATCGTCCGTCCGCGGCCCAGCCTGCTGCAGCTTTTTTTCATCGTTCGCGGTTCGATCGTCCTGCGCATATTGCCGCAGATCATCGTGATCTTCCTGCTCTCGGTCGCAATCGTCACCGGACATGAGGAGAGGCCGGGCGTCATCCTCTCCCTCAATAGCGGGCCTTTCGCGCTGCTCGGCATTGCGCTTTCGATCTTCCTCGGCTTCCGCAACAACGCCTGCTACGACCGCTGGTGGGAAGCGCGCAAGGATTGGGGACAACTCATCTTCGTTGCGCGTGGCTTTGCACGCCAGACCCTGCTGCTCGAGACATCGGGGGAGGCAGGAATAGCCGCTCGCCAAGGACTGTTGCGGTTGACGATTGCTTTTTCGCAGGCACTCGTCTGCCACCTGAGGCCTGGCGGGAACGACGACAAGGTTGCCCGGCATCTCGACGAGGGAACTTTCGGCCTCTATCGTGCCGCGCGCAATCCTCCCGATCTGCTGCTGCGGTTGATGTCGGCCGATCTCGCCCGGCTGAAGGCGGACAACCGGATCAGCGACATTCAATATCAGCTGCTGGATGCAAGCGTGGGGCAGATCGGCGCGGTGCAGGCCGCCTGCGAGCGCATTCGCAGCACGCCTTTGCCGTTCGGCTATACGCTGCTTCTCCACCGTACGGCCTATCTTTTCTGCTTCCTGCTTCCTTTCGGCTTCGTCGACAGCCTCGGCTGGGGAACGCCCTTTGTCACGGCGCTGGTCGCCTACACTTTCTTCGGGCTGGATGCACTTGGGGACGAGCTGGAGGACCCGTTCGGCAATCAACTGAACGCCCTGCCGATCGGCGCGCTTGCCGATACGATCGAGATCAACCTGCGCGAAGCGATGGGCGAGACCGATCTGCCGCCTCTGCCGCAGCCCAAGGATTTTATCCTGATGTGATCCCGCAGAATCTCGCTTCCGCGAAAGCGGCGATTATTTTCTGAAAAATTTTCCGAGACCCATGGAATAAGATCCGCGCTGCATCCGTATATTGGTGCATGGAACGCAAAGAACGGACATTCGATGTTTTGGGGCAGCTCGGTTCGCTGAGACGATACGCCCGCTCGCTTGTCCGCAATGCGGACGAAGCCGAGGATCTGGTGCACGACGCGCTGGTTAAGGCCTACGAGCGCAAGTCGACCTTCCGGCGCGGTGCAAACCTGCGCACCTGGCTTTTGTCCATTGTGCACAATGCCCATATCGACAGGCTCCGCAAGGCGCGGTCCATGTCGCGCCGGCATGACGAGGCCGCAGTCGAGATGGAACCCTCAATGCCTGCTGGACAGGATCATGCGGTGCGCCTGAAGCAGATTCGGGACGCATTCTTCAGTCTGCCCGAGGAACAGCGCGAGGCGCTGCATCTCGTTGCGATCGAAGATTTGTCCTATCAGGAGGCAGCATCGGCACTTGGCATTCCGGTCGGCACGCTGATGTCGCGGATATCGCGGGCGCGGGCACAACTGCGTGAGTTCGAGAACGAAACGTCGTCGGTAACGCATCTTCGGCTTATCGGAGGAAACGATCATGAAAATCGTTGATCCGATCATTGATGCCGATCTCGATGCCTATGTCGACGGCGAACTGGATGTGACGCGGCGGATCGAGGTGGAATCCTACCTTTCCGAAAATCCGGCCACCGCTGCCAAGGTCATGGCAGATTTAAGCATCCGTGGTGAATTGCGCCTGGCGCTGGCGGGCGAAGTGCCTGCGGGTCGTGCGGAGACACGTGAGGCCGCCAGGCGGCTGGAGCGCGGCCTTTCCTATGGACGCGTGCTGAGCACCATTCAGCGGATTGCTGCAGTTGCGGTTCTGGTCACGGTGGGCTGGGTTGCGCATTCGCCTCTTGGCGCCTTTACGGCGACCGAGGTTGTCGCTTCAACGCGGCCGCCTGCCTTCGTGGAAGACGCGGCGCGTGCCTACCGGACGACCGAGATGCGCGAGCGGGCCGAGCCAAGTGCGACGGCCGCCTACAATCCAGACGAGATTCGCGCAGCGACGGGAATTGTCCTGCCCGATCTGCCCCGCGATTGGGTGGTCTCGGACGCGCAGATCTATCCGTCTGAATTCGGGCCAAGCGTCGAACTGGCCATTACCGGAAGGGGCGAGCGGCTGTCGCTGTTTGCGGTGCGACCGGGAAGTTTTTCCGTCGAGAAGGTCGCTCATGTCGCCCTCGACGGCGTGCAGGCTGCCTACTGGCGGATCGGCGAAGTCGCTTACGTGCTGATCGCCGACGGCAAATCCAGCAATCTCGATAGCGAGGCGGGGCAGTTGGCCCGCACTCTCTACTAGTCTGAGGTAAGGGAGAACACCATGAACCAGACAGATCAGCGATATGGCTACGGCGCCGCAGGCGGTTCACAGGCGCTCCTCGACGAAGGGCTGCGCAAGCACATGCTGCGCGTCTACAACTACATGGGCATTGGCCTAGTGCTGACCGGCCTTGTCGCCTTTGTCGTCGGCACGACGCCGGCGCTCTACGTACCGATCTTCTCGTCGCCGCTGAAATGGGTGGTGATGCTGGCGCCGCTAGCCTTCGTGTTGTTCTTCTCCTTCCGCATCCAGTCGATGTCGGCGGGGGCGGCACAGATGATGTTCTGGGCCTTCTGCGCGGTCATGGGGCTTTCGCTCGCCTCGGTGTTCCTTGTCTTTACCGGCACGAGCATCGCACGGACCTTCTTCATCGCTGCGACCATGTTCGGCGCGACTAGCCTCTACGGCTATACGACGAAGCGGGACCTCGCGAATTTCGGTTCGTTCCTGATGATGGGCCTGATCGGCGTCATCATTGCCAGCGTCGTCAATATCTTCCTGGGTTCCAGCGCGCTGCAGTTTGCGATCTCGATCATCGGCATCCTCGTCTTCGTCGGTCTGACGGCCTGGGATACGCAGAATATCAAGGAGCAGTATGCCGAGAATTATAGCCAGGAGTCGCAGCAGAAGCTGGCCGTATTCGGTGCGCTGTCGCTCTACCTGAACTTCGTGAATATCTTTCAGCTTCTCCTCAACTTCACAGGGGAGAGGGAGTAATAGCGTCTCCTTCGTGGGGCCGGGAGACGCTTGGGTGCCCGCGGGTTTCATGACAGGCCCGCGGGTACCATTTATTTAAGGAAGACCTAAGCGTTTCCGCTTTTCTTCGAATCGCGGAAACGCTCTATCTCTTTGATTTGACGCAATTCCGGACGCAAAACCGCGTCACACTTTTGCTGGAATTGCTTTAGAGGCTGCGTGCATCCAGCCGATCGCGCAGCATGCTCCATGGGAGCAACGCATTCGGCGCATGGCGCATCAATGTGTGAAACGGGATCGGCGCAGGCGGCGCAAAGGGGATGGGAAGATCCTTGGGATCGACACCTGCCGCCCAGTCGGCGAGCACACGCCCCATTGCCGTCGTCATCGCGATACCGCGACCGTTGCAGGCAAAGCCCGCGATCATGCCGGGACCGAGATCGACGAGATGGGCCAGGAAATCCGGCTCGACAGCTGCGATCCCCGACCAGCTGTATTCGATCGGCGGCAGATCCTTCAAATCGAGATGGCGTGCCAGGCGGCGATGGATTGCCTGCGGCACGCGCTCTTCGGCGCCTGGGCCGACGATATGCATTCCGCCAGTAATCAGCCTGTTGTCGGCATCGAAGCGGAAGGTGAAGAGATTTCGACGGGTATCCGAGACGCATTGACCGTCCGGCAGCAGGCGATTGCGCACCGCAGCCGGCAATGGTTCCGTGGCGATCTGGAAGACTTTCAGCGGAAAATAAGTCTGGGCCAATCCTGGAGTAAGCCAGCCGCCATAGGCATTGGTTGCGAGGACGACCTTCGCTGCCCGGACGGTTCCCTGGGTGGCTCGGATATTCCATCGATCACTGTTGCGGCTGATCGATTGGACGGCCGAGCGCTCGAAGATGGCGGCCCCCGCCTTTTCGGCGGCGGCGGCAAGGCCGCGGGCATATTCGACCGGATTGATAACGCCGCCCGATTTGTCCGTCCATCCGCCGAAATAACCGTCGACGCCTGTCGCGTCGCGTATCTCCTCTCGGCTCAGCACGACGGCCGGCCGACCTCGCCGTGCCCATTGTCCGGCACGGGATTTCACCTTTTCGAAAGCGGCCGCCGAATGCGCGGGCTGTATCCAGCCGCTCTGGGCCGCGGCGCATTCAATGCCATGATGCCTGATGAGATCGAAGACGAGGTCGCCGCTGCCGGCTGCCATGCGGATCAGCCGTTCGCCGTGCTCCGGCCCGAGATGGGCGACGATGTTGTCCGGATCCATCTTGGCGAAATTCGGCACCACGAAGCCGGCGTTCCGTCCCGTCGCACCCCAAGCGATGATCTCAGCCTCGAGAATAACGACCGACAGGCCTTTTTCGGCGGCATGCAGCGCCGTCGAGAGGCCGGAGAAGCCGCCGCCTATGACGGCAAGGTCCGCATCTAGGTTTTCCTGCAGGGATGGGCGGGCCTTGCGGTTGCGTCCGACCGCATGCCAGAGCGATAGATTTTGGCCGGTGGGCCGGATGGAGGCATTCATTGCGTGGCGCCGCTCTCGTCGGGCAAGGCCTTCGCCTGCTTCTTGCCGAAGCGCGGCCGGCGCGGAATGTCGCCAAAAATGCCGTTCGGGCGCACGAGCAGGATGACGCAGAGCATCACGCCGATCGCGACGATCTGCAGCGATGCGGCGCGCGCCTGCTGCTCGGGCGTGAAGAGCACGCTCGTCAGCGCGCCGGAGCCGGCCCAGATCGCCCAGACGAGGATGCTGCCGATGACAGCGCCCTTGTTGCTGCCAGAACCGCCGACGATCAACATGACCCAGACCTGGAAGGTCAGAGTCGGAACGTAGTTGTCGGGGGCGATGAAGCCGATGAAATGCGCCTGCACCGCGCCGGCAAGCCCCATGATGGCGCCGCCGACGGCAAAGGCCTGGACGCGGTAGAAGCGGGCGCTCTTGCCGAGCGAGATCGCGGCGCGCTCGTCCTCCCGCAGCGCCTTCAGCACCCGGCCCCAGGGACTATGTGCCAGGTGCTCCAGCGCAAAATAAACGACGAGCGTGACGGCTGCGACGATGGCTAGGTTCGAAAGGTTGAAGAGAACGGGCGTCTCGGCGAGGCCGGCGAAGGGCCGCGGAATGAAGCCGATGCCGAAGGGACCGCCCGTGAGCATCTGCGCATTCAGCGCGACAAGCTGGACGACGACCGCGACGCCGAAGGTGGTGATGGCGAGATAATCCGATTTCAGACGCAGCGTCGCCGCCCCGACGATGGCGGCGGCAATACCCGCGACCACCATGGCGCCGAGCCAGCCGATGAGGACGGGCATGTCGAAGCCGCCGAGGCGGTTTGCCGTATCCGGCGTCGTCAGCAGCGCCGACGTATAGGCGCCAATCGCGACGAAGCCGGCGAGGCCGACATTGAAGAGGCCGGTCAGACCCCATTGCAGGTTCAGCCCGAGCGTGATCAGCGAAAAGATCAGCGCCGTCGTCAGGAAGAAGGCGCCATAGCCGAAGATATCGATCATCGTTCCTTCACTCCGAAAAGGCCGATCGGCCGGACGAACAGCACCGCCATCAGGATGATGAAGGAGACGGCGGCGCGCCATTCGGCGCCGATCAGTTGCACCGCGCCGGATTCCGCCAACCCGATGATAAGGCCGCCGAGCACGGCGCCGGGAACACTGCCGATGCCGCCGAGGATGGCTGCCGCAAACATCGGCAAGAGCATGTCGAAGCCCATCAGCGGCCGGATCTGCACGAGAACGCCGATCATGACGCCGGCAACGCAGGCAAGCCCGCCGCCGATCAGCCAGGTGACACGCACGACCTTGGCGACATCGATGCCGACGACGCGGGCAAGCGCCGGGTTCTGGCTCAGCGCTTGCATGGAGCGGCCGGTCTGCGTGCGCGTCATCAGCATGTGGACGCCGAAAACGAGGATGGCCGTCAGGATGAGCAGCGCGATCTGGTCAGGTGTGATGCGAATACCGAAGCCGACGGGCATGGCAATCTGGATGGCACGGCTGAAATAAGTCGGCCGCGAGGTGAAGATGAATTCGAGCAGGCTGCGCAGCGCCATGGAGGCGCCAAAGCTTGCCATGACGACGATGATCGACTGTCCCTTGGCCCTGAGCCGGGCAAACAGCACCTTGTCCAGCGCCAAGGCCAGCAAGCCGGTGATCGCCATGCCGAGGATTAGAGCCACGATCAGCGGCCAACCGAAGGAGAGCTTGCCGATCGGCGCGATCTTGCCGAAGAGCGCGCCGATGGCGCTGACGATGGTCAGCGTCGCATAGGTGCCCCAGGCCATGAAATCGCCATGGGCGAAATTGGAAAAGCGCAGGATCGAATAGGTGAGCGTGACCCCGATCGCGCCGAGCCCGATCATCGATCCCGTCAACAGGCCATCGACGACGAATTGCAGGTTCATGCCGCACCCCCGGTCTTCGTATCCGCTGCCTTACGCGCCGGGCGCTGGCCGAGATAGAGTTCGGCGACCACGGGGTCGTTCCAGAGTTCGGAGGCGACGCCCTCGTGCCTATCCTTGCCCTCGACGAGAACATAGGCGCGGTCGCCGATCGCGAGTGCTGCCTTGGCATTCTGTTCGACCAGCAGGATCGTGACGCCGGATTTACGGATATCGGCCAGCATCTCGAACACCATGGAGACGAATTTCGGGGAAAGCCCTGCCGATGGCTCGTCGAGAACGAGAACCTTCGGGTGGACGATCAGGGCGCGGGCGACGGCGAGCATCTGCCGCTGACCACCCGAGAGATTGCCGGCGGCGATGCGGCGATGGCGGGCGAGATCGGGGAAGGTCGCATACATTTCCTCGATGCGGCCGGGGATTTCCTTTGGCTTCAATATCCCGCCCGCGACCTTCAGATTGTCCTCGACCGACATCAGAGGGAAGACGTTTTCCGTTTGCGGCACGAAGGCGAGGCCGAGGCGGACCATGCTATGGGCCGGCGCAGTCGTGATCTCCTTGCCGTCGAGCACAACGCTGCCAGATGTGACTGGCACGAGGCCGGCGATCGCCTTGATGAAGCTCGACTTGCCGGCACCGTTAGGACCCAGAACGACGACGATCTCGCCCTTGTTGACCGTGATCGAGGCGCCGCGAACGATCGGCACGCCGGGCTCGTAGCCGGCGACGAGATCGCGGACGAGGAGGACGGGTTCGCTCATATCCGGTCCCATCATGCCGCCCCTCCGAGATAGGCTTCGATGACGCGCGGATCGCGGGCCACTTCCTCGGCGGTGCCCTCGCAGAGCAGCTGGCCGCTCGCCATGACGAGGACGCGATGGCAGAGCCGCGTCACCATGTCGATATTGTGCTCGATGAGCAGGAAGGTGATGCCGCGGGCGTTGATGTCGCGGATACGATCGATGATGGTTTCGAGCAGCGTGGCGTTCACGCCGGCCGCCGGCTCGTCGAGAAGAATGATCGCGGGATCGGCCATCATGACGCGCGCCAGCTCCAGCAGCTTGCGCTGGCCGCCGGACAGAACGCGGGCAGGCTCATCGGCGAGGTGGGTGAGTTTGACGAGATCGAGCAGGTCCATGGCCTTCTCATGGGCTGCCTTCTCCTCCGCCGCGACCTTCCAGGGCTGCAGGAAATTGGAGAGAAGCCGCTCGCCGGCCTGTTTCTGGGCGGCGAGCATCACGTTTTCGATCAGCGTCAGATTGGGAAAGGGGCGAGGGATCTGAAAGGTGCGGCCGAGGCCCCTGCCGATGCGGCGATGGGCGGACTCGCCCGAGACCAGCGTGCCATTCAGCGCGATCTCGCCGCTCGATGGCGCGACACTGCCGGCCAGAAGGTCGAACATCGTCGTCTTGCCGGCGCCGTTCGGCCCGATCAGTCCGAGGATTTCACCTTTGCGGACATCGAATGAGACGTCGTTGACGGCCGCGATGCCGCCGAAGCGCCGCACGACGTTTTTCGCCGTCAGAACGGGCATATGGGCATCCTCCCCCTGCCGTTCGGAAGTCGTAATCATGGATCCCTCTGGTCGAAAACGGTCATTGCCGCTTCCTGATTTTTGATTTGTGATCACACTTGCATTGATCACGCTAATCAGCTTTACTCGCTTCCGCAAGCCAAAAACGGGAACACCCCAAAACGGGACGAAAATGCAAAAGGCTGCAGTCGAGAAAATCAACGATCCCATAGCCTCGCAGCTCGCGCCTGTCGGCCGTGAGACAGTGCAGGACCGCGTCTATTCCGAGCTGCGCCGTGCGCTGATCGGCGGCCTGTTCGAGCCTAGTCAGGTCCTGACAATCCGCGGTCTTGCCGATGCGCTCGTCACGAGCACCATGCCGGTGCGCGAGGCGCTCGGGCGGCTGATCACCGAGAAAGCGCTGGAGGCGCTGCCCAATCGCTCGGTGCGTGTGCCGCCGATTACGCTGGAGCGCATGGACGATCTCCTGCGTGCGCGCATCCTGATCGAAGGCGAGGCGATCGCGCTTGCCGCCACCCGCATGACGGCGCGCCAGATTACCGCGATCGAGGGCCTGCTCGGCGAGTGGGACGAGATGCGGGCGCTGAAGCACAAGAAGGATGTCGACCGCGAGGTCACGCTCAACCAGAGCTTCCATTTCGAGATCTATCGAGCCTGCGGATCTGCCGTGCTCATCCCGATGATCGAAAGCCTCTGGCTGCAATCCGGCCCGTGCATCCGCGTCGCCATCTATGCCTTCTCCGACGCGGGCGAGATCGACACCGCCCATTATCACCGCAGCATCGTCAAGGCGATCGCGGCGCAGGACGCGCAGGCCGCGCGCGAGGCGCTGGTCGCCGATATCAGCCGCCCCTTCGCCTTCCTGCGCAACAAGCTGCAAGCCGAAGCTAACAAGGATTGACCCTCTCATGAGCCAGCGCGCCATCAAGATAACAGAACCGCGTTCCGGCCTCTCGGTGATCGCACCCTTGCTGGACGGCAAGGCGCCGGACAATGCCGCCTTTTTCTGGGACTACCTGTCCGATGCGCGCATCGTGCCAGGCATCCATGCCATGTGGACTGGACCGGAAATCTCCTGCCCGATCCCGCCGGCGCATCTGGAAGGTGCGGCCTACGCCAATGCCTTGCCGGCTGAGAATGCGACGCTAACGCCGCAGCCGGGCGATATCGTGCTGAGCTATGTGCCGCCGCGCATGTGGGGCGGCAATCCCAACGCCATCTTCGATATCGGTCTGTTCTATGGCCAGGGCGCGCGGCTGCTGTTCCCGATCGGCTGGCTCGCCGGCAGCGTGGTGGCGCAGGTCAGGCCCGAGGAGCGCGAACATTTCGCCAGCGCCTGCGGCGTCATCCGTCGCAACGGCGCCTGTGACGTGACGTTCGAGCGCACGGAGATTTGAGATGGACGATAGTTTCGAGCTCTTCGACCTGCGTGTGGAGGCAGTGATCCCCGAGGGCAAGCCGATCTATTGCGGCGCCAAGGCGGGCGATTACTTCGAGCTGAAGGGTGAGATGCTGTCGCTGCCAGCCGGGCAGGGGTTCTCGATCTATTCGATTTCGGCCGTGCTGCCGCTGCTGGCGGCCAAGCAGCGGCCGACGCACAGGAATGACTGGATGACGTCGGATGCCGAGATCGCCTGTCCGGATCCGAACTGCGCGAGCCGGCTGCGGATTGTCAGGACGGGGACGCGGCGGTTCAGCCATGCGGAGACGACGGCGGTGCCTTTGCCCAGCGGTGGGGACGAATAGAGATGTTGTGCGCGAAGCCCCGTCATCCGGCTGCCGTCACCTTCTCCCCGAAAGGGAGAAGGGAATGCCGCGCGGACTTCGCTCCTCACTCTGCATTTATGAAAAGCTGCGGCAGTGCTGCAAGTCTCTTCTCCCCTCAGGGAGAAGGTGACGGCAGGTGGATGAGGGGCTGCTTGCTTCAAACGACCGAATTTCCAGACACACCGAAAGCCGCATGACATGAGCAAGACTTACGAACTCACCCCATGTTACACGATCTCCCGCGTCATTCGCGGTGGCTGGCAGCTGGCCGGCGGGCACGGAGAGATCGATCGGGGCCAGGCCGTCACCGATCTCATCGCCGCCTTCGATGCAGGTATCCGGACCTATGACTGCGCCGACATCTATACCGGTGTCGAGGAACTGATCGGCGAGGCGCGGCAACGGTTGCAAGACGAGCGGGGCGCTGATCTCGCTGCGCAAATGCATGTCCACACCAAGCTGGTGCCTGACCTCGAAAAGCTCGCCGATATCAATCGCGACTATATTCGCGGGATCGTCGAGCAGTCCTTGCGTAGACTGAAGACGGAGCGGCTGGACCTCGTGCAGTTCCATTGGTGGGACTATGCGCATACCGGCTATATCGATGCGCTCGGCTGGCTTGCCGAGATGCGCGACGAGGGCAAGGTGCGCAATGTCGGCACGACCAATTTCGACACGCCTCGCATCCGGCAGATGCTCGACGCCGGCATTCCGCTGGTCAGCCAGCAACTGCAATATTCCGTTCTCGATCAGCGCCCGCTCAACAGCCTTGCTGAGCTTGCGAGCCAGAACGGCATCAAGTTCCTCTGCTACGGCTCTGTCGCCGGCGGCTTCCTCAGTGACAGATGGCTCGGTCAGCCGGAGCCTGACATGCCGCTCGAGAACCGCTCGCTCGTCAAGTACAAGCTCATCATCGATGATTTCGGTGGCTGGGATCTGTTCCAGTCGCTGCTGAGGACATTGAAGAGCATTGGAGACCGCCACGGCGTCGATATCGCGACCGCCGCCAGTTCCTGGGTTCTCGAACAGCCGCTGGTCGCCGCTGTCATCGTCGGTGCGCGCAATCAGGCGCATGCGCTCGCCAATGCCAAAATCATGGACCTTGAGCTGACTGAGCAGGATCGTCGCGAGATCGCGGATATCATCGCTGAAAGCAAAGGGCCGGTAGGCGATGTCTACACGCTGGAGCGCGACCGCACGGGACGCCACGGATCGATCATGCACTACAACCTCAATAATGGCAGGGTATGAACCAAGGATCGCTTTTCGAACGCGCGCAGGCGGAAATCATCGCCTTTCACCGCTTCTTCGTGGAGTGGTATGATGCCGCGACCGCTGATGCCGTCGATTTCGATCGCTGCGAGCGCGTATTCGGGCAGGATTTCCACATGATCCCGCCGACGGGCAAGCTGTTCGACCGCGCCGAGACGATCGCGTTGATCCGGGGAAACCGGGCGACCTACAATGGCGATTTCGCCATTGCGATCGAGGACATCCGTTCCCGCTGGGAGGCAGGCAACGCGATCATGGTGACCTATGTGGAGGCGCAGGTACGGTCCGGCCAGAAAAGCCGGCGCCAGGCGAGTGCGCTTTTCACCGCGAGTTCATCGGCGCCTGAAGGCGTCGAATGGCAGCATCTGCAGGAAACCTGGCTGCAGATGCCTGAGACCTGACAGGCTTACAAACTGAAATAGAAGTCGTACCTAACAAGGGGAACAGCAATGAAAAAGACGATATTTCAACTCACCACCGCCCTGGCGCTTCTTGCCGCTGCCGGTGTTGCCAACGCCGCCGATTGCAAGGTGACCGTCGGCCTCGTGATGGAACTGACGGGTCCCGCCGGCGAATACGGCCAGGCCGGCGCCAAGTCCGTCGAAATGGCCTTCCGCGATATCAATGCGGCAGGCGGCGTGCATGGATGCGATCTTGTGACCGACACACGCGACAGCCAGAGCCAGGGCAACGTCGCCGTCGATGCGGCGACCCAGCTCGTGCAGGTGAAGAAGGTGCCCGTGATCATCGGCGGCATCATCTCGTCCGTCTCGATCCCGATCCTGACCTCGGTCACGGCGCCGGCAAAGATCGTGCAGGTTTCGCCGGCCTCGTCCTCGCCGACGCTGACGGCGCTCGGCCGCGACGGCAAGACCAACGGCATCTTCTTCCGCACGATTACATCGGACGCGCTGCAGGGCGTTGCTGCGGCAAAGTATGCGATCGACAAGGGCTTCAAGAAGCTCGCGATCATCCATGTCAACAACGACTTCGGCGTCAACATGGTCGCCGAATTCTCCCGTGCCTATAAGGCGCTCGGCGGCACTATCGTGTCAGACACGCCCTATAACGAAAAGCAGTCGAGCTACGCCTCCGAAGTCACAGCCGCGATGGGCGGCGAGCCGGATGGCCTTTATCTCGTCAGCACCCCGGTCGATGGCGCCACGATCGCCCGCACCTGGATCTCGCAGGGCGGTGTCCAGAAATTCCTGCTCAATGACGGCATGAACAGTCCTGACTTCATCGATTCCGTCGGTGCGGACTATCTTAAGGATGCCTATGGCACCTCCTCGGGCACCAGCCCGACGGCCTCGACCGAATACTTCATGAAGAACTACAAGGACTTCTCCGGTATCGAACCTTCAAACCCGGCAGCCGACCGTTCCTATGATGCCGGCGCCATTGTCGGGCTTGCCATCGCGATTGCCGGTTCGGATGATCCGGCCAAGATCAAGGATGCGATGTTCAAAGCGGTCGATCCGGCAGGCACGCCGATCTATGCCGGCAAGGAGGAGTTCGCCAAGGCGCTCGACCTGATCAAGCAGGGCAGGCCGATCCGCTACGAAGGCGTGATCGGCCCTGTGGCCTTCGACAAATACGGCGACATCACCGGCCCGTTCCGCCTCTGGAAGATCGTCGACGGCAAGGTGACGACCGATGGCGAGATGTCGACGGATGACGTCAACAAGCTGCAGGCGCAGCTGAACAAGTAAGTCTTTGCGATTTCGGCGGGCTGGTAGAGACAGCACCGGCCCGTCGGCTGCCGAGTCATTTTTGGCTCTTTGTTATTCGCGTCCTTATTCAATCTGGACAATCCCCATTCTTTCGCTCCACAAATCGATTGAGGAGCATTGGGAGGAATCATGGCTGGGGAACCGGACGTCGTTATTATCGGGTCGGGCATGGGCGGCTCGACGCTGGCATCGGGCATTGCCGCAAGCGGCGCCAACATTCTCATTCTGGAAGCAGGCGAACGGTTGGAGGACCGGCCGGAAAACCGCGACCAACGGGCGATCTTCCAGCGCGGGCATTTTCGTCCCAAGGAAACCTGGTACGAAAAGGGCGGCCAGGGCTTCAACCCGGGCAACTATTACAATGTCGGCGGAAACACGAAATTCTATGGCGCGGTGCTCGTTCGTTATCGGCGCGAAGATTTCGAGGAAATGCAGCATCTTCACGGCGTCTCGCCCGCATGGCCCTTTCCCTATGAAGAGCTGGAGCCCTGGTACAGCCAGGCGGAGCAGTTCTTTCAGGTCCGAGGTGCTCTCGGCCAGGATCCGACCGAACCATTCCACTCAAAACCCTATGCCTTTCCGCCCGTTCCGGACGAGCCTGCCATCGCCAAGGTGCGCAAGCGCCTGCAGGAAAATGGCATGCACACCTATTCCCTGCCGCTCGGCGTCGATATCGACAAGTGGCTCGCAAAGGGGAATACGCCCTGGGACGCGCATCCCAACAGTTTCGACGGCAAGATGGATGCCGAGACGATCTCGCTGACGAACGCCCTGCAGCATCCGAATGTTCGGCTGAAGACCGGCGCGCGCGTGACGCGGCTGGAAACGGCCGAGGATGGCAAGACGATCGCCGCCGTGCATTACACCTCCTTCGGCGAGGCGAAGGTTATCAGACCGAAGCTGGTGGTTCTGTCTGCCGGTGCGGTGCAATCGGCCGTGCTTTTGCTGCGGTCGGCAAGCGAGGCCAATCCACGCGGTCTTGCCAATCGCTCCGACCAGGTCGGCCGGAACTTCATGAATCACAATTCGTCTGCCGTGCTAGCGATCTCGCCAAGCTATCGCAACGATTCCATCTATCAGAAGAGTTTCGGCTTCAACGATTTCTATCTCTCTGACGGCGAGGGCGGGCCGCCGCTTGGCAATGTACAGCTGCTCGGGCGGGTGTCCGGGGCGATCCTGAAGGCCAATATGCCGGCTTATCCGGAGTGGCTGCTCAATCGGATCTCGGCGCATGCGATCGATTTCTACGCCATGAGCGAGGATCTGCCATCGCCGGAAAGCCGAATTACGGTCGAGGGCGAGCGGATCGTGCTGCAATGGGTGCGCACGAACTGGCAGGCGCATCTCGATCTGGTGTCGAAGCTGAAGCGCGTGCTGAAGAAGTCCGGCTTTCCGATCGTGCTGTCGCGGCCCTTCGACAAGCGCACGCCCTCGCATCAATGCGGAACGGTCCGGATCGGCAACGACCCTTCCTCGGCCCCGCTCGACGTCTATTGCCGCGCCTTCGACCATCCGAACCTGTTCGTGGTCGATGCCAGCTATCTGCCGACCTCGGCAGCCGTCAACCCGGCGCTCTCGATTGCGGCGCAGGCGTTGCGGGTTGCCGACCATATGTCGCAGGCGGATTTGAAGCGGTAGCGAGAAGCCCGGCGTTGAGGCGATCAGCCGCCAGACAGGTTCCGTTTGGCTAAGGCAGCGGCAAGGTCGCGCACGGCAAGGTCGAGCATGCGGTTGGCAACGTCACGGGCGGCGGCCCGGTCGCGCAATCTGAGCGCCTCGACCAGCTCGCCATGGACCACGATCGCCTCCTCGCGGCTGTCGACGGCGACGTTGGAGGCATGCAGCGCATAGGTCAGTNTGGCGCTCGACAGGCGGCGAAAGACCTGGTTGTGGCTGGCGCCGAGAAGCACGGTGTGGAACATCACGTCGGCTTCGGTGAAACGTTCGGGATCAAGGGCTGAATCGCGCATCTGCCGCCAGGCCTGATCGAGATCGGCGACCTCGCGGGCGGTTGCCCGCTCGGCGGCATATTCGGCAGCGGCCGGCTCGATGGTGCGGCGGGCTTCGAGGATGCAGCCGAGAATGTCGAAATCGCGGATATAGGGACCCATCCATTCGAGTACGTCGGCATCGAGGATGTTCCAGTCGTCGCGGTCGCAGACCGTGGTGCCGACGCGCGGCCTGCCGCGCACCATGCCTTTCGATTCCAATATCTTCAGGGATTCGCGGATGACCGTGCGGCTGACGCCGTAGATCTCGCAGAGATCGTTCTCCCGCGGCAAGGGACTGCCGACCGGATACCGCTCCGAACAGATGTCCTGCGCCAGGGCTGCCGTCACGTTGCGGCGAACGCGAGGGCGACGAGCCGGGGGCTCGCTCGGGATATCTCCGTCACGCTCAATCGCTTCCAAGTGCTTTCTCCGCCCAGCTCCCCCGCAGCCGGATGTTGATTAGCCGAATTCGCTGCGCTTTGCGACAGATTCGTGGAGGGATACGGCGCCCACTACCATAAAAAGTCATATTATTTTGATTGCCGAATTTTCGAAAGTTCGGGAGCGCGCCTGTGCAGTTCGAAACCGTCTCTCAATTGGTGGTGGAATCGTCGCCGGCCTGTCGTCTTCCCGAGATAGAGCATTATATTGCCGGCTGGGGCAGTCGTTTCGGCTTCTTCCAATAGGTAACCTGGGACGGCAGGTGCTCTCCCTTAACGCTCAATCGAAACAGGAGGACGGTATGCAAATCAATCGCACAGGTTCCGCTCATTGGACCGGCGGTCTTAAGGACGGCAGAGGGCAGATTTCGACACAGAGCGGCGCGCTCAAGGAATATCCCTATGGTTTCGCCAGCCGTTTCGAGGGCGTTGCCGGCACCAATCCGGAAGAGCTTATCGGTGCTGCCCATGCAGGCTGCTTCACCATGGCCCTCTCGCTGATCCTCGGCGAAGCCGGTCTCAAGGCCGACAGCATGGACACGACCGCCAAGGTGACGCTCGAAAGCGTCGACGGCGGTTTTGCCATCACCGCGATCCATCTGACGCTCGTTGCCAGGATCCCCGGCACCGATCAGGCGAAGTTCGAGGAACTGGCTGCGATGGCGAAGGCCGGATGCCCAGTTTCCAAGGCACTCTCCGCCGTTCCGATCACGCTCGACGCCAAGCTCGGCTGATCGGTGATCGCTACTGCGCCGGATTTTTGGATCCGGCGTTTTTCCTGCACAGAATAGGCATTCATTGAAAAATATGCGGGGTTTGTTCAATCGCTCCGCCGGCCGGCTCACTATCCTCCGCCTCGTTTCTCTTGTTGGGGGTATGCAGGAATGTCCGGACTTACATTGATCCATGTCATTTTGAGCCTGATCGCAATCGGCAGCGGCATCGTCGTCGCTCAAGGCCTGATCAAGGCGCGGCGCTATGAGAAGACCACGCTTCTCTACATGCTGACGACGGCGCTGACGCTTGTTACGAGTTTTCTCTTTCCCTTTAACGGCGTTACGCCGGGGATCGCGGTCGGCGTCATCTGCGTGATCATCTTCATCCCGACCGCACTTGCCCGCTATAGCTTTCAGATGCGTGGCATCTGGCGTGCTGTCTTCGTCGTGGGCGCGCTGGCGATGCTCTTTTTCAACTGTCTGGTACTGATCGTGCAGTCCTTCCAGAAGATCCCGCCGCTCCATGCGCTTGCCCCGACCGACGCCTCGCCGCCGGTGGCAATCTCCCAGGCTGTGCTGCTGGTGATTTTCCTTGTCGTCGGCTTCTTCAGTGTTCGGCGTTTTCGCCCGACGCTGATGGGTATCTGAGCCGGTCTTATATCGTTTTTTCCGCATGCGGCGTATTGCCCGCCTGGTCCTCTGGGCCGGGCGGTTTATTGACATGTGAGTAATAATGCTTTACGACTGACGAAAATCGAAAAACGTCACTCGTAAATTGGAAGTGCTTACATGATCGATCTCGCTGAACTCGGCATGGATAGCGTACGTCAGGAAAACGTGACGCGTATCCTCGATTCCGCGGAAAAGCTGTTCCGCCACTACGGCTACAGCAAGACAACCGTGGCCGATATCGCGCGCGATCTCGGCATGTCCACGGCCAATATCTACCGCTTCTTCGCCTCCAAGGTGGAAATCCACCAGGCTATCTGCGGCCGCATGCTGCAGCAGAGCTATCAAATCGTGGTCGATGCTTCGCGCCTGCAGGCGAGCGCTTCCGATCGCCTGCGGTATTACGTGCACGAGCAATACAAAATGACCGTAGAGGCCATGCTCGACGAGCAGAAGGTCCACGAGATGATTGTCGTCGCGATCGAGCGTGATTGGCATGTCATCGAAAAGCATATCGACAGCGTTCACGACGTGATTGCCGAGATCATTCGCCAGGGCATCGAGGCCGGCGAATTCTTCGAACAGGACCCGGTCGTTGCGTCACGCTGTTTTGGCGCCGCCACAGTCAACCTCTGCCACCCTCAGATGGTGGCGCAATGTCTTACCAAGGAAAACCGGGCATCGCCCGACGATCTGATCGAGTTCGCTATTCGAGCTCTCAAGAAATAAGAGGCAGCGCGGAAAACCGCGCTCCTGCCATTGTCACCCATATCGACTGAGGAGTGCGAGATGTCATCTTCGCGCAAGAGCACACTTATGCCTTCTGTTGCTGGCCTCGCGCTCGTCGCGATGGCGGGCTTTCTTGCAGGCTGCAACGACAAGCAGGCGGAAAATACCGAGGTCGTCAGGCCGGTCAAAGTGCTTGCCATCGCCAAGGCGGATACGACGCGAGCGCTCGATTATTCCGGTTCCGTCCGCGCACGCACCGAAATGAACCTCGGCTTTCGCATCAACGGCAAGATCATCGACCGCCGTGTCGATATCGGCCAGAAGGTAAAACCGGGTGATGTTCTCGCCCGAATCGATTCCACTGATTACGAATTGGCCGTGCGCCGCGCCCAGGCCGATCTTGCCTCCGCCGACAAGCAGGTGCAGACGGCGGACCTGGCGCATAAGCGCGCCCAGCAGCTCTTCGACAAGAATGTTTCTCCCAAGTCGCAGCTCGAGCAGGCAGACCTCACCTATGATCAGGCCGTGTCGACGCGAGACTCCGCCCGGTCGGCACTCGACGAGGCCAATAACCAGGTGGCCTATGCTGATCTCACCTCCGACATGAGCGGCATCGTGACGGCAATCAATGCGGATGTCGGCCAGGTGGTCGGCTCCGGCACGCCTGTCATCACAGTTGCCGTCGATGGCGAAAAGGAAGTGCAGATCGCCGTTCCGGAAATGGATATCGCCCAGTTCAAGCCGGGCAAGGAGGTAAAGGCGCGCTTCTGGTCGGACGACACGCTGGTTCTCGACGGCAAGGTGCGCGAGGTTTCCGGCAGTGCCGATCAGCAATCCAGAACCTTTGCCGTCCGTGTCAGCATGCCGAACGATCCGCGCGTGCTGCTCGGCATGACCGCAACGATTGAGGCGACGGCAGAAAACACGCGGCCTCTCGTTTCCATTCCGCTCAGCGCGCTTGCGGAGAAAGACGGTCAGCAGGTCGTCTGGCTGGTCGACAGCGGTGCGAGCACGGTTCATTCACGCGCCATCAAGGTGGCGGATTTTTCCGCTGACGGCGTGCGCGTCGCCGACGGGCTGAAGGCGGGCGATGTCGTCATCACCGCGGGCACGCAGTTCATGGCCGAGAACATGAAGGTCAAGCTGCCCGCCGCAAAAAGCCAGCAGGCTTCCGCCGACGACGACAGCACAGCTGCCGCAGACGTCGTTCGCTGATCGATTTCGGAGAGGGATCATGACCATGAACACCGTCACCGACGAGAAGAAGCCTTTCAACCTGTCGCGCTGGGCGATTGCCCATCCAAGCATCGCCCGCTTCCTGTTCGGGCTGATCATCATCGCCGGCGCGCTCGGTCTCACCCATATGGGACAGAAAGAAGATCCTGATTTCACCTTCCGCGTCATGGTCGTCCAGGTCATGTGGCCGGGTGCATCGATCAACGACATGCAGGACCAGGTGGTCAACAAGATCGAGCGCAAGCTGCAGGAGACGCCGCACCTAGACTGGGTGAAGTCCTATACGCGTGCCGGCAGCGCGATCATCCAGCTCCAGATCAAGGGCGACACCAATACGGCCGAGGTCAACGACGCCTTCTACCAGGTGCGCAAGAAGGTCGGCGATATCTCGAACGAGTTGCCGTCGGGCCTGCTTGGCCCTTATTTCAACGACGAGTTCGGCGATACTTTCATCACACTGCATTCGATCAGCGGCGATGGCTACAGCTATCCGGAACTGAAAAAGTTCGCGATCCAGGCGCGTGACATGCTGCTTGCGACGCCGGGTGTCGAGAAGGCCGTCATCATCGGTGACCAGCCCGAGAAGATCTTTATCGACGTGTCCTCCAAGGTCCTGGCAGAGCGTGGCCTGACGCTTACCGATCTCCAGAATGCCCTTGCAGGCCAGAACATTGTCGATCCGGCCGGCTCTGTCGATACCGGTACGCGCTCGGTGCGCATTTCCGTGCAGGGCGACGTGCACAAGGTCGAGGATATCCGCGAACTGCGGCTGAGGGCCGGCGGCCAGGTGACGCGCCTCGGCGATATCGCGACCGTCACGCCGGGCCTTGAGGATCCCTATACGGCGAAGTTCCTCTACAATGGTCACGAGAGCGTGCAGGTCGGCGTCGTTATGGCCAAGGGCTTCAAGGTGACTGATGTCGGCGCGTCCGTCGACGACACCTACAAGCAGTTCATCTCGTCCCTGCCGGTCGGTGTTTCCGTCGATCAGATCGCCAACCAGCCCGATGTCGTGACCGACGCCGTGAGCGAGTTCATGCATGCGCTCGGCGAAGCGCTGGTCATCGTGCTGATCGTTTCCTTCGTCTCGATCGGCTGGCGTTCCGGGCTTGTCATCGCCATTGCCATTCCGCTGGTGCTGGCGGCGACCTTCGCCATCATGTACGAACTCGGCATCGACCTGCAGCGCATTTCGCTCGGCGCGCTGATCATCGCGCTCGGCCTTCTGGTCGATGACGCCATGATCGTCGTCGAATTGATGGAACGCAAACTGGAGGAGGGGCTCGTCAAGCTCGATGCTGCGAGCTTCGCCTATTCCTCGACGGCCTTCCCGATGCTGACGGGTACGCTGATCACCACGGCCGGCTTCATTCCGGTCGGCTTCGCGGCCTCTACGGCGGGTGAATATGTCCGTTCGCTCTTCTATGTGGTCGGGATTGCTCTGGTCACGTCCTGGTTCGTGGCGGTCTATTTCACCCCGTGGCTCGGCTACATGATCCTGAAGCAGCGTCATCATGCGGGTAGCCACCATGATGTGTTCGATACGCGTTTCTACCGCCGCCTACGCGGATCGGTCGCCTGGGCGGTCAAGCATCGCATCATTGTTCTTGCGCTGACACTTGCCACCTTTGCCGGCAGTCTCTTCGCCTTCCAGTTCATTCCGCAGAATTTTTTCCCGCAGTCCTCGCGGCCGGAAATCCTGGTCGATCTCTGGCTGCCTGAGGGCACCAGCATTTCAGAAGTCGAGAAGCAGGCGAAGGCGCTGGAAACGCGCATGGCCGACGATCCGGACAAACGGTTCATCGCCACCTATATCGGCGAGGGCGCACCGCGCTTCTTCCTGCCGCTCGACCAGCAGCTCGTCAATCCGAACTTCGCCCAGCTTCTTGTCATGGCAAAGGACGAGCCGTCGCGCGAAAGGCTGATCGTCAAGCTCAGGACCATTCTCGCGGATGATTTTCCGTCGATCCGCGCCAAGGTCGATCGGCTCTTCCTCGGGCCCCCGACAGGCTGGCCGGTGCAACTGCGCGTTATGGGTCCCGATCGGCAGGAGGTTCGCCATATCGCCGACGAGGTGAAGCAGCGCTTCGCGCAAAACCCGCTGCTCGGTGCTATCCATGACGATTGGCTGGAGCCGGTGCCTGCCATGAAGCTTGTCATCGATCAGGACCGCGCCCGTGCGCTGGGCGTGACCTCGCAGCGGATTCGCCAGGCGATGCAGGCCTCCATGTCGGGCGCGCCTCTCAACGATTACCGCGAGGGCGAGGAAACCGTGTCGATCGTGGCCCGGGAACCGGATGCGAGCCGCCATCTGCTGACGGCAGTCAATTCCGTCTACATTCCGACGGATTCCGGAGGCTTCGTACCCTTGTCGCAGGTTGCCAAGGTCGTGCCCGTCATGGAGCAGGGGGTCGAATGGCGTCGTGACCGCCTGCCGACGATATCGGTCAGGGCAACGCTGCCGGACGGCGTTCAATCCAACGATGTCGTGACCAAGCTCTATAGTGACATGCAGGATCTGAGGTCCAGCCTGCCTGCCGGCTACAGGATCGAGATCCAGGGCGGTGCGGAGGATTCGGCGGAAAGCCAGGCCTCGATTGCCGCCAAGGCGCCGATCATGCTGCTTGTCATCGTCGTTCTCCTGATGGCGCAGCTGCAGCATTTCGGCAAGGCGATGCTGGTGCTGGCAACCGGCCCGCTCGGCATTATCGGGGCCGCAGCCGCACTTCTGATCAGCGGTTCGCCCTTCGGCTTCGTTGCCATCCTCGGCGTCATAGCGTTGCTCGGGATCATCATCCGCAATTCGATCATCCTGGTCGACCAGATCGATCAGGACATAAGGGCGGGCATGGACCGGCAGGAGGCGATCATCGGTTCGGCCGTACGCCGTTTCCGCCCGATCATGCTGACCGCGCTGACGGCGGTCCTGGCCCTGATCCCGATCTCACGCGGCGTTTTCTGGGGACCTCTCGCCTACGCCATGATGGGCGGCATCCTGGTCGCGACGGTGCTGACGATCTTCGTATTGCCGGCCGGCTACGCCCTCTTCTTCGGCAAGGCGCCAAAGACGAAGCAGCCGGTCGAGGACAACGCTTCCGGTTCGGACGATCAGGACCGGGTGCGCAATCACATTCCTCCGCAGATCGCCGCAGAGTAGATCAACCAATAAAAGCGCGGGCAGAAGCAGGAAGGGCTCCGGTATCACCGGAGCCCTTCCTCATTGCAGATGTTCGATCTTCGATCAGAGAGCGTACCAGAGGTAGGGATTTTCACCCGACTGAATCTTGACCCAGCTCAGGTCAGTCTCGTTCCATGGCTTGATGCGGCTGGTCCTGTTGTCGAGGACCAGATCGCCGTGGTCGGTTTTGACGACCAGCACGGCGTGGCCTTCGCCCGACCGCGTCGTGGCGACGGCGATGCGCAGTGCGCGCGGCGACCAGCCCTTGGCGATCAGATGGTCGCGCTTCGTCAGCGCGTAATCTTCGCAGTCGCCGGACTTGACGTTGACGGACCAGACATCGTCGCCGGCTTGATCGTTTACGCCGATGATCGAGTGGTTGACGTCGTTGTTGGTCGATACGAGTTCCTGCCGGTTGAAATCCGTCAGCACCACCATGGAGGCGCCTTCGCTCGTGTGGCATTCACTCGGATTCTGCATGCAGAACCGGACCTGGGCAAAAGGTGCCAGGGTCGGCTGCCGTTCCACGATGTAGCTCACGGTCGGCGTATTGATCAGACTGCGTGCGTAACCGGCTGGACCGGCCGCCCATACGGGCTGACTGCCGGCCAAGGCCGCAATCGCCACTGTTGCTGCAAGCATAACTTGCTTCATCATGTCCATATCCCCGTTTCAAGCAGAGCGGTTCTTCCGCCTGTTCTTGTCTCAACACCCGAAAACTCATTCCGGGCCTAAGCGGATGCTTCATGCCGCGAAGCTCTGTCCTGCTTCGTCCGCCGATGACTGCGACAATACCGAGGAGGGGTCTCAAAGCGCTTAAATGGATATGAGCAATTTTATCGATCTCGGATTTTTGCTGCAAAGCATTGAAAAATATGGATTTCCTGTTCTCACGTGTCGATGGGGCGGAAGCACTGTCGCTGTCGTGACATGTTCGGACTGTACGGATTTCACGCTGCGCTGAGGCCTGCTCTCTATAGAGAGATGCGGTTTCAATGGCCGATGTCAGCCTCCGCCAAGCCTTGGTTACAACGCCAAGTTTTCGAAGATGTGACTTTGCTATCAAAATATATTTATGATTTAAGAAGGCCTAATATAAACATAAACTGCCCCGAAAAGAGGCGCTTGGGTATAAAATAGGCCGGAAAGTCGCCATTTTCGCCCTAAAATAATCGGTTTAATTGCAGTCTCATCTTTGATTCCATTTGTGCTCTGTAAATCCTTGACTTTTTATTTCTATCGCAACGTTGCTGCGGTGCAACAGTTGGGGATTCTCTTGAGTTTGCTTTGGGAAAACCTTCTCGAATTCTTCAGGCAACTCTGATAATTGCTGCATCGGAGGGACAAGTGCCCTTCGGGGATCATCGAGTGGGCGGTATATGAACAAAAACATTTTGAAGCCGATCGGCTGCATTGCCTTTGCTGCGATGTTGTTGTCGGGATGTACTTACCTGCCGCGCTCCGGCCCCGATGAAAAAGCCATCGACAA